>DASUCS010000234.1:0-32275 GCA_036275935.1 Acidimicrobiales bacterium
ACTCGTTGCAGATGGGTCCGAGCACGTTGCACTTCGCGCGAGCTGAAAGCAATGCCGCCCACGAGGACCAGCAACACGATCATGATCGGTCCGCCGACGAACTCGGCGACGGCGAACTGCCACCCCATGAGGATCGCGAGCACGACCCCGAGCTCGAGCACGAGGTTGGTCGACGCGAACATGAAGACCATCGACGTGATGAAGTCTGCGCCCTTCTGGAAGAGCGACTTCGACATCGCGCTCGCGGCGTACGAGCACGACGACGAGACCATGCCGAATCCGGTCGCACGGGCGACGGACGATGCGCGGTGGTCGCCCATCACGCGTTGCAGGTCCTCTTTCGAGACGAAGGCCTGCACCGCGCCCGACAGGGTGAAGCCGAGGATCAGTGCCCACAGCGTCTCCCAGAACATGAAGAAGCCCTCTTTCAGGCTGTCGACGATGTCCGCGGGAGAGATCGCGGCGAAGAGGTTCATGATCTCACGAGTCGGGCGATCGCCTCGGACGCTTCGGTCAGCTTCGCGTCGGCATCAGAACCGCCGGCCGCGACGGCCTCGGCGACGCAATGGCTGAGGTGGTCGTCGAGGAGCTCGAGCGCGACGGCTTGCAGCGCCTTGGTGACCGCAGACACCTGCGTGAGCACGTCGATGCAGTAGCTGTCGTCGTCGACCATCCGCTGCAGCCCCCGCACCTGGCCCTCGATACGGCGCAAGCGCCGCCGGACCGCTTCTTTGTCCTGCGAATATCCGGGCATCGATCCCGAGTATACCCCCAAGGGGTATGAGGACCTACCTGGACAGGTCTCCGAGGGCGACGGTCGGATGCGGCCGCGTGGGCGGGCGACCGGAGATCAGCCGGCGCCGCACGACGACCACGTAGTACAGCGCCAGCGGGAAGCCCACGAGGAAGGGCGCGACGACCGCTTGCGCCGTGACCCACGTCGTGCGCCGGTGCCCCGAGTCGGCCCACAGGCCGTCGGACTGGAGGGACGCGTCGGTCGCACCCCACAGCGGCGCGCCCACGAGCACGATCAGCAGCACAGAGACGCCGAGCGCCACGTTGGTGAAGTCGAGCAGCTTCAAGGCGGACGCCATGAGGATGACGACGAGCGCCGGTCGGATGATGGCGTCGGGAGCGCGGGACGACACCCGCGCGCCGACGTAGACGCCGGGGATGCTGCCGATCAGCAGAGAACTGGTCAGTCCCATGTCGACCTGGCCGAACAGCGCGTGGCTGAGCGTGGCCGCGCCGACGAGTGGGATCGCCTGCACGAGGTCGGTGCCGACGAGCTCGCGCGACGAGAGCCTCGGATACAGCAGCAGCAACATCACGATCATCAGCGAGCCGGAGCCCACCGACGTCATGCCCACGATGAAGCCGCCGGCCAGACCGATGAGCATGGTCGCGACGCGCTTCACCGGCATCTGGCCGGTCTGCTCGGATGGCGTCCTCCCGTCCGAGCGCACCATCGCGCGCGCACTCAGCAAGGCGCGTGCGACCATCGACACCGCCGCGACGATCAGCGCCCAACCGAGCAGCGTCTTGATGCGCTTCGAGACCTCTTCACCGCTGCCGAGCTCGTTCAGCACGAACACGCCCGCGAACGCAGCTGGTACCGACCCGATGATCAGCCACCGCGCCAGAGACCAGTGCACCGTCCCCTGGCGGAAGTGCACCGTCGCGCCGACGGGCTTCATGATCAGCGACGTCAGCAAGTCGCTCGACACCGCCGTGCCGGGGTTCACGCCGAAGAACAGCACGAGTATCGGCGTCATGAGCGCACCGCCGCCCATGCCCGTCAGCCCGACGGTGAAGCCGACGATCAGGCCGGCAATCGCTTTCCAGACATCGAACTCCATAGTCCCCCAACCCCACTAAGACGATGGACAAGCCTACAAAGCCGGGCGACCGAAACGCCAACTTCGACGCAGGTGATCGACGACAACGGCCCCGACGTACGCCGCGGTGAGGGCGGCCACGATCGAGAAGCTCGGGGGGAGCTTCGGGACGTGATAGCTGGCGATCAGCCCCAACCACGTGCAACCCACTGCCAGGGCCGCCGACAACAGAAACGCGCGGAAGGGGCGTGACGTGAGCCGCAAGGCGGCCGCGCCCGGCGTCGCCAGCAGCCCGAGCAGCAGCAGCGCGCCGACCGCCTGCGCCGCTTCGGCCGCCGTGAGGCCCACGGCGAGCAGGAAGGCCACGCTGATCGCCCGCACGCGGACCCCCTGCGCGAGCGCGACCCCCTCGTCGAGGCTCGCGAACAGGAGCGGGCGGGCCATCGTCAGCATCGCTGCGCTCACGATCGCGCCCACGACGAGGGCCGTGAGGACCGCACTGTCGTCGAGACCGAAGATCGATCCGAACAACGCGGCGACGCCACCGGCGCTGTTCGACGCGGCGCGTGACGCGGTGAACAAGGAAAGGAACAGCACGCCGAGACCCAGGATCCACACGAACACGCTGCCGACCACGACGTCGTCGGCCCGGCCTTCACGAGCCAGCACACTCAACAGCACCGCGACCGCGATCACGGACGCGAACAAGCCGACGCGAACATCGACCCCGAAAGCCAATGCCGCCAGCGCGCCCGTGAAGGTGACGTGGCTCAGCGCGTCTGCGGAGAACACCTGGCTGCGCAACACCAGGAAGTAGCCAACGAGCCCACTGGCCAGCGCGATGGCAGTGCCCGCCACGAAGGCGTTGCGCATGAACGGCTGCGACAGCATGTCGCCGACGGCAAAGACGTCAGCGAGCACGGACTCGCACACCAGCTCGACTGACGAGGTACACCGCGAACGCAATCGACGTGAGCCAGAAGCCGACGGGGTAGGGCAAGTAGTACGACGCGGCGAGCGCAAGCCACGTGACGACAACGGCACCTCCCACCGACAGGAGCAGCCCCGCCGCCGGACGCAGCGTGAGCGTCTGCGCGGTCGCTGCCGGCAACACCAGCAAGGCCAGCACGAGAAGCGCGCCGGTGATCTGCGTGCACGCCGCCGCCGTCAGCCCGATCAGCACGAGGTACACCAACGACAGTCCTCGTACGGGCACGCCGCGGGTGTTCGCGACGTCGGGGTCGATGGTCGCGAACAGCAGTGGCCGCCCGATGAGGCACATCGTGCCCACCGCGACGACAGCGATCGCGGCAACGAGCGCGACGTCGCCGTCGGTCACCCCGAGGAGCCCTCCGAACAGCAGCGCGTTGACGCCGTTGAGATTGCCGCCGTACAGCGACACGAAGAGGAAACCGCTCGCCAGCGCGAAGGCTTGCACCGTGCCGATCACGGCCGGCTGCTCGCTGAAACCTCCGGGTCGAGCGGGAACGAGTCCGATGACGAGCGCACCGGCGGCACAGAACGCGAAGAACCCGAGCTGCGCGCTCACACCGATGAGCACGGCACCCGCCGCGCCCGGAAAGCCGATCAACGCCAGCGTGTGGCCCGCAAACGTCTGCTTGCGCAGGATCATGAACCAGCCGATCAGGCCGGCGGTCACTGCGACGAGGGTGCCGGCGCGAAACGCGTTCACCATGAAGGGGAAGTCGAACAACTGCCGCACGTCGTCGAGGAGATTCCAGCCCAGGTGCGGGTCGACGACTGCCGTCGCGAGCTCCATCGCGGACCTCAGTGCTCGTGCCGGTCCGCGTGGTGCGCGGGCGGCTCGGGCTGCCCCACGACGACGAGTCGGCCGTCACGGGCCTCGAGCACCTCGACCGGTACGTCGTACAACGCCGAGAGCGTCTCGCTCGTGATGACCTCTGACGGCGGACCGCTGACGGCGCGTCCACGAGCGAGGTAGGTCACGGCGTCGACGTACGGCAGGATGGGGTTGACATCGTGGGCGACGAGCAGCACCGCGACCTGTTGCTCGCGAGCAACCCGAGCGATCAACGCCGACACCGACGCCTGGTTCGTGAGGTCGAGACTGTCCAGGGGCTCGTCGAGGAGGAGGAGGCGCGGCCGGCGCACCAGCGCTTGGGCGATGAGGATGCGCTGTTGCTCGCCACCGGACAGCTCACCGATCGCGCGCCTCGCGTACGCCGACGCGCCGACGACCTCGAGCAGCTCTTCGATGTCGGCGTCCCGAGCGCGGCGTGGAATCGGCAATCCCCAGCGGTGTCCGTCGCGCCCCAGCCGCACCACGTCGATCGCCCGGATGCGTACCGCGGCGTCGAAGGCATGGCGCTGCGGGAGGTAGCCGATGCGCCGGTTGGCGACACCGGGCGGTTCACCCAGTACCTCGAGCGTCCCGATCGAGAGCGGCACCTGCCCGAGGATCGCTTTGATCAACGTCGACTTGCCGGCACCGTTCGGCCCGAGGATCGCGACGAACTCACCAGCGTGGATCTCCAGGTCGGCGTCCGCCCACACCTCCCGCCCGTCGAGACGAACGGCGCCGCCGCGCATCGAGATGACCGGCGCGGTGGTCATCGGCCCGCTCCCCTCGTTCGCCTCAACGCGTCGAGCAACGCCTGGAGCTGGCTCGCCTGCCACTCCTGGAACGAGGAGCCCTCGGGCGGGCTCTCCGTGAACGCGACGACGGGAATGCCCGCGCGGGCGGCCTCGTCGACGACTTCGGCAACGTCCGGTGTGGCGTTCTGCTGGTTGTACGCGAGTACGCGGATCTCACGGTCGCGCAGCTGACCATCGACCGTCGCGCGGTCAGCGGCGGACGGATCGGTGCCCTCACTGATCGCCGCTCGGAATCCGGCCGGGGTGCGCACGTCGAGCCCGGTGGCCTCTGCGATGCCGTCGAAGAACGTCTCCGATGCGCCGACAGGAGTGCCACCGAACTCGCTCTTGATCTGATCGAGCAGGTCTGTGTACGAAGCGAGCGCGTCGGACTCGAACACGGCGCGGCGCGTTTCGTAGTAGCCGCGGTGGGCGGGATCGAGTCGCTGGTAGTCGGCGACGATGCGAGCGATCACCCGCTCGACGTCGGAAGGGAAGTACCAGCGGTGCGGGTTGTCTCCTTCTCGCACATCCAGCAACGAGCCCACGTCCAGGACCGCTCGCCCGTCGGCCGGATTGGCGTCGAGCACGTCTCTGGACCACGGGTCGTAGCCAGCGCCGTTGACGATGACGTACTGCGCCGCCGCGAGTTGCCTCGCGTCGCGAGGCGTCGCCTCGAAGTCGTGAGGATCGGCGCCTGGCGAGTGGATGACACTCGTGACCTGGACTCGATCGCCGCCGAGCTGCGCGGCGATGCTGCCCCAGAAGCTCTCGGCCGCAACGACGGACAGGCGCCCGTCCGGTGCAGGCGCCACGTCGACGCGCCCCGCGGTGCAGGCCGCGCCGAGGAGGAACACTGTCATTCCTCCGACGACCAAGCACTTTCCGCGCACACCATGACGCTATTCCGAGATCGATTCTCATTACAACTAGTTCGAGAACTGTTCTCATTTGTTCTCAGTCGAGCGCTACCATTGCGGACGTGATCGCCGATCTCCACGAGACGGCCGCGGCCCGTCTGCGGCAGTTCGATCAGCGCTACACGCGCAACCGGCGGGAGATCGTTTCCGCATTGGCGGCGACCAGTCGGCCGGTGAGCATCCCCGAGATTCTCGACGCGCACCGCGGCCTGCCTCAGAGCTCGGCTTACCGCAACCTCGCGTTGCTCGAGGAGGCCGGGGTCGTGCGTCGCGTGCTGGGTGGCGGTGAGTTCGCCCGCTACGAGTTGGCCGAGGACCTGACCGAGCACCACCACCACTTCATCTGCAGCCAGTGTGGATCGGTCGAGGACTTCACGTTGCCGGCCGCCGTCGAGAACGAGATGGAGCGAGCCCTCAAACGGGTCGCGCGCCGGAGCCGCTTCACCGGCGCGTACCACCAACTCGACCTCGTCGGAACCTGCGCGAACTGCGACTGACGTCGCTCCTCATCCAAGAAGGCATCGGCACCGTAGAACCGACTGGTCAGGGAGCACAGCGCTCGCCTGGACAGGAGGCAATTTCGTCATGTCACTCGTTCGTCTACTGCCTGCTTGGCTCCATGCGATCGCCGACTACGCGGTCGGCGCAGGACTCGTGATCGTTGCTCTGGCGAGCGGCGCGTCCGACGGTGCAGTCGCAACCGGTGTCGTCGTCGGCATCACGGTTCTTCTCGTCAGCATGCTCACGAAGTACCCGCTCGGCGTCTTCAAGGTGCTGCCGTTCACCATCCACTCGGCGGGCGACTACCTCGCCGCGGCGCTGCTCTTGGGCGCGCCATGGGTCGTGAACTTCAACGGCGAGACCGGGATCACCGCGTTCTACGTCGTCGCCGGCATCGCAGTGCTCGCCGTGAGCCTCATCACCAACTACCAGTACAGCCCCAAGCGCGAGTGGTCGACGGCAACCGGCGCGGCGCCGAGCCCGGCCTGATCACTGCTTCGAATACCGGTCGTGCACCTGCTCGCAGAACCCCGCCGCCAGCTCGGCGAGCACGGGATCGTGGATGTCGAGGATGTTCTCGGCGTTCATCTCTCCGGAGTGCGAGCAGTTGTACGACCCGGTGAGCACCCAGTCGTCGCACACGACGATCTTGGCGTGCATGTAGTCGTGGAGGGCGCCGGGCGCGTACGGCGTCGAGGCCTTGGCGGCGAGGTGACCGCTGGCCACGATGCGCTCGTACAGGGGTGCCTTCCACGCCGCTCGTCCGTCTTCTCTCCATTGGTGCAGCGCTTGTCGCATCTGGGGGCCGTCGACGGTGATCAGGAGATCGCACCGTTGGTCGTGCACGAGCTCGGCGAGCGTGCCGAGGATGGGCGTCGAGGTGATCACCGGCGAGCAGATGCGGATCCGCTCCCGAGCCTGGCCGATGCGAGACGCGACGAGCTGGCTCATCTTGCGCCCTCGGCCCGGTGAGAACAGCGCCCGAACCGTCGCACCGCCGTCGAGCGACGCGGGCTGATCGTCGAAAGTTCCCGTGCGCTCGACGTGGCGCTTCTTCCAGAGCTGCTCGAAGTCCTCGGTGTACGCCGCGGCGAGATCGGCCGACTCGATCGTGACGATCACGTTCTCCATGCGGGTCCACGCGTCGCCCGTCCAGTTCGTGGATCCGGTCCACACGGTGTGACCGTCCCGCACCACGTACTTGTGGTGCATCAGATCAGGGATGCCGGAGATCGCCTCGGACGGAACGGCGTTCGCCATCCGCTGCAGCATCGAAGGACCCTCGGGCGGCGGCGGAATCGGGACCGGGCGCCGGTGCACGTCGTTGTAGACGGCCCGCACCTGCACGCCGCGCGCCTCGGCCGCGTCGAGGGCAGCGATGATGCGATCACCGGTGGCATCCTCGAAATGGGCGTCGTAGACGGCGACGTCGAGCGTCGTACGCGCGGCATCGAGGAACGCGACCAAGCGGTCGGCCGTGGCCTGCGCCGGTTGGGTGCCGTCCTGCAGGAAGACGATCTCGATCGGGCCGGCCATCACCTGAGTCTGACCGGTGAAGGACTCCGTCGCGAACACGTGGTCAGCGCGCGGCGATGACTCCCGACGTCACGAGCGGCTGGAGCGACTGCGCGAGCATGTCCGCCAGCAGACCGCGCGCGGTCACGTCGCCTGGCTGATCGACGTACACGCCGCCGCCGAGATTCTCCGCGTGCGTGTCGAGGATCCCTTCGTACAGCGCGTACGTGTGGTTGGCCGACGTAGTGGGCTGCACGCTCAGCAGCGGCGCGGCGCTCTTCGCCGCGTGGATGTACGCGAGGGTCCGCACGACGAGCGTCGCGGCTTGAGCGACAGTGAGGTTGTCGGTCGGATGAAACGCACCGTCGGGGAAGCCGGCGATGATGCCCGACCCTGCCAGCTCCTCGATCTCGTCCCGGACTTGGGGGTTCGGCAACCCCACGGTGTCCGCGAACGGGCGGCGCGTGCTCAGCGTGACACCTGCGGCGTCGATCAACCGAGACAGCAGGCTCGACACCTGGCTGCGCACGAGCTGATCGTTCTCCCCGAACGTGCCGTCGTTCTTGCCGAGCGAGATGCCGTAGAGCTTGAGGCAGTCGGCTGCGGCCCCGGCGTCGGGGAACTCCGACGCACTGGCATGCGCGCACGCGCCGGCGTAGCCGCCGTCGACGATCGCGGTGCCAGTCGAGAAGACCGGTGACTCGTAGGTCGCGCCGTGGAAACGACCGCACACCCAGTACTCGCCGGGCGGCACTGACGCCGGCCACGACACGTTGTTGACGCCTTGTGCGACCGGCAGTGCCGTCGCGATCGGAGCACCGTCGCAGTTCGAGCGGTCGGCGGCGGCGTACAGGTCGACCGTCTCACCGGGGGTCCAGGCGGCGTCGAAGAAGGAGATCGGCGAAGCCGAGTCGTCGTCACCGGCCAGCTTCACGAAGTCGAGCGAGAAGTGACGCGGCCCCGGATCCTCGTGCGGATCGAAGCGCAGGAAACTGATCGACTGTCCGACCCATCCGACCCGGGGAACGTCGGCCTCGTCCACGGCATCGGATGCCGGGACGGTAGCGAGGTCGATCTCGTAGAGATGCGTGCCCGGGTAGACGACGATGTCCTGCGAGTCCTGGAGGAACTCGGGATGTCCGGCGATCTGCCAGATGATGCGGGCGTTCATCCCACCGCCCGGATCACCCGTCAGGCTGAACGCACCGTCATAGGTGATGCGGAACACGAGACGATGGAACCGGCTGCCGTCGATCGGCGCCGCGCCCAAGGGCAACACGATCTGCGAATCACCACTTGTGTTGGTGCCGTCGAGCACGCCGTTGCTGACCGTGTAATTCAAGTCGGCGACGGACGCGACGTCGGTGGCTTGCGAGAAGTCCCAGGCATCGCCGCGCACGACGGACGCGTAGTCCGATCCCCCACTGCGGCTCGGGGTCAGGAAGCGGGGCTGTGGCGCGCTCACGGCGGCAGGCGCCGAGTCCGCGCCCGATGGCGTCACTCGAACCCAATCGAACGCGACCTGAATCGGCGACGGCCCCGACGGCACGATGAACAGTCCGAGGATGTCGCCGGCCCACGGCAGCGAACCCGCGAACGGTGCCTGCGCCGCGATGTCGAACGAGTACGTGTTCCACCCGGTCTTCGTCGGGAACGGGAACCCGCCCATGCACGACGGGATCATCTGGGCGCACGTGAACCACAGCACGCCGCCGGCGGAGTCGTGGTCGGCGCTCATCGAGAAGCTGATCGAGCGGTAGTGCGCGGCGTCGAGGGGGTACAGCGCCGGATCGCGGCCCCACGGCAGCGCCATCCCCTTCCACGAACGCAGGAATTCGAACTTGCCGCCGGCATCCGCCGTACCTGACAGCTGCCCGCCGGTCATGGCGAGGTTGTGCACGCCCTCGGACTGGACCGACGGCGTGAGGATGAAGTCCTCGGGGTTCGAGAAGTCCCACGGGTCGCCGAAGTTGTCCGTCGCGTAGTCGGCTTGCGCTCGCGACGTGCCAACGGACGTTGCCGCGTGGCCGGTGCCCGGATTCACGACGGCAGGCAGGACGATCAACGCGACGAGCATCGCCAACGCGATCGCGGGCGCGTGCGGAGTGCGTCGTCCGGCCCGCTTGTCCATCCCTGCTTCATCGGACCATCTGCGGACGTGCTTGAGGCACTCCCGACTCGAGGTCGGGCGGCTACGGCGCGGTGCGGCGGGCTACGGCGCTGGTGCGGCCGCTGGCGCGGGCTCCGCGAACGTCACTGTGACGTTCGTGAAGCCGAGCTGGTGCAGCATCCCCGTGAGCATGCTCGTGGTGTTGGCTCTGGCCTTGTCGAGCACGCCGCTCTGCGATGCGGCATTTTGCAGCGCCTGGCTGCCGAGCTGGTACACGGCCTTGTCGTCGCCCGGAGAGGTGAACACGTCACCGATTCGATTCGCGAGTCCACGGTCATGGGACAGCACCTGCGAGTTCTCCAGATCGAGGTGCACGGGTGCGTAGGTCGGCGTCGGGAGCGTGACGGTCACCGACTTGCCGTCCGGCGACGTCTGGATCGCCGACTGGCTCAGCGTGCGGAAGTCGACGACCGCGTCCACCGACCCGACGGCGAGGAAGGTCGTGCTCTCACCGGCGAGGAACGACGGGATGTAGCTCGGGTCGTGCGAGTCCTCGACGACGGCGGAGAGGTTGGCCGACGAGGCGTGGTACTCGCTGAGGTCCTGCAGGCTCTTGAGGACGGGCGGCTGGACGCGCTCGTGATGCTCTGTCGCGAACGGGTTGGGCAGCGCTCCCAGCAGGTGGCTCAGGTTCAGCGCGAAGGGCGCCAGAACGATGACGAGCACGACCGCGACCGCGATCCGAACACCGGATCGAATCGCGCCGAAGCGAGGGGCAGCAGCCAACGGAGCCTCCAGTACCAAGTGATGGTCAAGGCGAGCCAACCGCGACCCGGCACCAATTCGTCCCGCCGCACCGCAAGATGAGCCGAATTGACTACTCGTTCCACTCGACCGGTGCGCACGGAGAGGACGATTTCGTCCCTGTGGTGCGCACCAGTCGTACAGACGATCAGCGTGCGAGCAACCTCACCTCTCAGCTGACCGCGTCGCGTACTTCGCTCCACAGCTGTTCGTAACCCCGCGCCGCCGCACTCCGAGGGGAGTACTCCGCGACGGGCGAGCGATGCAACCCCATCTGTTCGACGTAGGTCGACGACGGGATCGCCGCGTTCATCATCCGGACACCCTTCGGGTGCAGTGACTCCATCACCTCGCGGTGAAGCCGCTTGCGTCGATCCGAGAGCGAGAAGAACGAGAGGATCGCGAGCTTCGACGCGCGACGGTCTTGGAGGAACGCCACGAGCTGTTCGAGCGTGCGGGCCGACAGCGTCGTCGGCACCATCGGAACGAGGAGCGCGTCGGTGGCGCCGAAGATGCTCTCGGAGACGAGCGACATGCTCGGCGCGCAATCGAGGATCACATAGGCGTACTCATCGGCGAGCGGACGCAACAACGTGGCAAGACGACGGGTCGGGCGCTTCGTCTTGTCGAGCGCGAGGTCGAGCCGGCGATACGACAGGTCGGCGGGGACCATGTCGAGGTTGGCGAAGTCTGTTGCCCTGATCGCCTGGTCGATGACGCGCCGTTTGCGCACGAGCGCCTTCGCGCCACCCTTCACCTTCGGGCGCACACGCAAGAGGAACGTCGCTGCCCCCTGCGGATCGAGATCCCAGAGCAGCGTCGGGTTGCCGTCGCGCGCGGCGAGGTAGGCCAAGTTGACCGCCGCCGACGTCTTTCCGACGCCACCTTTGATGCTGTAGGTGGCGAGTACCTTCACCGGATGATCGTCACGGTCCGGAACTCGCGCAGCCTGGCGTCGATCGTGGGTCGCAACACCGCGACCCGGTCCTCATAGCGCGCGATCAGCCGACGGCCGGCGGCAGTCGCGTCCGTCGACATCGACGCCGTGTCGAGCAGTCGCGCCAACCACTCGCGGTGCACCTCGTAGTCGTTGAACTCGCCGAGAGCATCCTGCAGTTGCTTCATCGCCTTCAGCGCGCTCGTCGCCTGCCGGGAGGGAAGGAGCCCACCGAAGATGTCCAGCGCGTAGCGCAAGCGCTTCCCGCGCTTGCGGATGTCGTGGATCGCGTCGGCTGGAGAGTCGGGCGTGATCGCCTTGGCGTGACTCGCGAGCTGCTTGGCCGCACGGGCGGTCAGCTCGTGCGCCAGCTCACGGGCGTTGTGCTTGCCATCCTCGGGCGCCGAGCTGAATTGCGCGAGCTCGTACGTCCAGCCCCGCTTGAGCGTGCCGTATCGGTCTCCCGCGAGTGCGCGACTCAGCTGATCCTGCGCCGCAGCACGCTGGCGCCGGACCGTCTCGAGGACCTCGTCGAAGCCCCGCTTGCCCTCCACACCGAGGTCGGCGCGCGCTCGGTCGATCTCCTCGAGCAGCACGTCGAGGTCTCGGGGCGTGCTCGTCGTGCCGGCGAGCCAGCGCCACTCCGGTCCCCACACTCCGTTGACCTTGTCGGGCAAGTGGCGCTTGGCCAGCCTGATGACAGTGCGCGTGCGCCGGATCGCGATGCGGAACTCGTGCAGCATGTCGGGGTCGAGATCGCGGCGCACGCCATCTTCGAGCGCGATGACGACTGCGAGCTCGTGCTGGAGGACCTGGCTGAGCGCGAGCGCCGCGTCAGTGCGGGGCGCGAGCTCGAGCTCGTCGGGTATCGGCCCGACGCCGGGCTCCGCTCCCGCGGCGCGAACGGCCCGGACCACCGGGTCGACACCCGGCTGCAGGTCGGCCTGGCTGTCGAGTAGGGCGCGAACGTGCTTCGCTTCGCGCTCGTACCCCCGCACTGCGACCAGCTCCACCCGGACCGTCGCGGAGGACGAAGGGTTCGACACGCGCTCGACATCCACACGCGCGACCGTCTTGCCCTCGTCGTCCTCGAGCCGCAGCGGCCAGACGTCGACCTGTTCGTTGCCGACCTCGAGGAGGGTTCGATCTCTCACGGCTTTTCCGAGTCGGAGGCGTAGCGGCGCGGGAAGATCCGCCGCGGAGGTTGGCGCACCGGCGACTGGGACGCGAACGTCCGACCGCGCGCTCTCGCGATCCTGGAGCACGAGCTCCGCGCCACGGTCGCCGCGCTCGAGCACGAGGACGTGCTGCGCGTCGAAGAGCCGCCAGTCGTAGGTGTCCAGATACGTGCGCTCGACGTGGGTCGTCGGGGCCGCGGCGAGTCCCATGCTCGGCACCAGCCGGTGCGCGAGCCGCGACGCGCTCGCCCGCTTCGTGGTGTGCCACCACGCCCGACCCGGGGCGACCGCGGTCATGCAACCGGTCTCTCGCCCATCGGGTGAGTATGCCCGATTTCGCCTCAGCCGGCTTCGGCGACCTCGGCCTCGGCGACCTCGGACTCGTGCAGCTTCCGGTAGGCGGCGCGCAGCGCCATTCCGCCGCTGATCGCGGCCGCACCGGCGACCAGCAACGGCTCCACCGACGCGCCGGTGCGCGGCAGCGCAGTCCCACCCGCGGAGCTGCTGCTGTTCGAGCTCGGTGCCGTCGTGTCGGTGGTCGCCGCGCCCGGCGGGACGTACAACGGCTGGGGCGGCTGCTTCGCGACGCTGTTCAGTCCGCACGCGATGCTGGCGAAGGACGTGAGCGTCGGGACGTCCGGCTCGTCGGTACGAGGGTTGCTGAAGTCGAGCACCTCGGCCAAGTTGTTCGCGTTCGCATCGCGCTGCGTCAACGGTGCGAGTCCCCACCTCCACTCGATCATCTTCAGCACCGACGTGTGCTCGTACGGCCCGTCCGACACGACCTTCGCCGGCGAGAACGGTGACGCCACGATGCACGGAACTCGAAAGCCGAGCTGCTGGTAGTCGGGCACCGGCGCGCCGGCGGGAGTCAACGCGGCGCGCACGGTGTCGTCGGTGACGCGAGGCGGCACGACGTGGTCGTAGAACCCGCCCCACTCGTCGAAGTTC
Source organism: Acidimicrobiales bacterium (assembly GCA_036275935.1). Classification (GTDB taxonomy): domain Bacteria; phylum Actinomycetota; class Acidimicrobiia; order Acidimicrobiales; family JACDCH01; genus DASUCS01. The sequence goes on from DASUCS010000234.1 coordinate 13,371, forward strand.
ACGACGAGCACAGTTCGATCCCACGCGGGACTGCTGCGAACCGCGTGGTAGATCTGCGCGAGGAACGCTTCCCCGGCACGAATGTCGCCGTGCGGGTGGTAGTCGCCCGACTGACCTTGACCTTCGTTGGCGAACGAGGGATCGACGAACGACACGTTCGGCAACGTTCCCGCTGCCGCGTCGGCGAGGAACTGCGCGACGGGGTGCGCGATCGACGCGTACTTCGCGCCCCACAAGAGGATGAACGGCTCGTCGGAGTAGTAGTAGCCCGCACTCAGGTTGGCGGCCGCGAGTCGGTCCCAGATCGTCGGCGACAGGTTCGTGGCCGTGACGCCCATGTTGTGGTCACGATCGGTGCGAGCGGCGTGCTGGTAGAAGCGATTCGGAAACGTCTCGCCCGCGAACGACGCGAAGTACCGGTCGAGCACCGTGTACGACTTCGCCAGCGACGACAACGCCGGCACATCGGGCTCGGTGTAGAAACCGATCGGGAACGTGTCGGCGATCCCGCGATTGCTGGGCGTCCTGAGCCATCCGTCGTTCGCCCCACCGTTGTGCTGCACCACGAACCCTTCCCACGAGTGGTCGGGATCCAGGTAGCCGCAGCCCTGGGGATCCGGCGCGAGCTCGTAGGTCGGATACACCGTCCCGGTCTGATCGGCGAACTGCAGACCGGCTTGCTTGCCGTCGGCACCGGGGAGCCAGCCGAGAAGGTGGTCGAATGACCGGTTCTCGAACATGAGAACCACGACGTGGTCGAACGGTGCGGTGGCCGGATCGGGCAGTGCGGCCGCGGCTCGCACCGGGCTCGCCCACGCGTTCGCGTAGGGACGGGCCATGGTCCAGGCTCCGGCGGCGGCGGCTCCCTGCAGGAAGCGGCGTCGGGTCGTCATGTCATCGGTTCCTACTGGACAAAGCCGCCGGCGACCTGCCGAACGTCGAGAGTTTCCCTTGCGGACATCGCTCGTTCAACCGCGGTCCTGTCGACGCGTTCTGCCTCTTCGGTCCGCGGAACGCGACGCGGCATCGCGGCATCGTCGCGAACATCTGACATACTCGATCCGAACCGAGTGGTGTGCCGGGAAGACTGGTCGGCGTCGACGATGCCAACTCCTGACGCCCCTTCTTCGAGCCAACATCACCTACGAGCGGCGCTGCGCTGGTCGATCGCGAGCGTGGTGTGGACGGCGATCGCTGGGAGTGTCGCGATCGCCAGCGGCATCGTCGTCGGGAGCTTGTTGCTCGTGGTGTTCGGCGCGGTCGGCGCGCTCGACGGGGCCGGCTCGACGGTGCTCGCCCTGCACTTCCGCCACGCGTTGCACCATGAGCAGATCTCGGAGCAGCGCGAACGTCAGGCTCTGATCGCGATCGCAGTAGGGATGGGGCTCATCGCGATCGCGACGACCATCCAAAGCCTCAGCCGACTGGTCGGTGGCAACCACACGACGGAGTTCTCGGCCGTCGGCACCGCGGTCGCGGCGGCGTCGATCGCCGCGCTGGCCGTACTCGCCGCGGGGAAGCAGCGAATCGCGACGCGCATCGGTAGTCGAGCGTTGCTGGCCGACAGCCACGTGTCGGCGATGGGCGCGGTGCTCGCCCTCTGCACCTCGGTCGGCACAGTCGTGACCAACGCATTCGGGTGGTGGTGGCTCGACCCGACCGCGAGTCTGGTCGTCGCCTTCGTCGCCCTCGCTGTGTCCGTCGGTCACCTTCGGGAGAGCTGAGGAGCGGCGAAGCCGTATCGTGCCCGCGCATGGACGCTGAACGCTTGCGCACGATCCAGGCTCCACTGAAGGACCACTACCGCGCTGACCCGTCGTCTGCGCTGATCACGCTCCGCGCCGAGGGCTCACTGGACGACAGCAACGTCACCTGCTCGGTGCAGACCGGACGCGCACTGGTCGAAGCGGGCTTGCACCCGGCGACGGGTGGGGACGGCACGCACGCGTGCTCGGGCGACATGTTGTTGCAGGCACTCGTCGCCTGTGCCGGCGTCACGTTGCGGTCGGTGGCGACGAACCGCAACCTCGAGGTCGCCGGAACCGTGCGAGCGGAGGGCGATCTCGACTTCCGCGGCACGCTCGGCGTCGACCGTGACGCGCCGGTCGGCTTCCGCGCGATTCGTCTGATCTTCGACCTCGAGTCCACAGCGACGCCCGACGAGCTCGACGCGTTGATCGCCACGACCGAGCGGTACTGCGTCGTCCTCCAGACCCTTCGAGCGACGCCGCAGCTCGCGGTCCAGTTGGCGTAGCCGAGCAGATCTCGAAAAGTTCCACCAGGCCGTCGGAACTCCACCCTCCCGAACGACAATTGCGCAGTGGCGGAACCCGACCGGCCCGCGGAGGTTCTCCTCGCTCTTTACGAGCGGGCGCTCCCGGTCGTCTACGGCTACCTGTTCGACCGTTGCCGCGAACGCGCGATCGCTGAAGACCTCACGTCGGAGACGTTCCTCGCCGCGGCCCGCATGGTGCGCAGCCAGCCGGAGGACGACGTCACGGTGCCGTGGTTGGTCGGCGTGGCCCGGCACAAGCTGGCAGATCACTGGCGGCGCGTGGCGCGGACCGAGCGCGTGCTGGTCGAGGTCGCCGCCGACAACCCGATGCTCGACGAGCCGTGGGACGCGCACGTCGATGCGCTGCGGGCGACGGAGGTGCTCGGCGAGTTGGGCGCGCACCACCGGGCTGCGCTCACGCTGCGCTACGTCGACGGCCTCCCGGTGCGGGAGGTCGCGACCGCGTTGGGCCGGACGGAGCACGCGACCGAAGCGCTGCTGGTTCGGGCCCGGCGCGCGTTCCGCCAGGCCTATGAGGAGGGTGAGGGCGTTGCCTGATCGATCCGAACCCTTCGATGCGTTGATGCGACCAGTGACGCCGCTCGCACCGCCGCCGGAGTTCGCCGCGTCACTACGACGCCGACTGGAAGGAGAGCTGGGAATGACAACGACAGACACGACCATGGTCGAGGGTGCCCTGGCAATGGTGCACCTGCGCGTGAACGACGCCGATCGCGCGATGCGATTCTTCGGTTCGTTGTTCGGCTGGCAGGCCGAGCGCGTCGAGTTCGACAACCACATCAGCCACTACACGGTCAACAACGAGGTGACGGTGCGCCTCCTCGACGACCCGACCTCGCCGCCGGTCGTGGCCAACTACGGGGTTTCGGAAGTGGCCGAGACGATCCGGCGCATCGAGTCGGCGGGCGGCACGGTCACCGATTCGGAGGCGGCGACCGACGGGGGCGGGTGGGCGCGCGGCCAGGACGATCAGGGCCTGCCGTTCTACGTGTTCCGGCCCGGTCGCTACCACGAGCACGCAGCCACGACGCAGACGCCGACCGGCGACGTCGGTCTGATGTTCATCCGCGCTGACTCCGGGCGGGCGCAGGCGTTCTACGGCTCGGTGTTCGGATGGGACGTCCACAGGGTCCACCCGGACAGCAACTACTTCGAGGCCGTCCCGCGCGTGGGCGTGTTCGACGAGGCCGCCGCGTTCGGAACCGACGTGGAGCCGTCGGAGACGCTGTACCTGAGCGTGGATGCGCTCGATCCTGCGGTCGCCAAGGTCGAGGAGCTCGGCGGCACCGTGGGCGAGATCACGCAGGACATGGGTCCGTACTGGACGTGCATGTGCACCGATGACCAGGGCACGGCGTTCGGCCTCATGTCCCTGGCCCGTTGAGTGGTGGGAGCCTCCCACTTGCCGAGGAGGCTCCCACCGGAGCTCGCGCTCACGAGCGGACGGAGTGCGCGCGAGCGCGAGCCGCCCCCGCGGCGAAGAGTAGGAAACGCGCATGTCGAATTGATCGCGCCGACATGACGATCACCCTTCATTCTCCGGAACCGATCGCGACCCCACGCCGAGCCGAACCACCTGCGCGTGGTTGCGGCGAGGCGTGCGCGCGGCCCTCAGTCGTCGTCTGATCGGCGCACCGTTGGCGCCGCCGGCTTCTCGTACGGGATCCCGCGCTGCGTCGCACGCCAGATCGCGTTCAGAACGCCCATGTCGATGCGGTCGACCTGTGACCAATCCATGGCCATCGAGTCGGCTTGTCCCGGCGCACCGGGTTCGTTCAGGGCGAATGGCACCAGTGGTGTGACCGCGTCGTAGGGCGTCATGTGCGCGTCTGACATGTCCGACACGAACGCGCCGTGCAGCGGAGCGGCGAGCGTGTCGTTGATGCCGACTGCACCGACACCGAACAGCATCTCGGCGGTCCGCAACACTGATCCCATCGAGGCGCGCTGATGGTCGGGCACGATCGCGGCGTACGGGCTCGCGACCTCGAGCGTGTCCCGCAACGGGCTGACGTGGTCACCGGTGGCCTGCGTGTCGTCCTGCACGATGATCACCGCGGTCGACGACCAGAAGGGCGACTTCGACAGCGCGCCGATGATCTGGCCGATCGCGTTGTCGTTGTCCGCGACCATCGAGTTCGGCGTCGGACTCCCGAGGTTCGTGCCGAGCGTGTGGTTGTCCGGCAGCGACATGTAGATGTAGTTCGGCATCACGTCGCCCTGCGTCGGATACCGCGCCGTCCAGTCGGCCAGCGTGAATTGGGGATCGAGCTGACGGTTCTCGCAGTCACGCGTGAAGTCGGTGTCGGGGGTGTTGCCCCCGTCGACCTTGCCGCTGATGAACAGGCGAGCACGACAGGAGTCGAAGTACTGGATGTCGCCGGCCTTCCAGTCGACGTTGCCACCTTGGTCGGCTGTCCGTGTCCACTTCGCGTGGTACTCCGGTCCGACCGTGGCGGTGGAGTGCTCGCCGTAGATCGCGATCGACAGCGGATGGGCCTGCGGATCCTGTTCCTTCGTCAGCGGGTCGACGGCGCCTGCTTCCTTGAACCGTTCGAAGACGAACCCGCCCTCGGGGTTGTAGAGCGCGCCCTCGACGTTGCCGATCGCCGCGGCCTGCTGTTCGTTGCCGACGCTGGGACGCAGCGGATCGCCGTTGCCGTGCGTGCCGCGGATGCCTTGGTCGTAGTCCCCAGGCCACGTCTTTTCGTTGTGGTCGGTCGCGATCGCACCCGACGTGAACGAGTGGCCCGTCACGGAGACTTCGGCATCGGAGTAGAAGTTGTCGCCGAGCGCGGCGACCCCATCGGTCACCAACTTGTGTTGGTTGGTCGTGCTCGGTTGCCCGAACAACAAGAACGCGGGATTGGCGTCGTAGCCGGCACCGATGTCGCCGAAGTACGAGTCGAACGTCTTGTTCTCGACGACGATCTCCACGACGTGCTTGATCGGCGAGGGATTGTCGGCCGACGGCGCGCGGCCGTTCGGGCACAGCACAGGCGACGGCGACAGCGCCGCAGCGCACGGGTCCGGGTTCTCGTCGAGACCGTCGTTGCCGACAACTTGCGCCGTCCACTTCTCGTACTGGGCGTCACCGCGGTCGGCGGGTAGGTCCACGCTGCTGACCGTCCCACCGGTCGTCGTACCTTCGAACAGCACGCTGCCGTTGCCCCCGGGGCCGAAGCCCACACCCTTCGCATTGGCCACCCACAACCGAGTGCCACCGTCGGGCGTCGCGACCGCAGCGAGAGCCGAGGGGTACCAGCCGGTCGGGATGTACGCGACGTCGCCGCGCGCCACGGCGAGTCCGTGGTCGTTCAGCCGGAACGTCTGCACCGCGTTCAGTCCCGCGAGCGCGACGAACAGCGTGGAACCATCGGGTGCGACCGCCAGCGCGTCCGGCAACGTGCCGACGGCGTGTCCCGGAACGCCGACATCGAGCACGCCGACGGTCTTGTCGTGCTGCGTGTCGATGATCGTGACGGTGTCGTCGTTGGTGTCCGTCACGTAGAGGTACGCCGAGTTCGGCGTCAGCGCGACCGACTCGGGGTGATGCCCCACCGGGATCACCGCGGTCTCGCGATCCGGGACTCCGGTGGCGGGGTCGAGCGACAGCACCGACACGGTGCCCTGTCCGTTGCCCCTGCTGGCCTGATCACCCCAGTTCGCCACGAACAACTTCTGATGCGCGGCGTCGAGCGCGAGCCCGTACGTGTCGGCACCAACGGCGACGCGTCGAACCACTGGATCGGTTCCGGTGTTCTCCTTGGTGGTGTCGATCACCGACACCCGGGCGCACGCAGGTACGGCACTGCCGTCGGGCATCGTGCCGCCACAGGCTTCGCTGTCCTTGCCCGAAGGTTCGGAGAGCGTCCCGCCCACGAACAACAGGTGATGCTGCTCGTCGAGGACCGACTCACCGGGATAGCCACCGACGTGGATGCCGTCGCCGACCGGAGCGGCCTGCACCGCTCCGCCGTTCGCGCGGGCCTGCAGTGCGTTGGTCGCGTTGTGCGTGGGGATCTCGGCCGCGTCGGTGACGTCGAGCGGAGCTGCCACCGGTCCGGCGAGCTGATAGCGGAACACGCGGTCGGCGTTGCCACCGCTGGCGTACACGCGCCCCGACGACGACACCGACAACCCGAGGAACAGGTTCGCGGCCGGCGCGAACGTCACTGCGGCGGGCGCGGGCTTCGTCGGATCGACGACCGCGATCGCCTGTGCACCACCGCTGTCCGACGACACGAGTGCATTGCCGCTCGCCGGATCGACCGTGAGCCCGATGGGGAACCGCAGCACGTCGAACTGCGAACCCGCCGGGGTCAGACACCACCCGGCCGGCGTCGTCGGACTCGTTCCACAGTCGGGACGGCCGCTGCTCGCGGGCGCGGGCGCCTTGGCCTCCGCCACACCGTCGCTGCTCGGGGCGGTGCTGAACCCGTCAGCACTTCGATCGGCACCACTGAGCTCGAGGAACCGCTTGGCGTTCTGGCTCAGACTGGAGTGCTCATTCGAGTCACGCCCGATCACGGCTCGAGCGACAACTGGCGTGACTGCCACGGCCGCGACTGCCGCGACCGCAAGAACCCTGCGGACCTTCACTTCTACCCCCAGCCCATCTGCGCCCGGGCGCGCATCGTTTGGTGAACGTTCGCTGAACGGCCGCCGAATTCCTCTGCGAGACCGCCGCCACTGCGGCCGTTGGGTCAGGCGAGCAGCTCGCCGAGCGTGACAGGTCGCAGGCCGCGTGCGCCGAGGCCGTCGAGGATCGCGGGCATCGCGTCGATCGTGCCTGCGTGGCCGAAGTGGAGACTGACGATCGCTCCGGGATGTACCGACGCGAGCGTGCGGTTGGTCACGGTGCTCGCACCTGGATCTGCGTAGTCCATCGGGTCGACGTCGAAACCCGCGAGCGTGTCGTAGCCCGCAGCATGGGCGACTTCGTGCACGACCGCGGCCGGGTCATCCGTGCCGTTCGACGTGCCCGATGCTCGGAAGAAGTCGCCCGGTGCACCTGTGATGCGTTGCAACACCTCGCGGCAACGCTCGACCTCCCGCTGCATGTCGCTGCGGCCGAGCGTCGGAAACGTCGGGTGGGTGTACGTGTGGTTCGCCAGCTCGTGACCGGCCGCGGTGAACCGCGACGCCAAGTCGGCGTTCGCCTCGAGCCACGAGCCGACGATGAAGGCGGTGACCCTCACGGACCGAGCTTCCAGCAGATCGAGCAACCGGGTGACGAGCGCTCGCTCGCCGCTCACGTGATACGTGAGCGCGACCTGTGGACGGTCCAGCGGGCCGGCGCTGACGAACCTCGCGGTCGAGGGTCGCGTGGTCGAGGGCAAGGGCGAGGACGGGGATGCGGATGGGGACGGCGGCGCCGCTGCGGTCGTGGGAGCCGAGCTGGCCGAGGATGCGTCGCTCGCTCGCTTGGCACCCGATGAACACGCCGAGGCGATCGCCGCGACGACCCCTCCGAGAAACGAGCGACGAGGCAGTGACGTCATGACCTCATGGACAGTACGGTCAACGAGCGTCTCTGGTCAGTCGGGCGTCGAGGAGCTGCACGTGGAGTCGATCCCCATCTACGACGACACCGTTCCGATCAGCTGCACGATCGACCGCACCGACATTCCCGAGCGGATCGCTCTCATCGAACGCCTTCGTGCACACCTCGTCGCGATCGACCGAACGGAACACGGCATGTTGCTGCGCTTCCCGTACCAGCGCGACGTCGCCGACGACGTTCGGCGCTTCACCGTCGACGAGAAGCGCTGCTGCAGCTTCTGGGGATTCGACGTCACGACCACGGACGACGAGATCGCGCTTCGATGGGACGCGCCGCCGGCAGCGGGCGACCTCGTGGCTCAACTCGTCGCCTACTTCGAGGGCAACGGCGCTCTCACCGCGATCGAAGGGTTGCTGTAAGCCGGGTTGGTCCGTCCCGGAGGACGGACCAACACCGGCCGCGGCGTCAGCCGCCGATCGAAGCGCCGGATTCCAGGAAGGACTTCAGGTCGCTCAGGATCCACGCCCAGCCACCGCCGCCCTCGCGGAGCTTCGCGTCGCCCGCCACCGCGGCGGCCGTATGCGGAGCGTCGTCGAGCTCGTGGCTGACCGTGAGCCGCACGAGACCGCCGTCTTCCTCGAAGATCTCCCACGTCAAGCGGCCCGGCGCTTCGGCGGCCGTCTCCGGCGTGAAGTACGCGTGCCAGGTCTGCACGAGACGGTGGGGCGGGTCGGCCTCCAGCACCTCGCCGTCGATGAGGATCTCGGGCGCACCGTGCTCGCGCATCTCCGGTGTCGTGATGACGCGGTATGAACCGCCAGCGCGCAGCTCGTACTCGGACACCGCTTTGAAGGCGTAGCGCGAGTTCCACTCAGGCGAGGTGATGGCGTCCCACACGGCTTGTGGCGTGGCCTTGATGTAGACGCGATGGACCTGCACGGTCCTCGTTGCAGTTTCGGTTGTCGTCATGCCGGGTTCTCCAGTTCGTGTTTCAGGTCGGCGAGCGCAGAGACCTGACGCTCGGTGTACTTGTCGATCCACCGGTCGTGGATCAGACGGATGGGCACAGGGTTGAGGAAGTGCAACTTCTCTCGGCCGCGTCGGCGGGTGATCACCAGCCCGGCTTCCTCGAGAACGCGCAGGTGCTTCATGACGCCGAACCGCGTCATGTCCTGCTCCCCTTCGAGCTCGCTCAGCGTCCGGCCATCACGTTCGAACAGCCGGTCCAACAGCCTGCGACGAGTGGGGTCGGCGAGCGCTTTGAAGATGCGGTCGTCGTCCCCTTCCGGTGCCATCGGTCGTCAGGATATGTGACTATTTGGTCACATGTCAACAGGCGCTCCGGTGCGGGGCAGGCTGTGAGCGATGAGCGAGAACACGATGCCGGCGGCGTTCTTCGGACACGGCAGCCCGATGAACGCACTGGAGACGAACGCCTACACGGAGGCGTGGCGGGCGTTCGGCCGGTCGATCCACCGGCCACGCGCGATCGTGTGCGTCTCGGCGCACTGGTACATCAATGCGTCTGCGGTCACCGCGATGGCCACGCCGCGGACGATTCACGACTTCTACGGGTTCCCGCCTGCGTTGTTCGCGGTCGACTACCCGGCGCGGGGCGCGCCCGAGGTCGCAGAGGAGCTCGTCGACATCGTGAAGCCGACGTGGGTGGGGCTCGACGCCGACAGCTGGGGCATCGACCACGGCACTTGGTCAGTGCTCGTGCACGCCTTCCCCGAGGCCGACGTTCCCGTCGTGCAGCTGTCGATCAACGCGATGAAGCCGTTCGAGTACCACGTCGAGCTCGGCGCTCGGCTCGCGCCACTGCGCGAGCGCGGTGTGTTGATCCTGGGAAGCGGCAACGTCGTGCACAACCTCGGCCGGATCGACTGGGGCCGTCCGACTGCAGCGTTCGACTGGGCCGAGCGGTTCAACGACGCCGCACGAGAGGTGCTGACGACGCGACCAGCGGACGTGGCGTCGTTGGCGAACCATCCCGATTTCGATGCAGCCGCGCCCACCCCCGATCACTTCATCCCACTGCTGTACCTCGCCGGTCTCGCCGCCGCCGCGAACGAGCCCGCTGACGTTCTCGTCGACGGGTACGCGTACGGGTCGCTGTCGATGACCGCGTACTCGCTCGGGTCCGCCCGCTCAGATGTCGTCGCCGGCGATCACCGCGCCGCGGAGGTTCCGCGCGCCGTGCCGCCGGACGAATCGAACATGTGACGCTCGGTCAGTGCAGCTTTCCGTCGAACGCGGCGATGAGTCCCTTGCCCGACGTGAGCCGCATGACCGTGTCGACGGCCTCGGTGGACTTGACGGTGGGATCGCTCAAGCACTTCGGCGTGGCCTGACAGGCCTCGGCGTAGGCCACGAGGACTCGGCCCTGACCGTCGATCGTGATGTCGTTGAAGTCGAGCAGGTTTCGTTGACTGCAGATGTTGTTGTCGGTGACCGTCTTGTTCGACGTGCCCTGGAGGTCGACGCAGCCGCGCTGCACCGGATGGTTCGGCGTCGTGTCGTACGTGTCCCACGACTTTCCGCCGTTGTACGTGAGGCTGACATAGAGGTGCCACACCGCCGGGTTGCCGTCGGGGCCCACGAAGCCTTCGTGCTGGTCGTCGCCGATTGCGTTCGTGCCGAGGAAGGCAATCGCAGCGCGTCCCTTGTCGCCCGCCACCACCTGGGGGAACTGGATGTTGCGCACGCCGAGCTTGCTCGACAGATCGACGGGCGTGCTCCACGTCTTGCCGTCGTCGTCCGAGTACGCCGTCTTGGCCGAGCTCGTGGTCGGCAGCTTGGTGTCGTCGTTCGGGTCCGGATACGTGGCGTCCTGCCAGCCCATGTAGAGGCGGTTGCCCTTGTCGATGTCGATGGCGTTGTCGCTCTCGTCGCCGTTGTTGCCGCCGGGCACGGTGTGGATCAGCCACGTGGTGCCGTTGTCGGTGCTCACCGACACGGCGGGATGGCCGCCGAAGAACTCCTCGTTGGTCAGGTTGCCCGCGGTCGGCGTGCCGCCACAGCCCTTGATCGGCACGTACGCGGTGCCGTCAGGTCCGACCTTGGGGTGACCATGCAGTCCGGAGCACGCACCGCCGAACGGGTCGCCTGGGTTGTTGGCGGGCGTGTTCGAGATGGGGCTGCCGGGGCCGAAGGTCACACCACCGTCGAGACTCACCGCGCACGACGCGTTGAAGCCGTTCTGCGCGCAGTAGTAGATGGCGTCCGGGTAGGTGGCTGCGACCGGGGCCGGAGCGTGGAACGGTCCGCCGCCGACGCTCTCGTGATCGAGCAAGGTGTTGAAGCCGCAACCTTGCGATGGCGACCAGCTCGCGCCGGCATCGTCGGAGTACGACATCAGGCTGCACACCGTGATCAACTGCGTGTCGAACGTCCGGCTGGTGTTGCGGTCCGTGAACGTGAACGAGTCCAGCGTCGTCAACGCTGAAGGTGCGGACACGTCGGTCTGCGTGACCGAGCCCTTTGCATCGAACTTCATTCGCGTCTCGTGCGCGCTCGCGCCGAAGATCACTGCGTCGTTCTTCGCGTCGTAGCCGATCGTCGGTTCACCGCCCGAGACCGGCTTCGAGCCGTCCGTCACCGTGATGGGGGTGAACGCCGGCTTCGAGCCCGCGTCGGCCGGACCGGCAATGATCGCTGCCGCGGCAAACAGGCCGAGCACCACACCGACCCTGAACAAGACCTTCAGCACGAAGTCCTCCAAAACTCGTCGCCGCTGAAGGCATTCGTGCCGGATCCCTCCGATTCCTCCCGCGAGCGAGCAGGTCAGCGGGGTGCGACGAGTCGGTCACGCCGTCAGTTCGGGGATCCGATGTGCAAATTCTACGCTCGAGGAGCCGCTTGCTTCCACGGGCGTTCGCAGCGACGATCCCCGTTCGTGGTGGGTGACGACGAGCTGCGTCTCGAGCGGGCCTATCTCGACGCGGCGTACGACCGCGTCGAGGAGATGCGGCGCTCCGCCCAGCGCATGGCGGGATCGGCGTTGCGTACGGAGACGAGCCACGCGCAGGCGATCTTCGAGCGCGACAGCGCTGTGACGCATGCGCACCATCGCCTGGCTGCGCTCGGCGTCGCCAAGGACCGGCTCGTCGTCGGGCGCCTCGACCTCACGGATGGACGCCGCATCTATGTAGGTCGCGCCGCGGTCGCCGACGAGCACGGCGAACCACTCGTCGTCGACTGGCGAGCACCCGCGGCCGAGCCCTTCTACCGAGCGCTGCCGCAGGATCCGATGGGTGTCGTCCGTCGACGTCACTTCCGGTGGCGTCACGGTGAACTGGTCGGCCTGGACGACGAGGTCTTCGACGTCGTCGCCGCCGGCGAAGCCGGGCTCCAACTCGTCGGCGAGGGCTCCTTGCTGGCGGCGCTCGATGCTCCGCGGACCGGTCGCATGCAGGACGTCGTCGCGACGATCCAAGCGGAGCAGGACGTCGTGATCCGCCGACCGCGCTCCGGCGTAACTGTCGTGCAGGGCGCACCGGGGACCGGCAAGACCGCCGTTGCGCTCCACCGCGCTGCATATCTGCTCTATGCACAGCAAGCGCGTGTGGCGGGTGCGGTGCTCTTCGTCGGTCCGTCGACCACGTTCCTGCGGTATGTGGAAGATGTCGTGCCGTCACTCGGAGAAGACCGAGTCGTGCTCGCGACACCCGCGGACCTCGGTCCGCCCGTCACGGTGTCGAAGGTCGATACATCCGCGACGGCCGCGGTCAAGGGTGACCTGCGAATGGTCGAGGTCCTCGCTCGCGCCGTCAGGGCGCACGAACGGGCACCGCGTGACGGCATCGAGCTGACGGCGGGGCGGTTCCGGCTGACCGTCACGCGCGACGAGATCGCAGACGTCATCGCGACGGTCCGCCGCCGCACGACGACGCACAACGGCGGTCGACCGTTGGCCGAGCGTCTGCTGCTGCGGGCGCTGGAGGACGCCTATCGAGCATGTCTCGAGCGCGATCTGCGTCTCGGCCGCATCGGTCCTGAAGGGGTTCGGAACGCCCCCGAGTTGCTCGGCGTCATCGACCGAGACGCATTGGCCCGCGCGCTCCACGCGATGTGGCCGGTGCTCACCCCCGAGCAGTTCCTACGACATCTCTTCGCGTCACCCCGACGTCTGGCGCACGCGGGCCGGGACATCCTCACCGCCGCCGAGATCGACGCGTTGCAGAGCGCGCGCGACGCTGCCGACGGATGGAGCGAGGCCGATGTCGCTCTCCTCGACGAGGCCGACGTCCTGCTCGGACACGTCCCTACACGACCGCGACGCGGCCGGCAGGGGCCGAGACTCGACCCGGTCGCGGAGCGAATCCTGGAAGAGCGACTGCCGGAGTGCCCACAGTGCGGACGTCCGCTCGAATACCTGCCCGGTGAGGCGTCCGGACGCGACCGGCTGCGTTGTCGCGAGTGCAAGACGACGTACGCCACGACGAGCCTCATCGGCGATGCTGCCGCCAACGAGCTGCACGGCGTGTACGAGGAGCTCGCTCATCAGTTCGCGGTGGACGACGACGAGACGATGCGCGCCGCCGACATCCAGTTCGGTCATCTCGTCGTGGACGAGGCGCAGGATCTCTCGCCGATGCAGTGGCGCGCGGTCGCGAGGCGTTGCCCGACAGGGTCGTTCACGCTCGCCGGCGACGAGGCGCAGGCGGTGCGAGCCGGCGCGGCGGCGACGTGGGACCGCATCCTCGACGCACTCGGCGTTGACCTCGCGTCGGTGTCCCGTCACGAGCTCACGGTCAACTACCGCACGCCCGCCGAGGTCATGGACCTCGCGGCGCGATTGCTCGATCAGTTCGCACCGCACCTGCATCCCGCCCGCTCGGTGCGGACCGCCCACGTCGAGCCGCGTCGCGTGCACACCGGAGGTCGCGCGCTCGGCCCACAGGACATCGCGAACGCAGTTGCGACGATCCGACGAGACGTCGGCTCAGGATTGATTGCGGTCGTCACCTCGGAGCAGCTCGCCGTGGACGGCAGTCGCGATCACGGTGCGGAGCATCTGACAGCGGTGGATGCGAAGGGGTTGGAGTTCGACGGCGTCGTCGTCGTCGACCCCGAAGCCATCATCGCCGATGCCCCGGGTGCGCCCGGCATGGCCCGTCTGTACGTTGCCCTCACCCGCGCGACGACGCGGCTGACGATCGTCGCACCGACCGCACCCGGTCCACCCGTCGACGAGGCACTCGGCTCGTTCGAGGCCCTTCACTCCGATGCTGGAGGCGACTGACCGGCGACGAGCTCACTGCAGCGACAGCCGCAGACCCCCGCGACGGCGACCCGCCGCACCTCGCCGGAACGCGTGTCGATGACCACCGTCAGCACCACACACGAGTCGGCCGACCGGACGGTGCTCGAGGCACGCTCGCCGACGTCGCGAAGGTCGAGATCATCCGCCGGTGCAGATCCGTCGACCGCGGCCGCTCGATCCTTGTTCTCCCAGAGGCGTGACACCGCGCTGGTTACTGCCGCGATGTGCAGGGGCCGCCCGCCCTTCGGTGCACGACATGTGTATCGGCGGCGAGACGGGCGCGTCGTATAGCGCGTTCTCTCATCGCGAGGACTACGTCGTCACCGTCCGCCGCGGACAACTGAGCTCAAATCGATGGTCTGCGGAGTATCCGGTGGAAGTTCACGGACCTACGCGTGCGCGACCGCGGGTGTGTGCGTCGACGGGCCTGACACATCGCTGTCGTCGGTCGTGCGGAGATCGAGGCGCCGTAGGAGCTGCGCGTTCGCGGCGACCACGACCGTTGAAGCGGACATGAGCACGGCGCCAACGGCCGGCGACAACGTGACACCCCACGGCGCGAGCACGCCCGCCGCGAGAGGGATGGCGAAGAAGTTGTAACCAGCACCCCACGCGAGGTTCTGGACCATCTTCCGGTAGCTCGCGCGGGACAGTCGGATGACACCGACCACGGCGCGCGGGTCGCTGGACGCGAGGACGACGTCGGCCGACTCGATGGCAACGTCGGTGCCCGCCCCGATCGCGATGCCGACGTCGGCGCGGGCAAGCGCCGGTGCGTCGTTGACTCCGTCTCCGACCATTGCGACACGCAAGCCGCGCGCTTGGAGGTCGGCGACGGCGCGGTCCTTGTCTTCCGGCAGGACCTCGGCGAACACCTCGTCGATGCCGAGCTCCTGGCCGACGGCGTCCGCGACCTGATGGGCATCACCGGTGATCATCACCACGCGCACGCCGAGTTGGTGCAACCTGTCGACAGCGGAATGCGACTCGGGTCGAATCCGATCTTCGAGCGCGATCGCACCGACGACCGCGCCGTCACGAACGACGTGAAGGACGGAGGCACCACGAGCGCGCCATTCGCTCGTACGCGCGGCAACCGTCGGAGGTTCCGCGATGCCGCGCTCGCGCAGAAGGGCCGGACCGCCAACCGCGATGCCCACCCCGTTGACGTCGGCCTCGACTCCCCGACCGGTGATCGATCGGAAGTTGGACGCCGAAGGCGGTTGGGCTCCGCGTTCGGCCGCCGCCGCGACGATGGCACGGGCCACTGGGTGTTCGCTGTCGGCTTCGACCGCAGCGGCGAGCGACAGCAGTTCGTGGTCGCTCATCGCGTCGGCGACGACCCCGGTCACGGCGTGCTGCCCGGTCGTCAGGGTCCCTGTCTTGTCGAACAGGACCGCGTCGATGGTGCGCATGCGCTCCAACGCCAACCGGTTCTTCACCAGGATCCCGGCGCGAGCGGCGATGCCGGTCGAGACCGCGATCGTCAGCGGGATCGCGAGACCCAGCGCGTGAGGGCAGGCAATGACCAGCACCGTCACCGTGCGCTCGACCGCGTGATCGATCTCGCCGAGCGCCGCCCAGACGACGAACGTGACCGCGCCGGCGGCGACCGCGACATAGAAGAGCAGCGCGGCAAACCGGTCCGCGAGCGCCTGTGCCCGCGACTGCGACGCTTGTGCGTCTGCGACGAGGCGTTGGATTCCGGCCAGCGCGGTGTCGGCACCGACGGCGTCGATGCGGACTCGAATCGCCGAGTCTGTCGACACCGTTCCCGCAACGACGCGATCGCCCTGGCGCTTGAGTACCGGGCGAGACTCGCCGGTGATCATCGACTCGTCGAGCTCCGCTTCACCGTCGACGATCACGCCATCCGCGGGGACTCGCCCACCCGCGCGCACCAGCACCACGTCCGCGACATCCAGTGCGTCGAGTCGGACGGTCTCGACGCCTGTCGAGGTGATCCGCTCGGCCTCGTCGGGCAGCAGTTCGGCCAGCGCGGCGAGTGCCCCCTGTGCTTGACCGATGGCGCGCATCTCGAGCCAGTGCCCGAGCAGCATGACGGTGACAAGGGTCGAGAGCTCGAACCACAGGTCCACATCGATCCAGCCGAGCTCGGTCGCCACCGACGCGCCGAACGCGACCAGCAAGCCCATCGAGATCAGCAGCATCATCCCCGGGCGACGGGATCGCAGCTCGTGCCACCCGCCCTGGAGGAACACCGGCCCGCCCCATACGAAGACCGCGGTTCCGAACAGCGGCGCGACGAGGGTGTGCCCCGAGAACTGCGGGGCGGTGTATCCGAGCCAATCCTGCACCATCGAGCTGTACACGACGGTCGGGATGGTGAGCACCAGGCTGACCCAGAAGCGCCGCCGGAACATCTCCGCGTGATCGCCGTGACCGCCGTGACCCTCGTGCACCGCACCAGCCGAATCGTGGTCGTGGTGGGGGCCCATGGAGCAACCATATACCCCTAGGGGGTATTTGCCAACCCCACGTACGACCGGTGGGTACGGTGACCGGCCGTGGCCGCTTCCATCGACACCGTCGAGTTCGTACGGCGCTATGGGCCGTGCGCACTGGTGACCGGTGGTGCCAACGGCATCGGCGCGGAGTACTGCCGGCAACTCGCCGCGGCCGGCATGGACCTGGTGATCCTCGACCGTGACGACAAGGCCCTCGACGCCATCGCCGCTGAGCTCGCCGGCGGCCGTCACGTGAAGACGGTCGCGGTCGACCTCGCGTCGAGCGCTGAGCAGCTGCTCGCTGCCGTGCGGAACATCACGCGCGACCACGAAATCGGCTTGCTCGTGGCGAACGCCGCATGGTCACCAGTCGGGCCGTTCATCGACACCGACCTCGAGTCGCTGCTCACCGCCGTTGACGTCAACTCGCGAGCAACGGTCGTGCTCGCGCACGAGCTCGGAAGGGCGATGGCAAGGCGTGGTCGCGGCGGCATCGTCGTGATGTCGTCGCTCGCCGCGGAAACGGGCGCCGCGCAAGTCGCGTTGTACAGCGCGACCAAAGCCTTCAACCTCGTGCTCGCCGAGGGACTGTGGTACGAGTTGCGTGACCGAGGCGTCGATGTGATCGCGATTCGCCCCGGTTCCACGCGCACGGCTTCGTGGCAGAGCACGCAGCCGGCGGACGGCGACGTGAGCGACGCGATGGAGCCGGCCGACGTCGTCGCCGACGCGCTGTCGATGCTGGGCACCACGCCGTCGGTGCCATCGGGCGAGGCCAACCGTCAGGCCGAGCGCTACTTCCGCAGCCTGTCACGTCGTGAAGTGATCGAACTGATGAGCGCGATCACCTCGAAACTCGTGCCGCCGCCGGACACTGAATGAGTCCACCGTCGGATGACAGCCCGCTTCTCGCGCTGTGCCACGCGATCGCGTCGCGAGATGACGACGAGTTCGCCGAACTGTTGAACCGGTCACCGGATCTGGCCCGCCGTTCGATTCACGTGGGTGCGACGAGGGACGCGCCCGACGAGTACTTCCTCGTTCCGATCCGGCATCACATCTACCGCGGTGACACGGCGCTGCACGTCGCTGCAGCCGCGTTTCGCCCGGACGCAGCCGAGCGACTCCTCGCACATGGAGCGGCGGTGCGTGCGGCGAACCGGAGGGGCGCCGAGCCACTCCACTACGCCGCCGACGGACGTCCCCACGACGACGAACGCCCGCATGCGCAACAGGAAGTGATCGCCATTCTCATCCACGCGGGCGCGGACCCGAACGCGTTGGACAAGAGCGGCGTCGCCGCGATCCATCGCGCCGTACGAACCCGCTCGTCGAGTGCCGTCAGAGCGCTCATCGCGCATCGCGCCGATCCGCTCCTCCAGAACAAGAGCGGTTCGACGCCGCTGCACCTCGCGGTTCAGAACACGGGCAAGAGCGGGTCGGGTTCAGAGGCCGCCAAACGCGAGCAGGCTGCGATCATCGGCCTGTTGCTCGAACATGGCGCGCGCCCAACCGACACTGACGCGAACGGAAGGACCGTGGCGGACGCGGCAGCGAGCCAATGGGTCCGCGACTTGCTCGGCACCGTCTGACTTCACACCCCGCGATGAGTTCTCGGCATGGGGTTCGTCTTGTCTGCATCGCATGAGGGTCGGCAGGACCGGCCCCGAGACCAAGGAGCCCGCAATGCACACGACCATCACCCGAGTCCCCACCGAGACAACCACCACTGAGGCATCGACGTCACACCTGTGGCGTTCCGGTCTCAAGGCGGGCGCAGTCGCGGCCGTCGCCACCACTGCAATCGCGACGGTCGCATCCGCGGTCGGGGTGTCGTTCGAATCCGCTCCGGGCGATGCGATACCGCTCGCCGGGTTCGCTCAGCTGACGCTGTTCTTCAGCGTCGTCGGAGTGGTGATCGCGCAGCTCATCCGCCGCCGCAGTGATCACGCGCTCTCCACGTTCACCAAGACGGCAGTTCTGCTCACTGCGCTTTCGGTGGTTCCCGATCTCGTGGTGCCCTTCGATGCTGCGTCGAAGATCACCCTCATGCTGACGCACCTCGTCGCTGCAGCCATCGTGATCCCCGCGCTGCGCTCGCAGCTCTCCGACGCCCCGCACGCCGCTGCCGGGTCGTGAGGCAACCATCCTGAGAGATGACTGGATCGGGCTGCCGTTGAAGCAGCACGCCCACGAGGATCGCGTTGCTCGGGGGGGAGGACTCGAACTCCGCTCGAAGGGGTGCCGCTTGATGACTGCTTCTGACCGTCAGTGCCATCGAGCAGGACGTTCGCGAGTTGGCGGGGTCGGCCGATGTCGCCGAATGACGCCTTGTTTCGCGGCGTCCGTGACCAATCCGTGACCAAC
>DASUCS010000235.1:0-6474 GCA_036275935.1 Acidimicrobiales bacterium
ACTCGGTGCGGGTGTCATCGAGAACACCGACGAGAACCTGGCGGCGTGGATCAACAACGCGCGCGCGTTCAAGGCCGGAGCGAAGATGCCGCCGCTCGTGCTCACCGCCGACCAGATCACCGACCTGGTGGCGTATCTGCGGACGCTGCGATGACCACGCTCGAAGAGCGGCCACCCGCGTCGTCCGGGTCCGACGAAGAGCTCGACGAGATCTGGGAGGACGACCCGGGGATCCCCGGTTTCTTCAACACCGTCGATCACAAGCGCATCGGCATGCGCTACATCTACACGTCCTTCGTCTTCTTCTTCATTGCCGGGTTGATGGCGCTCGTGATGCGCGCCCAGCTCGCGCAGCCCGACAACACCGTCGTGAACGCTCAGACCTACAACGAGCTGTTCACCGCGCACGGCACGACGATGATCTTCCTGTTCAACACCCCGGTGCTCGCGGGCTTCGGCAACTACCTGCTGCCGTTGATGCTCGGCACACGCGACATGGCGTTCCCTCGCCTCAACGCGTTCAGCTACTGGATCTTCCTGCTGTCCGGCATCTTCATCTACGGCGGGTTCCTCGTCGGGTCGCCGCCGGACGGGGGCTGGTTCGCCTACGTGCCGCTCACCAACCCGACGTACTCGCCGGGACTCAACATCGACTTCTGGGGCCTCGGAGTGATCTTCGTCGGCATCTCGACGACGGTCGGCGCGATCAACTTCATCGTGACTGCGTTCAAGCACCGCTGTCCGGGGATGTCCGTCAGCCGGTTGCCGATCTTCGTGTGGTCGATGCTCGGCATGGCGTTCATGGTGCTCTTCGCCGTTCCCGCGCTCACGACCGCGGCTGGTCTGCTCGAGGCCGACCGTCTGTTCGGCACCAAGTTCTACGACCCGGTCGCCGGAGGCGCGGCCCTGCTCTACCAGCACCTCTTCTGGTTCTGGGGTCATCCCGAGGTGTACATCCTCTTCCTGCCGGCCACCGGAATGATCTCGACGATCATCCCCGTCGCGGCGCGCCAGCGGCTGGCCGGTTACCTGTGGGTGGCCGCGGCATTCATCGCCATCGCGTTCATCAGCTTCGGCGTGTGGGTCCACCACATGTTCGCCACAGGCGGGCCGCCGCTCGCGCTCGCCGTGTTCTCTGCGGCCAGCTTCGTGATCGCCATCCCGTCCGGCGTCCTCTACTTCTGTTGGATCGCGACGATGTGGACGGGCAAGGTGCGTTTCAACACACCGATGCTGTTCTCGATCGGTTTCCTGGTGATCTTCCTCATCGGTGGGATCACTGGGGTGATGGTGGCGGTGATGCCGATCGATTGGCAGGTGACCGACACGTACTTCATCGTGGCGCACTTCCACTACACGCTGAACGGCGCGGTCGTGTTCCCGATCTTCGCCGCGCTCTACTACTGGCTGCCGAAGATGACGGGCCGCATGCTGAGCGAGCGGCTCGGCAAGTGGAGCTTCTGGACGATGTTCGTGGGGTTCAACGTGTCGTTCTTCCCGATGCACCTTCTCGGCTTGATGGGGATGCAACGCCGAATCTTCACGTACAGCTCCGGTCTGGGCTGGGGGACGCTGAACGCGATCGTGTCCATCGGCGGCGCTGCGTTCGGGCTCGGGACCGGGATCACGCTGTTCAACTTCTTCTGGAGCCGCCGCCGCGGCGCGGTCGCACCGGCGGACCCGTGGGAGGCCGACACGCTCGAGTGGGCGCTGTCGTCGCCGCCCCGCGAGTACAACTTCGCCGCCGTTCCCGTCGTGCACAGCCGCCATCCATTGTGGGACGGCCCGGTCGAGTATGCGCGTGAACCCGAGGGCTTCGGTCGCGAGGGTGCCGAGGCGCGCGAGACGCCGGTCGTCGAGGGACTGATCGCACACCCCGCGAGCGGCGTCCCGATCCCGAAACCGACCTACGTGCCGTTCGTCGTCGCGCTCGGCGCGTTCGTGTTCTTCTGCGGGTTGCTCGTCGACGCCGCGCTCGTGCTCGCGGCCGGGGTCGCCGTCGGCGTCGTCGCACTCGGGGTGTGGACCTGGCGTACGGAGCCCGCGGCATGAGCGCGGTCACGCTCGACGCCGCCGCGGTGCCGTTCGAGCGACCGCGTCAACGACCGATCGGGTGGTGGGGCATGGTCATGCTCATCACCACCGAGGCGACGATCTTTGCGTCGCTGCTCGCGTCCTACTTCTTCATCCGAGCCGGATCGGCCGAGTGGCCTCCGGCCGGCATCGAGGCGCCGAAGCTCGAACGGATCGCCGTGTTCACCGTGGTGCTGCTCGCCAGCAGCATTCCGCTCGTCGTCGCCGAGCGGGCCATCGCTCGCGACCAGGTGCGACGAGTGCGGTGGCTCCTGGCGGTGAGCTTCGTGATGGGACTCGCGTTCCTGATCCATCAAGGCATCGAGTACGAGGACCTGCACTTCGGCATCAAGGACAACGCCTACGGCTCGTTGTTCTACGTGATCACCGGGCTGCACGGACTGCACGTGCTCATCGGGCTGCTCATGAGCCTGGTCGTGCAGGCAAAGGCCGCGGTCGGGCGCATCACGGCCGGTCGGCACGAGACGTTGCGGATCTTCTCGATGTACTGGCACTTCGTCGACGTCGTGTGGATCTTCGTGTTCACGTCGCTCTACATCTCTCCACACTTCGGATGAGGACCACCGTCGAGCCGCACGGCTTCCGCGTGTGGTTCGCCGTGCTCGGCGGGATCGGCGCGTGGATCACGCATCTGACCGCGGAGTCTGCGCTCGCGCGCCGAACGTGCCTCTCGGGCCAGGAATGGGTGTTGCACGCGCTGACGCTCGGTCTCGCGGCGGTCACGGTCCTCGCCATGGTGCTGGCCGCCGGGCTGCGTGCACCCGCCACCGCCGCCGGGCTGCCGGAGACTCATCGAGAGCTGCACTTCCTGGGCAAGCTCGGGCTGCTGCTCGGCGCCATCAACCTCGTGCTGATCGTGTTCGAGGGGATCCTCGTCTTCTGGGTGCCGACGTGCGGCTGACGCGAGCGCGAAAGACGGCGGCGGCCGTGTTCGTCGGAACGCTGCTCGTCGCGATCGTCTCGCCGCTGGAAGGCGCGAGCCATGACTGGCTCAGCGCGCACATGGTGCAGCACGTCCTGCTGTTCGGTGTGGCCGCACCGGCGCTCGCACTGTCCCTGCCGCCCGCCCACATCTCGACGCGCCGGTGGTACTTCCACGCCGCACTCGCGCTGGTCGTCTCGTCGGTCGTTCTGCTCGGTTGGCACGCGCCTGTCCTCTTCGACGCCGCGCTGCGCTCGGATCCTGTGCACGGACTGGAGCACGTCACGATGACTGCGGCCGCCGCATATCTGTGGTGGGTGCTCGCGGTGACCCGCCCTCATCGAGGCGAATCGGTCGTGGTGCTGTTCGTGGCGACGCTCCCGCTCACGGTCCTCGGGGTCGGGCTGCTGCTGGCGAGCTCGCCGTGGTACGAGGCTTACCCCGACGTGGTCGACCAGCAGGTCGGGGGCGCCGTGATGTGGGGCGTCGGCAGCGCCGTCGCCGTTGCGCAAGGCGTCGCCCTATTCGTCGTGTGGATCCGATCGGCGGATGCGGATCGTTCGGGGTCGGCGGCGTCCCAGCACGTAACCGCCGGCGGCGCCGACGGCTCCGGCCGTCGCGGCCACCGCGGAGCCGACCTTGGCCAACCGGCTCGCGTCGACTCGTGAGGACTCGTCCTCGCTGAATTCTTCATCCGGCTTGTTCGGTCCGATCGGCGGGTCGCCGCCTGTCTCGTACTCGTCGAGCGGCAACGCCAGTGCGAGGTCGCGGCACAACTTCCACGTGAAGATCCCGACCACGACGGGCACGACGAACACCAGCACGCGGAAGACGTCTCGCACCATAGTTACCTCGACATCGAGGTGCTGCGCCCAGATGTCCTGAGCGCCGGCGGCGAACAGGATCACGTAGAACGACAGCACGCCGACACCGAGACCCGTGCGCACGGGTCGGTCACGGGGCCGGTCGAGCAGGTGATGCTCCCGTCGATCACGCGTGAGCTTCGCCTCGAGGAACGGCCAACCGAAGAGCAACATGAACGTGATGCCCGGCAGCAATACGCCGGGGAAGAACACCTCGGGCACCCGGTAGCCGAGCACTCGAAGATGGATCGCCGGCATCAGCCGCAACGCACCTTCCGTCCAACCGAGGTACCAGTCCGGTTGCGCAGCCGTGCTCACCGACGCGGGTTCGTACGGCCCGTAGAGCCACACCGGGTTGATCTGGAAGAGGCCTCCGAGCGCGGCGACGACGCCGATCACGAGCATGAACAGACCGACACTGCGCGCCGCGTACGTCGGCCACAGTCGAGCGCCGACCACGTTGTCCTCGGTGCGCCCGCGACCCGGGAACTGCGTGTGCTTCTGCCGCCACACGATCGCGAGGTGCACGCTCAGCAATCCGGCGATCAGCACCGGGATGAAAAGGACGTGGATGATGAACAGGCGGCCGATCGTCTGTCCGCCAATCGTCTTGCCGCCGAAGAACAGCGATGCGAGCCACGGGCCGGCGAGCGGCACGGACGTCGCGATCGAGTAGGCGATCCGCAGCCCGGTGCCGGACAACAGGTCGTCGGGCATCGAGTAGCCCGTGAACCCGTTGGCGAGGCCGAGGATCAGCATCGTCAGCCCGACGATCCAGTTGATCTCGCGGGGCCGACGAAATGCGCCCGTGAAGAAGATCCGGCAGAGATGTGTGACGATGGCGGCGAGGAACAGCAGCGCGGCCCAGTGGTGCATCTGGCGCATCACGAGCCCGGCGCGGACGTCGTAGCTCAGGCCAACCGTGGACCGGTACGCCGCGGACATGTGGGTCCCGTTCAGCGAGACGAACGAGCCGTTGTAGACGACGTCGTGCGAGCTGGGCTCGAAGAAGAAGGTCAGGAACGTGCCGGTGAGCACCAGCACGATGAAGCAGTACATGGCGATCTCGCCCAGCAGGAACGACCAGTGGTCGGGAAACGCCTTGTCCAGCGCACGGCGGCCGAATCGGGAGGCTCCCAGGCGGTCGTCCAGCCAGGTCGCCAACCGCCTCGTGAGCACGGGTTCTCCTTACCCCGGACGGTGGCGATCACTCAGTCCCGGGTAAGACGCACTCGAGGGCCACCCCACGGCGCCGAGCAACATTTGCATATGCACAAGTGTTCTCGGGTAGTCCTCTCCCGATCTGCATTGGAGGCAGCCCATGACCGAGACCGTCGGTGAAGTCGTCGCCCGCCGCCTGTCGGAGTGGGGGGTCGACACCGTCTTCGGGCTACCAGGCGACGGGATCAACGGGCTGATGGAGGGCTTCCGCCGGCTCCAGGAGAAGGTGCGGTTCTTTCTCGTGCATCACGAGGAGGCGGCTGCGTTCATGGCGTGCGGTTACGCGAAGGCGACCGGCCGTCTCGGTGTGTGCTGCGCCACGTCGGGGCCTGGAGCGATCCACCTCTTGAACGGCCTGTACGACGCAAAGCTCGATCATGCACCCGTGCTGGCCATCACCGGCATGCAGGAGACGTCGGTGCTCGGCTCGCGGTACCAGCAGGAAGTCCATCTCGACCGCCTGTACCAGGACGTCGCCGTCTACAACCTGATGATCTCCAACCCCCAACAGGTCCCAGGGGTCATCGACATCGCGATTCGCAATGCACTGGCCGAGCGCGGTGTCGCGCACCTGACCTTCCCGAACGACATCCAAGTCGCCCCCGCCGCGGAGGACCCGTACCGGCACGTGGCGCCGGCGACCCCTCCGCACACGAGCCCGAACCATGTGGGCCGTTCGACGATTCCTCCGAGTCCCGACGAGCTCGCGAACGCCGCGCACGTGTTGAACGACGGCGTGCGGATCGCCATCCTTGCCGGCGCTGGTGCACTGCACGCACGCACCGAGGTGCTCGAGGTCGCGGACCGTCTCGGCGCACCGATCGTCAAGACGCTGCCGGGCAAGGCCGTCGTGCCCGACGACCATCCGCTCACCACCGGCGGGCTCGGGCTGCTGGGCACGAAGCCCAGCGAAGAGTTGATGGAGGAGTGCGACACCCTGCTGATGGTCGGGACCTCGTTCCCGTACACGAAGCACCTCCCGGGTCCGCAGCAGGCGCAGGTCGTGCAGATCGACCTCGACCCGACGCTGCTCGGTCTGCGCTTGCCGTTGGCCGCATCGGTGACCTCCGACTCGCGGCTCGCGCTGCAGCAGCTCCTGCCGTTGCTGAATACGGGCGACCGCGCGTTCCTCACGAAGTACCAAGTGGCAATGGACGAGTGGCGCAAGGACATGGCGGCACTGGAGAACCCGAAACGCGATCCGATCGCGCCGCAGTACCTGATGCACTGCATCGACGCCGCGGCGCGCGACGACGCGATCCTCACCTGTGACTCGGGCACGATCGCCACCTGGGCGGCGCGCCACTGGACCATCCGCGGGAACCGGGAGTTCTACTTGTCCGGCAACCTCGCGACGATGGCGCCCGGCCTGCC
>DASUCS010000236.1:0-5639 GCA_036275935.1 Acidimicrobiales bacterium
CGTGATGACGCGCATCGACGCGATCGTGTACCTGATCCCGATCGTGGCGTGGGGCTTCTTCGAGCTGCGCCGCGACTGGAACGCGCGGCGGTGGCTCGGCCCCGCGGCGCTGGGCGCAGCCATCCCTTGTGTCCTCGCCATTGTCGACGCCGCGTACTTCGCCCGGCCCTACACCACCGACCTCGCGGGCTCACTCGTCCCGCTGTTGGTGGCGTTGGTCTTCGTGTGTGTCGTGGGCTGGGCCATGGTCTGGCGTCGGTGGTGGTTCGATCCGATCTCGCGCGCCTTTCACGCACATCGTTCGGCGATCGCGGCAACGGTCGCCGTTGTTGCGGTCACCGTCGCCGTCGGCGCGTGGCTCGTGCGTCCGTTGGTGACCACAGCGCGCTCGAGTCGCAACGCCGCGTACGCCACCAACCTCGAGGTGCTCCAGCAGGCCGAGCACGTGACCATCGACGGCGCGCGCACGTACGCAGAGAACAGCGTGCAGTGGCTCAGTTGGTACCTGAGTCCGACGGTGATGCTCCTGGGCATCGGCGCGATGGGATTCGTGGTGTGGCGCGTGTTGCGCGGCGAACGTCGCGAGTTCCTACCGTTCCTCGGCCTCTTCCTCGTGGTCACCGCGCTGTACGCGTGGCGGCCGAGCATCGACCCCAACCAGGTGTGGGCGATGCGCCGGTTCTTCCCGGTGACCATTCCGGGGTTCTTGTTGCTGGCCGCGCTCGGCGCCGAGCTCTTGGGTCACTGGATGAACCAGCTCCTGTTCACCGATCGAGACCGCACCCGTCTCACCGCGATCCTCGCGATCTGTCTTGCGGGACCGGCGTTGATCGTGCCGTTGCGCGACGTGCGGCCGGTGCTGTTCCAACCCGAGCTGTCGTCGTTGATCTCGAACGTCGAAACCGTGTGCGCCGAGGTGCCATCCAACGCGCTCGTGTACATCCCGACACCTGGGCTGTTCGCCGATCGAATGGCGCCCGCCCTGCGATCGATGTGCGGCGCGCACGTCGCGATCGGGGACACGACGCCGGCCGATCCGGCCACCGCGCAGCAGTTGCAAGCGGCTGCAGCGAGCGAGCAGCGGCCGTTCCTCGTCGTGAGCGACGGCCCCTCGCCGTTCGGGCCTGCCGCCGCTGCGCCTGCGCCCCACCTGGCCGCATCCCCTGCGTACAAGCGCCTCGCGCTCACGGTCGAGTCCGTCCCCGATCACTTCTGGGATGAGCAATTCGACGTGTGGGTAGCCCGTTGGCCGTGACTTTTGGGGCGAAGTTGGTCATTCGGACCATTCCCCGCTGACTCGCTGACAGGTACCATCGGCCCGCCCAATGAAGCGCACCCGGCACGTCGCACCTTCCACTGCATTTGCATCCGTGCTCGCTTCCGCGAAGCTCGGTGGACAGCGCGCGTGGACGTTGCTGTACAACGAGCTGTCCGGTCCGGTGCTCGGTTACCTGCGCGTGCAGGGCGCGGCGGAGCCCGAGGACTTGTTGGGCGAAGTCTTCCTCCACATTGCGCGCAAGATCGGGACGTTCGAAGGTGACGCCGCGAACTTCCGCTCGTGGGTGTTCATGGTCGCTCACAACCGCGTCATCGACGAGCGCCGCCGCCGCGGCCGTCGTCCAGTGGAGCTCGTGACGCCCGAGCAGCTCGAGCCGGTCGAGGCCACCGCCGATGTCGAGACGGCCGCCATGAACTCGGTCGCAACGGATCGGGTGAACGACCTGCTGTCGAAGCTCACGCCCGACCAGAGGGCTGTCCTGCACCTTCGGATGGTCGGCGGGTTCACCATCGACGAGATCGCCACCATCCTCGGGAAACCACCCGGTGCGGTGAAGGCGCTACAGCGGCGGGCGCTCGGCGCCGTGAAAAGGGACGAACGGCTCCGGGTGGTATCGCCATGATGCCGACTAGCGGTGACGAACCAGTGATGTCGAACCGCGCGCTCGCCGATCTGCAGCTCGACGACGCGGCGCTGGCCGACTTCGCCGCCTGCTGGGACATCCTCTGCGCCACGCCGCCGCCCGAGCTCGCGGAGGCGCACATCCACGCCGCCGTCATGGCCGCCAAGGCTGCGAGCGAGCATCACCATCGCTCGGGCCGTTCCTTCGCGAAGGCAGCGGTGATCTCTGCAGCGGCGTTCGTCGGTACCACCGGCCTTGCCGCAGCCGACGTCCTTCCGCCCGCAGCCGCGCATGTGGTCGAGACCGTCGCGAACACGGTGCGCGACGCGGTGGATCCGATCCCGCCCGAGCTGTCGACGCCCGCCCCGGCCCCCGCGCCACAACCGGCGACGCATGCTGCGGCGACAACGGCCGAAACGGGGACCACGCCCGCCACTCCGACGACCGCATCTGACAGCGCGCCCGCGACGGTTGCGGTCGACACGTCGACCTCGTCGGTCCCGTCGACCGCGACGACAGCCACCACGATCGTGAAGGACGTGGCGTCCACCACGACGACGGTCGTCGACGACGTCGCTC
Source organism: Acidimicrobiales bacterium (assembly GCA_036275935.1). Classification (GTDB taxonomy): domain Bacteria; phylum Actinomycetota; class Acidimicrobiia; order Acidimicrobiales; family JACDCH01; genus DASUCS01. Next base: position 2,481 of record DASUCS010000236.1, read on the forward strand.
CTCCGAGTGTCGACGACCACCACGGCTCGACGACCACGACGACAGCGCCCGACGACGGCACCGCGGTGGCGGCAGGTTCGGGCTCGACCACGACGACGACTCCGAGCTCGACGACGACAACCGAACCGTCCTCCACGACCACCACGACGCCGCCCTCGACGACGACCCCCTGATCGCGGCCTTCCGCCGCGCCGCGTCGTGTTGCACGTCTTCCTCGGGACCAAGGCCCAGTACATCAAGACCGCGCCAGTCCTTCACGAACTGGATCGCCGCGGCGTCGCCTACCGGCTGATCGATTCCGGCCAGCACGCGCAGCTGACCCGAGGTCTGCGTACCGAGCTCGGCATACGTGACCCGGACGTCTCGCTCGGCGGGAGCCGCGACGTGGAGAGCATCCCGCAGGCCATCACATGGGCCGGTGGGGTCGCGGCGCGACTGGCGTCACGCGACCGGCTCCGGCGCGACGTCTTCGGCGGCGAATCCGGAACGTGTGTCCTCCACGGCGACACGCCGACGACCCTTCTGTCGGCCGCGATGGCTCATCGCGCCGGGCTCGATGTCGCCCATCTCGAGGCGGGCCTGCGATCGCACTCACTCGCGCATCCCTTTCCGGAGGAGCTCATCCGCCTCGCGGTGATGCGGCGCGCCGAATTGTTGTTCGCACCTGACGCCCACGCGGTCCGCAACCTGACCGAGATGCGCGTGCGAGGACGCGTCATCCCGGTCAGTGCGAACACGATCACGGAGTCGTTGCGCGCCGCGCTCGGCGGTGACCTCTCTCCGTCGTCGAGCGGTGCGGTCGTCGTCACCGTGCACCGCGTCGAGAACCTTCACCGGTCGCGTCCTCTTCACGACCTGATGCGCGTCATCCCTCGCATCGCCAAGGAGCACCCCGTGGAGTTCGTGACGCACGGCCCGACGCGACAGGTGCTGGCGAAGCGCGGTTTCGAGTCACAACTCGTCGACGCGGGCGTGCGCCTCGTTCCGTTGCTCGCGCACACCAGCTTCGTCGAACGACTTCGCGACGCGCCGTTCGTCATCACCGACGGGGGCAGCATCCAAGAGGAGTGCGCGTTGCTCGGCGTGCCGACGTTGCTCTGGCGCGCCCGCACCGAGCGCGAAGACGGCCTCGGTGACAACGTCCTGCTGTCCAACTACGACTCGCGCATCGTCGACGAATTCATCGCGCAACCTCAACGCTGGCGTCGCCCTTCCGTGAGCGCCGACGCGCGTCCTTCCGCGGAGATCGTCGAGGCCCTGATCAGTGGCTGAGGAGCTCGTCGATCGCGTCGTCGTTGCCGTGTTCGCGCGTCCGCATGCGTTCACGACTTTCGACCGCGTCGTCGACGCGGGTTGCGACCGAGCTCGCTGCTTCTGGCAGCGCAGCGATGCCGGGTCGCGACCACGGCAGCAGTTCCGTCGCGTCACCGAGATCGCGTGCGAGCGCGCCCACCTTCGGGTCGTAGGCGACCGCGACGCACGGCCGCCCCGCCAACGCTGCACCGACGAGGCCGTGGTACCTCGCGCTGATCACGATGGCTCCGCGTGCGATCTCGTCGAGCACGTCGTGGACTGTGGGCGTCGCGAACGACACCGATGCTCGCATCCGGCCGGCAACTTCTTCGTGCAAGGCGTGATCCCGGTCCTGCTGCAGGGCAACAAAGTGCACGGGCAGTCCGGTCCGTGCGGCGGTCTCGTCGAGCGCTTCGGCGGCCGTTGGGACGAACCACTCGTCCGTCGACGGCGGGCGGGCGCCAACGGGGAGGAGTCGTCGTTCCGCTGACCACGGCCGCAGGCACACCACGATTCGATCTGCCTCAACCCTCGATGGAGGGTTGAGGCCGAAGGCCAGGTCCGCTGTCGTACGTGCGGCGAGGCCGAGACGCTGAAGCCGCTGCGCCGACGCCTCGTCACGCACAGTGATCGGCGTGGCACGCGACAGTGCGACGCGAACGAGACGCTCGGCGATCGCACCCTCGAGTGGACCGACGCCCACTCCGATCGCTGCCAATCGTCGTTGCCGAACGCGCGCCACTACGGGACGTGCGAGGTGGTACGGCAAGTTGAACGCGCTCGTGCGGTTCTGCAGCAACCCGCCACCGCCGAAGATCACCGCATCTGCGCTGCTCACACGTCGCATCAACGTGAACGCGTCGAGATGTCCGATCGCATGCACTGCGTGATCACGCTCAGTGGCAGAAGGCTCGAGCGATACCGCTGTCACGTCGACGCTGCGCGCGCGCAACTTGTGCACCAACGACGCGAACACGAGCTCGTCACCGAGGTTCGTGGAGCCGATCCACGCGGCGACCAGCACGCTGCGCATTCTCCGCATCATTGCGCCTCCGCGGAGTTCCGAGGATTTTCACAAACACGCGTACCCCTGCGACGCAGATCGGCGGTGACGTGGGCGTGCGGTTCGGCGGTGGTGGTTGCGGGAGCCTGGCTCAGGTTGCAGCTCGATCCGCGTGCACAACCAGGGGAACGAGCCGCAGAGGGTCCTTGCCTTTGAGGTCCGGTGTGTCTAGTTTCCCGCCCGACCGTTGTCGCAGGAGTGTCTGCGGCGGTCACACACCTCGTCACTCGACGGGGCTACCGCTACAGGAAAGAGCACCGGCGGGAATGTCGCAGGTCGGCTTCGAGAGGGTGGATCTCACGGGATCCGCCTTTTCGCGCGTCTGCCCATACACCGTCGTCGGCAGTCCTGTGGCAACGATCAACTTGATCAGCAACACCACCCATCCCTGCTCTATGGCTAGGAGGCCACATGAGTAATCGGGGCAGGCGCCGAACGCGCCTTGCAGGGTCGTTTGCAGTGCTGGCGATGCTGGCGACGATGGTTCCGGTCATCGCGTTGGCAACAGCAGCATCTGCAGCGGCACCTCCCGTACAGGACACGACGGCGTTCTGCGCCGGCGGTCCGACGGGCAACCCATTCCCTGACGTAACCGACCCGACCGATCCCCACTTCGCGAACATCTCGTGCGCGAAGGACGCGGGCATCGTTCAGGGCAAGACAGACGGGCTCTATCACCCGAACGAGAACACGAGCCGCGCGCAGATGGCGTCGCTTGTTGCTCGCGAGGCCGACAAGATGGTGGCGCTCGCCGCTCCCGGCAAGACCCTCACTCCGCTTCCTGCGGCCGGCTCGAACCCCTT
>DASUCS010000237.1:0-9202 GCA_036275935.1 Acidimicrobiales bacterium
GCCGTAGGTGTCCTTCTTGCCGTTGCCGTCCGGGTCCTGCTCGGTGAACGCCTTGGCGGCTTCCTCGCTGCGGAAGATGGCCATGTTGCCGCCGTCACCGAATGGACCGATGCCGACGACCTCACCGCGCGCGACGAAGTCGTCGACGACGATCTTGTGGCGCGGGTAGACAGCCATCACTGCGTCCCTCGACGCACCAGCGGACTCCCCGATCACGACGTACTTCACGGCTGCCTCCCATCCTCTCGAAGACTCTCTGAAGCCTGAGCCAGAATCTGTGGCTCACCGCGCGCAGAGATTCGAAGAACTCAGGCAGTCACGGCGTACAACACCCACTGCCCCGGCACGCCCCTCAGCTCCGTCTCGCCGCGCGACTCGAACGAGATCCCGCTGCCCGTCGCCATGTCCCGCACGGTCGACGACACGAGGATCTCGCCGGGCTCCGCCAGCGCAGACACCCGCTGGCCGATGTGCAACGCGATGCCGCTGACGTCCTCGCCCTGACGGTCGACCTCGCCCGCATGCAAGCCGCTGCGCACTTCCAATCCCAACTCGCGAGCACTGTCACGGACGTCACGCGCACACGAGATGGCCCGTGTGGCGGAGTCGAAGCCCGCGACGAGTTCGTCACCTCGAGTGAAGATGATGTTGCCTCCACAGTGATCGACACATCGGCGGGCGCGGTCGTGATGCTCGCGGAGCAGTTCGCTCCAACGCGCATCCCCCATCGAAGCGGCGAGCTCGGTGGAGCCGACGACGTCGGCGAACAGGCAGATCGTGAGGACGCGGCCGTCCAGCGGTGCGGGGTGGTCGTCTTCGTGCGAATCGTGCGGGCCGCGTGCGAGCCGACCTGCGAGGCCGGCGCCGGTTCCGAGCAGCACCCACGCCGGCCAGAAGTAGCCCCCGCCCGACAAGGCCCATACGCCGATGCAAATGGCATTGGGCGACGCGAACCCGACGATGGCGTTCCGGCGCCAGGCTCTTCGCGCTGCGCGCTCGGAGGCCGCGACCTCCTTCGGATCCTTCGGCAGCTCGCGAAGCACGAGCTGCAGATCACCGACGGTCTTCGCCGCGTACGCCTCTGCGGAGCGGTCCGAGAATTCGTCCAACGACAGACGGCCCTCGGCAAGGTGCGACTTCAGCAGTTCGACGACGCGTTCGCGCTCGACGTCCGACACGCGGATCTCGAGCGAGTCGTCGCGCCGCTCCATCGTCACGCCGGGGCGCCCGCTCCCAAGTAACGGCCGATGATTTCGGGGTCCTGCAACTCACGCGGCTCGCCCACGAACTCGACCTCACCCTTCGAGAGCACGTAGCAGATGTCCGCGAGCTTAAGGGCGTGTGTCAGGTACTGCTCGACCAACAAGATCGTCGTACCGGCTGCTCGCAGCGCCGAGACCGCGTCGTAGAGCTGGTCGACGATGATCGGCGCGAGGCCCATCGAGATCTCGTCCATCATCAGCACGCGTGGCTGCGCAACCAGCGCGCGACTCAACGCGAGCATCTGCTGCTCACCGCCGGACAACGTGCCGGCTGCTTGATCCAACCGTTCGCCGAGGCGGGGAAATGCACCTACCACGCGGTCGAATGCCGAACGTCGGTCGGTGCTCGACGCTCCGGGCGCGCACCGCACGCAGATGGCGATGTTGTCGCGCACGGTCAACGACGGGAAGATGCCGCGTCCCTCGGGGATGAGACACACACCGCGACGCGCGATGTCGCTGACCGAACGTCCGTTGATGCGGCGCCCATCCAGCCGAACGACACCCGATGTCGTCGGGATGGTGCCGGAGATGACGCGCAACGTCGTCGTCTTGCCGGCGCCGTTCGGACCGAGCAGCGCCACGACCGCGCCCTCCGGCACGGCGAGCGAGACACCGTGGAGCACCTCGACCTTGCCGTAGCCGGCGACGACGCCATCAAGCTGGAGCGCGAGCGGCATCGTTCTCCTCCTCGTCGTTGGCGCTGTCGTCGGCGCTGTCGTCGCCGCCGAGGTATGCGGCCTGCACCGCGGCGTTGGCGCGGATGTCGGACGGGCGGCCTTCGGCGATGAGCGAACCGAAGTCCAACACGTAGATCCAGTTCGACACGGCCATCACCAAATCGACGTCGTGTTCGATCAGCAAGACGGCCACGCCTCGCGAGGCAACGACCTGCAGCACGTCCTGGAACCCCGCGGTCTCGCGGTTGTCCAAGCCGCTGCTCGGCTCGTCCAGCAACAACACGGTCGGCTGCCCGCACAGCGCGCGCGCCAGCTCCACCAGACGCAACGTCCCCGTGGACAGCGAGCCGGCGAGCTCTCGCGCGACCGAACGGATGCCGACGAGGTCCAGTGCCTCGTCGACGACGCGGGTGACCTCGGGCTTGGTGCGATGGCGGAACGTGAATGCGTCCCGCCACGCCCGCCGGTCGAGCGACACCTCCGCCGCGACCTGCAGGTTCTCGCGCACCGTCATGCCGGTGAACACCTCGAGGCGCTGGAACGTGCGCGCCATCCCGAGGCGAGCGCGGGAGAAGGTCTCCAGGTGTGTGATGTCGCGATCGTCGAGCTCCACGGTGCCGGTGTCGGGATGGTCGAGCCCGGTGAGCGCGTTGAAGCACGTCGTCTTGCCCGCACCGTTCGGACCGATGAGCGAGGTGATCTCGCCCGCGGGAACGGCCAGTGACACGTCATTGACGGCGACCAGACCCCCGAAACGCTTCGAGATGCCACTCGCGACGAGCAGGCCGTGGCGTTCGGTCATGAGCAGAGCTCCTGACCGGTCGACCCAGCGACCGCCAGGGAGCGGGGCGACGATGGGGTTCGGGGGCGCAGCCCCCGCAGGAGCACGGTCATCGCACGGTCTCTTTCGCGCGGCGTCCGGATCCCGATGACTTGCCGTTGCCGTTCATGACCGAGCGCGCGAACGCCGTCGGCTCGAGCGGCACTGGCTCGGGTTCCGGCGCCCGCCGTTGCGCCTCGACCCGTTCGAACTCTCGCCGAGCGGACGCCGTGAGGCGCACGGGCAGGGTGCGCAACACACCGAACAGTCCGCCGGGCAGGCGTCCGAGGAAGAGCGCGGCGACGCCGAGGAAGAAGACCGACGCCTGGATGTCTTGGTTGATGACGAGCGGCAGCATCACGAAGATCACTGCTGCGAGCACCGCGCCGCTGAGGCTCGAGATCCCGGCGACCGTGATGGCCACGAACCAGAACAGGCTGAACACGGGGTTGAAGGACGCGGGATCCCATGAGTTCTGCGCCATCGACAGCACCGCACCGCCGATCCCTGCGATGAACGAGCTCGCCGCGAAGATGAACAACTTGTAGCGACGGAGGTCGATGCCGATCGCCTTCGCTGCGGTCTCGGAGTCGCGCATCGCGCCGAGGATGCGGCCGAGCCGTCCGCTGCGCAGGTTGTTGGCGAACAGCAGGCACAGCGCCGCGACCACCAACGCGAAGTAGTAGAAGGCCTTCTGCGACTGCAGCTCCATGCCGAGGAAGTTCGGCCGGTGCACGACGAGTCCCGTGGTGCCGTTGCCTGCGAACAAGTCGGAGTTGAACACGAGCCGGTCGATCAGCAGGCCGAGGCCGAGCGTGGTGAGACCGAGGAACAGGCCCTTGCGTTTGAGCGCGGGGAAACCGGCGATGAGGCCGGCGAGCATCGCGACACCCGCGCCGATGAGCATGGCGATGATGACCGGGACGTGGAGGCTGTTGACCGCGCGCGCAGTGAAGTACGCACCCAGACCAGCCATCGATGCCTGCCCGAGGGTGATGTGGCCGGAGAAGCCGGTGATGCACACGATCGAGGCGAAGATGATCAGGAGGCCGACCATCTGCTGGGCGTACGTCATGTTGATGTCGGACAGGAACAGCGGCAGCGCCACCGCGGCCACGCCCACCGCCAGCACACCGATCACGTTCGTAGGCCTCAAGCCCTGCCGCCGACCGATGTCGGCAGCGACGATGCCTTGGCCGGTGGGTGCGGACTCGCCGACCTCGTCGAGCGTGCGGTACGCGAGCAGCGCGACGAACAGCAGGACGACCGACCAGTTGCCCATGACCTGGTGATAGAGGTCGGCCATCACGCCGTCGTTGCCGAACGGGTGGAAGCTGTCGAGCAGGTCGTGCGTGGCCCCGAACAGCAACAGTCCGGACAGGATCGCCGTCGGCAGGCTCACGAGGCGAGCGACCACCGCCACACCGATCATCTCCACGCCGAAGAAGATGATGCGGATCGGTTCGAGCACGGAGTCACGACTCGCCAGCAACACGCCGGTCAGCGCGGCCAGGCCGCAGCCGATCGCCCACGCCACCATCGCGACGCGGTTCGAGTCGATCGTGTTGAGCTCGGCGAGCTCACGGCGGTCGACGACCGCTTGGATCTTCGTGCCGAGGAACGTGAACTTCAGCAGGACCCAGAGTGCGAGCCCGACCAGCACGACCGCGATGAAGAACGCGAGCTGTTGCGAGTCGAAGCTGATGTCACCGATCTGGAAGCGGTGCTGCGGCCAGAGCCGGGGCACCGGCTCCTTGTTGTTGCCTCGCACCTTGGCGCCCCACAGCACGTTGACGAGGCCGAGGAACAGCACGAGCACACCGAGGTTCGCCACCAACTTCTCGGTGGTGCTCGCTCGTCGACGCTGCAACGATCGGAACACGAACCTCTCGAGCAGGATCCCGATGCCTGGACCGAGCACGAGCAGCACGAACGGCGCGGAGATCCACAACGAGATGCCCCACACGCCGTTCATCTGCCACAGCACGTACGCGGCGAACAGGCCGATCGTGAAGTGGGCGAGGTTGAACACGCCCGTCGCCTTGTAGGTCAGGACGATGCCGGTGCCGCCGATGGCGTACACCGAACCGGCGAAGATGCCGGTGAGGATGATCTGGGTGTAGTGCACCGGGGTCCGTCAGGGTGCGTCGGCGAGCGCCGGCTCGCACAGTGAGCACGCCTGCAACCCACGTCGCTGGATGGTGGACGGGGCGATCTTCGTGGTGTTCGCCTTCGACGCGACCATCGCACAGTCCGCTCGGTGGTAGGTGTCCGAGCCGGCGAGCGACACGTAGGCATGACCGTTGGTCGATGGCGCTTCGGACGTGTGGCTCGCGGCCGCCGGCGCGTCCGCCCGCGACAGCAGCACCTCGTGGAGGTCGGCGACCTGACGCTCGAGGCGGTCGAGGCGGCCTGAGTCCTTGCGCAGCTCCTCGGTACCGAGGAAGTAGGCGCCGAGGATGGCCAGCAGCACGCCGCCGATGCCACCGGACACGACGTACGGGATCTGCTTGGCGACCACGGGCGTACCCGACACGCCGATCCACCCGATGAGGATGATCAGCGCGCCCACGGCCAGCAGCACCCAGCCGATGACCGGCCGCGTCGCCTTGCCGACCCAACGCCAGAACAGCGCGGGATCCGGAAGGTCGTCGTCGTTCGGACGCGGGTCAGGCTCGTTTGCCATGAGTACTCCTTGTCAGGCCTTGGACCGGCCCGGTAGCCGCGACGTGAACGCGAACCTCGGTGCGAGGCACATCCCGAGCGCGACGAGCGTGAATGCGAGGTAGAGCCACTTGAGGTTGAAGTCGACGTTGATGAACGCGGCGTGCGACGTGTCGCCGCCACCGCCGTTGTCGGCCGCCGTCTGCGCGAGCGACGCGGCCGGCGCGCTGGACTTTCCACCACTGAAGCCACTCGTCGCGCTGGAGGCCTTCGGCGGCGTGATCGACGAGCTCAACGAACCCGAGGACGACTTGAAGCTCGAGCCCCCCGCGGTCAGGTTGCGGGCGAAGGCACGGCTCGAAACCGTCGCGAGGTTGTAGTGCACGAAGTACGTGCCGTTCACCGTCGGCGAGGAAGGGAGCAGCGGGTTCCCCGGCGGCGGTGGGGGCAGCTGCACGCCCGTCTGCACGTCGTGGGAGTACTCGACGACCACACCTTCCGAGGCCGCGGTCATGAAGCCCTTCGGGTCCGGACCGTTGGTCGCGCCGACCAGCTTCACCGTGAGACCCGCGTTCTGCAGCGCGCCCGTGTCCGCGCCACTGTTGCCGTCTGGGTGCACGCCCTTGTCGTCGATGGTCACCGGCTTGCCGAGCACCTTTGCGCCCTGCACGGTCGTGGACGACGTACCGACCGCGTCACCGTCGACGGTGAAGTGCACATCCGAGATCGAGGTGATCGAGTCGATGGTCATGAGGCCGCCGATGAACCGCACCCCGTTGAGGCGCGACTCGGCATGCGACACCTCGGCAGGGCCGTCGAAGAAGTTCTGCGTCGTCGACTGGATCGAACCCACCGAGAACAGCGACGTGTCGAGCGAACCGCCGTTGGCGTCGCTGATCGACTTTGCGAGGTCGGCCGGGAGCGGCAGACCACCGGCTGTCCCGCCGGGGAGAGGTGCGATCTTGAGCCCGCTCATCGTCGAGTCGGTCGACGACGTCCCCTGTTCCTTGTCGATGTGCGCGTTGGCCGCGCCGCCCTCGCCGTTGACCTGCGTGCTCGGTGACCCGAAGCTGAGCGAGCCATCGGTGCTCTTGTCCGGGCTGAAGCCGTCGGCCTGCGCGATGAAGGGCCACTTGGCGTTCGTGCACGCATCGAAGATCGGCTGCAGCGCCGCGCTCGGGAAGAAGCCCGACAGGATCGGGCACGCGTTCGCCGGCCCCTGGGTGGCGCCGTTGCCGGGGTCGACGACCGTCGCCTTGGCGGTCGGACCGTTCGACGAACTGATCGTCGACTTGCCCGTCACGAACTGCATGTGTGTCGCGTCCTTGATGGGCGTGAGACCGCCCTGCTGATCAGGGACGTAATCCACCGCCGTCGCCGACGTGACGGTGGAGTACACCTTGGGCTTCGCCGGGCCCTTGCTGGAGTCGCTCGACCCGCCCGTCGTCGTCGACTGGGCACCCGCGCCGGCCGGAAACAGGGCCGCGACGAGAGCGACCGCCGCCGCGCCGAAGCACACACGCGACACGACTCGTCGGAGTGACGACCCCCTCACGTCCCCTTCCCTTCTGGTGTCCTGTGCCAGAGATTCGACGTGGAGAGTGCGGCAACCTGTCGGACTACGGTCCCGACATGGCCTTTCGAGTGGTCCAGTGGGGCACCGGACATGTCGGAATTCACGCACTTGCCGGCATCATCCAGCAGCCCGATCTCGATCTCGTCGGCGTGTGGGTGCACAGCGCCGACAAGGGCGGTCAGGACGCCGGGGACCTGTGCGGGCTGCCGCCCACCGGCGTGATCGCCACCAACGACACCGCCGAGGTCCTCGCCCTCGGCCCCGACTGCGTCTGTTACACCGCGACGGCCGACCTCCGCCCGTGGGAAGCGGTCGACGACATCGCTCGGATCCTGGCGTCGGGTGCCAACGTCGTGTCGAGCTCGCTCGTGCAGCTGCTGCACCCCAAGACGGCCGACAAGGCGATGGTCGAACGGCTGACGGCCGCCTGCGAGAAGGGCGGGACGTCCTGCTACTTCTCGGGCATCGACCCGGGATTCGCGAACGACCTCGTACCGATCGCCTTGCTGAGCGCGTGCGCGCGGGTCGACACGGTGCGCATCTCCGAGATCCTCAACTACGACACGTACGACCAAGCCGAGGTGCTGTTCGGGACGATGGGATTCGCGCAGCCGCTCGACCACACTCCCCTGCTGCTGTTCCCCGGCTCGCTGTCGTACGCGTGGGGCGGGGTGATCGGCCAGATCGCGGAGTCGCTCGGTGTCGAGGTCGACGAGATCCGCGAGGTGCACGAGAAGGCGTCGCTCGACCACGACGTCCATCTGCCCGTCGGCGACGTTCCCGCGGGGACGATGGCCGGCCTGCGGTTCGAGGTGCAGGGAATGGTCGGTGGTCGCCCGGCGATCGTCGTGGAGCACGTCACGCGGCTCGACGACGCAGTGGCGCCGGAGTGGCCGCAAGGACATGGCTACCGGATCGTGATCGAGGGTTCGCCGTCCTTCACCTGCGAGCTGAACATGCTCGGCGACGACGGCGACCACAACACGGGGGGACTGGTGGCGACGGCGATGCGCATCATCAACGCCATTCCGCACGTGTGCGCGGCGGAACCCGGGATGCTGTCCACGTTGGACCTCCCGTTGTTCGGCGCACGACATCTGCTGTCCTGACGGGCTCACCACGGCACCCCGTGGATCCAGCCGAGAGCGCGGCGCCGTTCCCACACGACATAGGGCTCGACATCGCCCGGCGACACCCCGACGTGGAGGTCCTCGTCACCGATGGCCGATGAGAGCACCGTGGCGAGGTCGTAGGCGGCATAGAGCTCGACCTCGTCGCGACGCGTCGCCCCGGCTCGCAGCGCGTCGGCGGACTCCCCACGGTGCACATCCGGCACATAGGGCGTCACGTCGCCGGCGCCGCGGTCGAAGTCGAGCTCGTCGACGATCGACACGGCCCACAGCAACGCGTACAACGACTCCACCTCGAGCCGGCGCGCCAGCTCCTGCACGCGCAGTCCCTCGGCGACGTCGACGAGGAACTCGTGCTCGCCGTCCGTCACGGCTTGGCTCAGTCCTTCGGCCGTCAGCCAGTCGAGCGCCGCCTCGGCCGAGAGGCCGTACGCGCAACTGAGCACGACGTTGAGCACCAGAGCGCGGTCGACGATCACCTCGGTCGGGCGCAGCGCGCCGACGGCGAGAGGCGGCAGGTCTGGCGCGGTCCTGCCATACCCCAGCCGACGGGCGAGCCGGCGCGATCGCTCGCGCACCTCCTCCATCACTGCGCAACCTACACCTCGAACCTGACACGGGTGTCAGGTAGGGTGGAACGTACGCTGACGAGCTGATCGCGAGACGTCAGGGGGAGAGATGAACGTCGATCTGGTGCAACTCGCTGGTCGGCGGGACCGGCTGGCGGCGAACCCGACCGTCGACCCGGTCACCGCCGAGGTCGTGCGGTCCTGCATGGAGACCGTGTGCTTCGAGATGGCGACCTACGTGTCGCGCACGGCGACCACACCGATCCTGAACCAGTCGAACGAGCGCAACGCCACCATCCTCGACGCCCGCGGCCGCCTCGCCGCCCTGTCGGTCGGCATCCCGCAGTTCATGCTCACCTCCACCCTTCCGGTCCGGTTCGCGCTCGACTTCCTCGGCCCGCAGGAGTTCCGCGAGGGCGACGTCTTCGTGGCCAACGACCCGTACCACGGCGGCGGGCACCTCCCCGACTACAACGTCTTCGCACCGTGCTTCGCCGACGA
>DASUCS010000238.1:0-5027 GCA_036275935.1 Acidimicrobiales bacterium
GTGGCGCAGCGAGCGGTGGGAGCTCATCGAGTACCTGAACGAGCTCGCCCACGGCCCGACCGCGGACTACATGCGTCCGAACTTCTGGCCGAACACGCCGGACATCCTCGCCGGCATGTTGCGCAACGGTCCGCCTGCTGCGTTCCGGCTTCGATTGCTGCTGGCCGCGACGTTGAGCCCGAGCTACGGGATCTACTCCGGGTACGAGCTCTGCGAGAACGAGCCGGCCTCCGAGACGAACGAGGAGTACCTCAATTCGGAGAAGTACGAAGTGCGGCCTCGGGTGTGGGATCGCCCGGACTCGCTGGCGCCCTTCATCACGCAGGTGAACGACATCCGCAACAAGCACGCCGCGTTCGACGAGTTGCGCACGATCACGTTCCATGGTGCCGACAACGAGAACATCCTCGTGTACTCGAAGCGGTCCACCCAGCGTTCCGACGTCATGCTGTGTGTCGTGAACCTCGACCCGCACAACTGGCACGAAGCGACGCTGTCGCTGGACCTCACCGCCCTCGGCGTCGAGCCCGGCGCGTCGTTCGTCGTCCATGACGAGCTCTCAGGTGAGAGCTACACGTGGAGCGAGCATCCGTACGTACGACTCGATCCCGCCCAACAGCCTGGACACGCCTTCGAAGTACGCGCCCACTGACGATGGCGGGCACGATCGAATTCGACGACGCGCGCTGGTTCCAGCGCGCGGTCTTCTACGAGGTAGCAGTCCGCGGCTTCTACGACGCGACCGGTGACGGCACCGGTGACCTGAGAGGCCTGACGGAGAAGCTGGAGTACCTGCAGTGGCTCGGAGTCGACTGCCTCTGGCTGTTGCCGTTCTACCAATCGCCGCTGCGCGACGGTGGCTACGACATCAGCGACTTCTACACGGTCCTTCCCGCGTACGGCGATGTGAAGGACGCGGCGGAGCTCATCGACGAGGCCCATCGCCGCGACATCCGCATCATCGCCGACATGGTGATGAACCACACGAGCGACCAGCATCCATGGTTCCAGATGAGTCGGTCGTCGCGGGACAACGACAAGGCCGACTGGTACGTGTGGTCCGACGCCGATACGCGCTACTCGGAAGCTCGGATCATCTTCGTCGACACCGAGACGTCGAACTGGACGTGGGATCCGGTGCGCGAGCAGTACTACTGGCATCGGTTCTTCCATCATCAGCCCGACCTGAACTTCGACAACCCCGAAGTGCAGGCCGCGATGTTGGACGTCGTGCGCTTCTGGCTCGATCTCGGGCTCGACGGGTTCCGTCTCGACGCCGTGCCGTACCTCTACGAGCGCGACGGCACGAACGGCGAGAACCTTCCGGAGACACACGCGTACCTGAAGCGGCTGCGCGAAACCGTCGACGTCGAGTTCCCGGGCCGCGTACTGCTCGCGGAAGCGAATCAGTGGCCGGCCGACGTCGTCGAGTACTTCGGCGACGGCGACGAGTGCCACATGTGCTTCCACTTCCCGTTGATGCCCCGCATGTTCATGTCGGTGCGACGCGAGCAGCGCTATCCGATCACCGAGATCCTCGCCCAGACCCCGGACATCCCAGACGGGTGTCAATGGGGGATCTTCTTGCGCAACCACGACGAGCTGACGCTCGAGATGGTGACGGACGAAGAGCGCGACTACATGTACTCGGAGTACGCCAAGGATCCGCTCATGCGGCGGAACATCGGCATCTCCCGTCGCCTCTTCCCGCTGCTCGACAACGACCGTCGCATCGCTGAGCTGTTCCACGCGCTGCTGTTCTCGATGCCCGGTAGTCCTGTCCTGTACTACGGCGACGAGATCGGGATGGGCGACAACATCTACCTCGGTGACCGCGACGGCGTTCGCACGCCGATGCAGTGGACGCCCGACCGCAACGCCGGCTTCAGCAAGGCCGACTTCGCGCAGCTGTATCTACCGCCGTTGATGGATCCGGTGTACGGCTACCAGGCCGTCAACGTCGAGGGCGAGACGCGCAACCCGAGCTCGTTCCTCCACTGGATGCGACGCATGCTCGCCGTACGTCGCGAACATCCCGTGCTGGCGACCGGCAAGCTCGAGGTTCTGTCGACGGAGAACCCGTCTGTGCTCGCGTACCTGCGCTACATGGAGCGCGACGACGGTGTGAACGACGTCGTACTGTGTGTGAACAACCTGAGCCGATTCGCCCAGCCGGTCGAGCTGCTGCTGCTCAATCACGCCGGAAAGATCCCGATCGAGGCGCTGGGCCGCGTGCCGTTCCCTCCCATCGGCGACCTGCCCTACTTCGTCACGCTTCCGCCTTACGGCTTCTACTGGTTCTCGCTGGTGGAGCCGGGTCTGGAGACGCAGTGACCCTGGACGTCGAACAGAAGGACCTCGCCACGCTGCTCCCGGACTTCCTCGTCCGACAGCGGTGGTACGGAGCCAGTGACCTCGAGCTCGCCAACGTCGAGATCGAGGAGTTCGAGGTGTGGGGCGACGGCTGGCCGTATGTCGTGTGGATGCTCGTCGACGCGTGGTTCACCGATGAGTCCCTCGCTCGTTACCAGGTGCCGGTTGGTCTGCGACCGCTCGAACAGACCGAGAGGTTCCTCGAGGGCAAGGGACGAGGCTTCCTGGGAGACCTCGACACACCCGAGGGGCCCGCCTTGGCCTATGACGCGCTCGTCGATCCCGAGCTTGCGCTCGCGATCTGCAACCGAGTCGCTCCAGGTGAGCACGTCACGCGCGTGCGGTCGCTCAACGTCGAGATGTCGAACACATCCGTCGTGTTCGACGAACGCCTCATCATGAAGCTGTTCCGCCGCCTCGCCGACGGCCCGAACCCCGACGTCGAGGTCACCGAGGCGCTGGCCAACGTGGGGTTCGCCAACATCAGCGCGCCGGTGGCGACGTGGCGCACCGGTGAGGTCGATCTCGCCGTCGTGCGCACCTTCCTCGAAGGTGGGACCGAAGGCTGGCAGCTCGCGTTGACCTCCCTGCGCGACGTGTACGGAAGCCGTCTCGATCCTGCAGAGTCCGGTGGTGACTTCGGACCCGAAGCGTTTCGTCTCGGACAGATCACCGCCGAGATGCATCTGAAGCTGGCCGACGCGATGGGCGTCAGCGATGCAGACCCCGCTGGATGGGCGGACACGATGACGTCGAGCCTTTCGAAGTCATCGGCGCGTGCGCTCGATGCGACTGCAATCACTTCCGCCTACGACGCATTGCGCAACGTGCAGGACGCAGGCAGAGCGATCCGCGTCCACGGGGACTACCACCTCGGTCAGACGCTGCGAACCGACAGCGGTTGGTACATCCTCGACTTCGAGGGCGAGCCGGCCCTGCCGTTGGCGGAGCGACGCAAGCCGTCCTCGCCGCTGCGCGACGTGGCCGGGATGCTGCGCTCCTTCCACTACGCCGCCTATGTCGCGCTGACCGAACGCGGCGGCACGGCAGACCAAGACGAGCTGCTCGCCCTGGGTCGGCGCTGGGAGGACCACGTCGGCCATGCGTTCCGCAAGGGCTACTTCGACACGGACGGCATCGACGCGCTCATTCCGGCGAGCGCGCACGACCGCGATGTCGTGCTCGACGCGTTCATCCTCGCGAAAGCCGTGTACGAGGTCGGGTACGAGCTCGCGCACCGACCCGATTGGGCGCGCATCCCGCTCGAGGCGATCAGCCGTCTCGTGGGCCAGTGAGCCGGGTACCCGCGTTCTGTGGTGGCATCTGAGTCAATGACCCGTCGACTGCTCGCGGCCGAAGTCGAGGCCATCGTCAAGGGGGAACACGGCACCCCTCACGATTTCCTCGGTCATCACGGAGGGCTTGTTCGGGTCTGGCGACCCGGCGCCGCCTCCGTACGAGTGGCGAAGACCAACGCCGAACGCATCCATGACGCTGGATTGTTCGAAGCGAGGGTCCCCGAGGACGTCACCGAGTACGACGTCGAGGTCACGTACCCAGACGGCACCGCGATCACGGTCGACGATCCGTATCGCCATTGGCCCACGCTCGGCGACTTGGACGTGTACCTGATCGGCGAGGGCCGGCACGAGAAGCTGTGGGAGGTGCTCGGCGCGCACCATCGCACGCACGAAGGTGCGGTCGGCACCGCGTTCGCAGTGTGGGCTCCTGGCGCGCGTGCTGTCCGCGTCGTCGGCGACTTCAACTTGTGGGACGGCCGCGTGCACCCGATGCGCACGATGGGTTCGTCGGGCGTGTGGGAGCTGTTCGTGCCGGGCGTCGAGCCGGGCGCCAAGTACAAGTACGAGGTCCTCGGCGCGGACAACCGTTTGCGGCTCAAGGCCGACCCGATGGCCCAGTTCGCCGAGACCCCGCCGGGCACGGCGTCGATCGTGGCGGAGTCGCACCACGAATGGCGCGACGAGGAGTGGATGACGCGCCGGGCCTCGACCGATGTCGTCAACCAGCGCATGTCGACGTACGAGCTGCACCTCGGATCGTGGCGGCACAACGTCGAGGGCGGCGATCGTCCTCTGACGTATCTCGAGCTCGCCGAGCAGCTGCCCGAGTACGTCGCCGATCTCGGTTTCACGCACGTCGAGCTGATGCCCGTGGCCGAGCACCCCTTCGGCGGTTCGTGGGGCTACCAGGTGTCGTCGTACTACGCGCCGACATCGCGCTTTGGCTCGCCGGACGACTTCCGGGTGCTCGTCGACGCGCTGCACGCAAAGGGCATCGGCGTCATCGTCGACTGGGTCCCCGCCCACTTCCCGAAGGACGAATGGGCATTGGCGCGCTTCGACGGCACCGCGCTGTACGAGCACGCCGATCCGCGACAAGGCGAGCATCCCGACTGGGGCACGCTCGTCTTCAACTTCGGGCGCCACGAGGTTCGCAACTTCCTGTTGGCCAACGCGTTGTTCTGGATCGAGGAGTTCCACATCGACGGTCTGCGTGTCGATGCGGTCGCGTCGATGCTCTACCTCGACTACTCGCGCAAGGAAGGGGAGTGGATCCCCAACGAATTCGGGGGACGCGAGAACCTCGAAGCGATCCACTTCCTCCAAGAGGTCAATACGGTCGTGTACGGCCGT
>DASUCS010000239.1:0-2630 GCA_036275935.1 Acidimicrobiales bacterium
CACGAACGGTCTCAACGTCGCCGCCCCCGGATGGGACTACACCACCGGGCTCGGCGTGCCCGACGTGAAGCAGCTGACCAAGGCGATCGCCGGTCAGCTGACGGCGGTGAACCCGTCGACCAACACGACGCCGCAGGGCTCGTTCACGCAGCCGGCATGCGCGTCCGGTGATCTGCCGCTGAACGACCCCGCCGGTGACGCCACCGGACTCGTCATCTCCGGCACACCTCGTCCGTCCGTCGACGATCTCGACATCCGGTCCGCGACCGCCGCGGTCAACGGCAGCGATCTCGTGGTCACGATGAAGGTCGAGAAGCTGTCGTCGATGCCGCCGCCCGGATCGAACGGCGACGCGTTCGACGTGGGCTTCTCCTACGAGGGTCAGTCGTTCTGGGTTGAAGGCTCACGGCTGTTGACCGCCGAGAGCGCCGACTTCGGCAGCGGCTCCGACAGCCGCGGAACATCCTTCGGCGCGAGCGACGTGAAGGCTGCCTTCGATCTGAAGGCGAGCACCGTGTCGGTCACGGTGCCGGTCGCGACGTTCAACAAGCACACCGCGGCAGGCACCCCTCCGCTCGCCGCAGGGTCGACGCTTTCGGGCTTCAGTGCGATCACTTGGCAGACCGAGGGCGCGTTGAACGGCGGCGTCGATCAGGGCGCCGGTACCTGCAGCATCACCCTGTAGTCGCGGCGCTCAGTCCCGCGCCGCTGGTGGCGCGTCAGCCGTGATCGAGGACGTAGCGCCAGGTGCCGTCAGCCCCCCGACGCTGCACCTCGGTGGCGCGGAACGGGAGCTCCATGGGCTCGCCGCCCATCTCCCCCTTCATCACGCCCGCCACCATGGCGTACGCGATGTCGCCCACGATCGTCTGCTGATGCTCGGTGACGTCGAAGCTGTCCACGCTGCCCGCAGCGATGAGACCCGCCCATGCATCGCGGATCTCGCTCTTGCCCCGAGCGACCACGTCCATCGACGGGATCAGCAGAACGGCATCGTCCTCGTACAGCTCCCCGATGGCATCGGCATCGCCCGCGAGCATCGCCTTCTGCCACGACTCGAACACGCCCGTGCTCTCGGCCATGGAACCCCCTCCCGTGTTGACCATGACTGCGAGCGCAAGGGTACGCGAGGTCGAGACCCTGTGCTGGGGCCTCGACCTGCGACGACGTGGTGGTGGTGGTGGTGGGCGAGGGGGGACTTGAACCCCCACGTCCTTGCGGACACAGGAACCTGAATCCTGCGCGTCTGCCAATTCCGCCACTCGCCCGAGTGGAACGGCAACGTTACCAACCGCAGGGTCCTGCTCGAAGAGCGAGGAGGAGGGCCGCGTACAGTGTCGCCCCGTGGGTTTGTCCGGGTTCGAACGGCGTCTCGAGCGCATGGTGGAGGGAGTGTTCGCCCGCGCGTTCCGCAGTGGGCTCCGACCCGTCGAGCTCGGTCGTCGCCTCGTACGGGAGATCGACGACAACCGGTCGGTCGACGTGCGAGGTCGCACCGTGGTCCCGAACCACTTCACCGTCCAGGTCAGTCCGGAGGACGACGAGCGGTTCGCCGAGATCCACGACACGCTCGTGCGCGAGCTCTGCGACGCCGCCCGCGAGCACGCCCGCGACGAGGGGTACACGTTCCTCGGTCCCGTCGAGGTCGAGATGGTCGCCGACGAGCGGATGCACACCGGTGCGTTCCAGATCGAAGGGCGCATGCGCGAAGGAACGGGCGGGAGCGGCGCCGGCAGCCTGGTGCTTCCGACGGGTGAGCGAGTGGTGCTCGGGGAACACAGCCTCACCGTGGGACGTATGCCGGAGTCGAACATCGTCCTCGCCGATCCAA
Organism: Acidimicrobiales bacterium; assembly: GCA_036275935.1. GTDB lineage: Bacteria > Actinomycetota > Acidimicrobiia > Acidimicrobiales > JACDCH01 > DASUCS01. Next base: position 1,832 of record DASUCS010000239.1, read on the forward strand.
ACGTGAGCCGGAACCATGCGGAGATCCGCCCGAAGGGGACGGGATATGTGGTGGTCGACCTCGAGTCGACGAACGGGACCAAGGTGAACGGCATCCGAGTGCGCGAACAGGCGCTGGTCGACGGCGACGAGCTGACGTTCGGCAACACCCACATCCGCTTCGAAGCCAGCTGAAGGTCGAATCGCATTGTCCGAGCAGCTGCTCAACATCCTCAAGCTGTGCCTGCTCGCCCTCGTGTACCTCTTCCTGGTGCGCGTGCTGCGAGCCGTGTGGGCCGAGATCAAGGTCCCGGCGCAGGCAGACACAGGGCGCCGCCGCGGCCGGCGCGCCGCCGCGGTGCCGGCGCCCACGCCCGCACCCGCAGCACCGAAGGGCCGCAAGAGTCGCGGGGCACCGACCGAGCTCGTCGCGGTCGAATCGGAGAGTCAGGCAGGACGTCGATATCCGCTCGGGGACGAGATCACCGTCGGGCGCGCCGCCGGTTGTCAGGTCACCGTCGACGACACCTACGTGTCACAGCTGCACGCGCGCGTGTTCACCCGCGACGGCCAGCTGTATGTCGAGGACCTCGGATCGACGAACGGCACGTACCTCAATCGAGTGAAGGTCGCGGGGCCGATGGTGATGCAGAAGGGTGATCGTCTGCAGGTCGGCAACACCGTGCTCGAGGTGCGCTGAACGTGTTCGAGTTCCGATGGGGCGCGGCGACCGACGTCGGTCGTGTGCGGACCAACAACGAGGACTCGATGCTCGCGTCGCGTCACTTGTTCGCCGTTGCCGACGGCATGGGCGGCCACCA
>DASUCS010000240.1:0-12628 GCA_036275935.1 Acidimicrobiales bacterium
CATCTTCTTCACCGCCTGCGGCGCCAGTTCGTGCTCACGCGCGATGCCGACGTCGGCGCGCTGTACGAGGAGCTGCGCGGCTACCCGAACGTCTCGACCGACGACGACCAGGTCGAGTCCGAGGATGCCGGTGCGCTGGCGGTGCCGCTCGTGCTGCGGGCCGGCGATGGTGAGCTGCGCTTCTTGAGCACCGTCACGACCTTCGGCACCGCCGTCGACATCACACTCGCGGAGCTGTCGATCGAAGCGTTCCTTCCAGCCGACGACGCGACCGCAGCGGCGCTGTCGAGCGGCTGACCGACTCCGTCAGCCGCGCAGGCCCTCGACCAGCAGGAGCACACCGAACACGACGAACGCGGCGGCCGAGGCGACCCGGACCGCACGAGCGGAGAGGCGGTCGCCGAGCTGCTTGCCGGCGAGGATCGCGAGCGCGTCGGCCGAGACCATGCCGAGCGTCGATCCCAACCACACGCCGAACGCGCCCTCGGACGTCGCGAGCGTGATCGTCGCCAACATCGTCTTGTCGCCCAGCTCCGCGAGGAAGAACGCCACGCTCGCCGCGACGATGGCCGAGCGTTGAGTGCGTCCGGCGCGATCGGCCTCGTCCTCGTCAAGGGTGTCGCCCCGGAGCGTCCACGCTGCGAACCCGAAGAAGGCGAGACCCGCCGCGATCGAGATCGCTCGTGTCGGAATCGCGGCGCCGACGACCGCGCCGATGAGGACCGAGAACGCGTGCACGAGTGCGGTTGCGATCGTGATCCCGATGAGGACGGGCAAGGCCCGGTAACGCGCGGCGAACGTGAGCGCCATCAGCTGGCTCTTGTCGCCCAGCTCCGCCACGAAGATGACCCCGAAGCTGAGCAACACGGCGTGCACGAAGCAGGTTCAGTCGGTGAGATCAGGGACGCGGCCGCGCGTGGGCGGGTCGACGTGCAAGCTGTTCTTGATCGGGTTGCCCGAGAGCTCCAGGCCGGCGAGACGCTCGTCGTCGAGGCGCACGACCATGTTCCTTGCCCGCACCTGCGGATGCGCAAGCACCGCGGCGACGTCATTGATGGGACCGCACGGCAGATCTGCTGCCTCCAGCCGCGCCAGCCACGCGGCCACGGTGCCGGACGCGAGTGCTGCTTCCAGCTCCACCTGCAGCGCGTCGTGGTGCTCGGTGCGCAGCGCGTTGGTCGCGAAACGGGCGTCGTCCGCGATCGTCGGCCGGTCGAGGACCTCGCACAAACGACGGAAGAGCACATCGTTGCCGGCCGCGATCACGAGGTGGCCGTCAGCCGCGGCGTACGCACCGAAGGGCGTGATCGAGGGATGGCGCGCACCAAGGGGCCCGGGAACCTCACCGGTCGCGGTGTAGCGGGCGATGGCGTTCTCGAGGATCGCGACCTGTGCATCGAGCATCGCCACGTCGATCTTCGCGACCTCCCCGGTGCGGTCGCGCTCGTAGAGCGCGCTGCAGATCCCGATGGCGGCGAACAAACCGGCGGTCAGGTCACCGATCGACGTTCCGACGCGCGTCGGCGGCCCGTCCGGATGACCGGTGATGCTCATGACGCCGCCCATTGCCTGGGCGACCATGTCGTAGGCCGGGCGGGACGCCCACGGGCCCGTGTGCCCGAACCCCGACACCGCCGCGTAGACCAGCCGGGGGTAGCGCGGATGCAGCGTGTCCCAGCCGTACCCGAGCTTCTCCATCGTGCCGGGACGGAAGTTCTCTACCAGGACGTCGGCGCCGTCGAGCAGCGCCTCGAACCGCGTGCGGTCTGCCGTGTCGTCGAGGTCGAGTGCGACGGACGTCTTTCCCCGATTCAGCGATGCGAAGTATGCGGAGATGCCGTTCACGAATGGACCGATGTGGCGGCTGTCGTCGCCGCTCCGCGGTCGTTCCACCTTCACGACGTCCGCTCCGAGATCGCAGAGCACCATCGTGCAGTACGGACCAGCGAGCACGCGCGTGAGGTCCACGACCTTCACGCCGGTGAGCGGTCCCGTGTTCGTCACCGCGGGGACCGTACGCCACCATGGGAAGGTGCGTGGCGCGTACCCCGGGACATTCGATCCGCCGACGATCGCACATCTGGCGGTCGCCGAGGCGGCTCGCATCCAGTGCCCGCTCGATCAGATCGATCTCGTGCTCAATCGCGATCCGCTGGGCAAGACAGGCATGCGTCCTCTCGACGCGCGCATCGAGATGCTGGAAGCGGTCGCGGCAACTCGGCCGTGGTTGCGCGTCGTGGTGACCGAGAAGCTCCACCTCGCGGACATCGCTGCCGAGTACGACGTGTTGGTCCTCGGCGCCGACAAGTGGGCCCAAGTCCTCGACGTCGCGTTCTACGACTCGCTCGAAGCGCGCGACGACGCCGTCGCACGACTTCCGACGCTGGCCGTTGCACCGCGGCAGGGCCTCGTCGTTCCCCAGGAGTGCGTGCTGCTGGACATCGACCTGTCCGACGTGTCGTCCACCGCGGCGAGAGCGGGACGCGTCGACTACGTCGCTCCCGAAGCGCGACCGTTCATGTGAATGCGGCGCGGGCGGCGTCGCGGCCTGCGCCGACGCGATCGAGGAATCCGTAGGTGCCCTGGTCGAGCAGTTCGTGCGCGGCATCGACCACTGCTGCCAGCGCAACCCAGGTGAACGCGCCGCCGACAGAGATCCGCGCGACGCCGGCTTCGGCCAGTTCGGCGACCGTGGGAGCGCCGGGACGCGCGATCACGTTCACTGGCTTGTCCACCTCCGCGACCAGGGTGCGGATGTCGTCGAGTGACGACAAGCCGGGCGCGTAGAGAACGTCCGCACCGGCGGCGCTGAATCGCTGCAGTCGATCGATCGTGTCGGCGAGATCCGTGCGTCCGTAGAGAAAATTCTCGGCGCGGGCTGTGAGCACGAGCTTCGTGGTGCCGCTGTGCGCGGCGTCCGCTGCGGCGGCGATGCGTTCGGCCGCGAACGCGGCGTCGTAGATCGGTTCGTCGCGGTTGCCGGTGGAGTCCTCGACCGAGCAGCCTGCGAGCCCAGTCGCGGTCGCGAGTCGAATGGTTTCGGCGACGCCCGCCGGATCGTCGGCGAAACCGTGCTCGAGGTCGGCCGACACGGGAACGTCGACCGCGCTCGCCATTGCCGCGGCGTGGTCGAGCGCTTCGTCACGAGTGACCGCGCCGTCGAGCTTCCCGAGTGTGGCCGCGTGGCCGGAGCTGGTGGTGGCGAGTGCGGGGAACCCGAGCGAGACGAGGAGCTTGGCCGCACCCGGATCCCACGGATTCGGGATCAGGAAGGGCGTGTCGCTGTGGTGCATCGCGAGGAAGCGGTCGACGATGGTGGGTTCGGGCATGAACCAGTATCTCCTCGATGGCGCAGGGGATCGACGAGGCGATGGCGGCGATTCCTGACGGCGCTCGCGTCCTCGTCGGTTGCGGTTGTGCGGTGCCGACTGCGCTCGTCGATGGATTGAACGAATCGCGGGACCGGTGGCGTGAGATCCATGTCATGGCGGGCTACCTGATCGAACCGTTGTCGATCTTCGACAGTGGTGCGCCGTTCACGTTCACGTCGCTGCATCCGACCCCGGCGTTGTCGTCGATCGATCCGAGCCGGCTTCACGTCGTACCGATGCGCTACGGCGATCAGCCGCGGTTGCTCGGTCGCGGCGGCCCCCTGCAACCGGATGTCGTCCTCGTGCAGGTGTCGACTCCGAACGAGTACGGGCGCTACAGCCTCGGCGTCTCGGTCGGCGGGCTCATCGACGCGATTCGTGCCGCTCGTGTCGTCATCGCGCAGGTCAACGATCAGTCGCCGTACACGTTCGGAGACGGCGAGTTGGAGCGCTCGGAGATCGACGTGCTGGTCGAGGCTTCGACGCCGCTGGTCGAGCTGCCGTCCGGTCGATCATCGGACGTGCTGGATGCAGTTGCCGCCAACGCGGCCAGCGAGATCGAGCACGGGTCGGCGATCCAGATCGGCGTGGGCCGGTTGCCGACCGCAGTGCTCTCCGCGCTGGCGGATCACCACGACCTCGTCCTGCAGAGCGGGCTGTTCACGGATGGATGCCGCACGCTGGTCGAGCGTGGCGTGTTCACGGGCGTGTCGACGACCGCAGAGATCATGGGAGACGCGGAGCTCTTCGCGTGGGTCGACGGCAATCCGTCGATCCGAATGGTGGGTGCCGGGACGTCGCACGGCATGTCGTCGCTCGTTCAGATCCCGAAGTTCGTCGCGATCAACTCCGCGCTCGAAGTCGACGAGACGGGCGCCGTCAATTCCGAAGTCGGAGCCGACGGGCGAGTGCTGTCGGGACCCGGAGGTCTGCCCGACTTCGTGAACGCCGCGCTCGCGACGGAGGACGGTCGCAGCATCATTGCGTTGCCGAGCAGGACCGGCACGGGTGCGCCGCGGATCGTGGGTGAGCTCAGCGGAGGGCAGGTCACGCTTCCGGCGATGCTCGCCGATCGGGTCTGCACGGAGCACGGAGTGGCCCGGCTCCGTGGCCTGTCACTTGCGGCGCGACGGCGAGCGTTGCTCGATCTCGCTGGTTGACTCGATCGCGGCGCGCGTGCCGGGCCAGTCGACGAGATCGGGACGCAGCGCCGCGAACGACCGTTCCCGGAGGCAGCCGGCCCACACGCCGGCGCCGTACGTGAGGTCGTCGAGAAGGCGGAGCGTCACCCATTGCGCCGGATCGAGCGCCGGACGTTGACGTCGCCATTCGAGCAACGGTGGGATGACGGCGGCAGCAAGGACACCGCGTCGTGCTCTGGTCGATACCGCCGCGGCGGTGGCTGCGAGTGGCCACCAGGCGCGGCGGACTGCATCGGCCACGGCGACACCGGCGTGAAGGTGACCCGCACCGGCGAGCGTGCGCGCTTCGCCCCACGGGTCGCGCAATCCCTTCAGACGAGGGGCAAGCATCGCCGTGGTTGCCGCTCCGACGGCGGCGCCGGTGAGCGGGAAGCCGAGGCCTTCGAGCGTCCAGGACAGCAGGCTCCACGGCGACATCGTGAGGGGCGCGACGGCGGCACCGTGCTTGCGTGCCAATGGCGCCGCCGAGGTGCCGTAGTCGAAGCGCTGGCGAAGCCATGCAGTGGCGGTCGTGCGTGAAGGGTGCGTGACGGTGACGGTGGGGTCGTACCGCACGGTGTGGCCGGCGGCGCTGAGTCGCCACACCAAGTCGACGTCCTCGCCGAAGCGGAAGGTTTCGTCGAAACCATTGAGCTCTTCGAGCGCCGCGGTTCGGACCACGAGCGCGGCGGTGGGCACGAACGGCACGGGGCTGCGCGGCCGCACGATCGCTTCGCGCTCACCTCGGTCGAGCGTCGGACGCGCCTCTTCGTACCGGGCGAGCGGTGTCGGAAGGGTGGGGGCCGTGCGCGTGAGGATGCGCGGCGCGACCGCAGCGACCTTCGGGTCACCGAAGTGAGGGAGGAGTCGGTCGAGCCAATCGGCTGCGGGTCGGCAGTCGGCGTCGAGGAACGCGACGAGGTCGGTGGTGGCAGCACGCCAGCCGGTGTTGCGAGCCGCGGCGGGTCCGTTGGTGCGGTCGTGACGGAGGACGGTGGCGGTGGGATGCGCTATGGGCGGTGTCGAACCGTCGTCCACGATGATGAGATGCTTCGCGTCGGTCGTCGCGGCGACGTTCGTGTCGCGTGTCGGGATGACGATCGTGACGTCCGTGCTCTCTCGCAGCTCGGTCGCGCCGGGTCGCGGGTGTGCCATTCCTGCATCCAGCAGGCGGCGCACCAGCCGTTGCGCGCCATCGGACTGTGGGACGGGTTCCCCCGCCTCGAGGCGATCGACCAGCCGTTGGCCCGCGTCCGTCAGGCGCCGGATCCGCAACGGCGCCCCCCCGATCAACACCGCGCCCCCGTCGATCCGCCGCACCCCCGAATCGAACGCGACGCGCCAGTCAGCGGGCAGCACGTTTTTGACCACATGGAGCGAACGACGACGCGATACGTCGCAAGCCGCGCCAATTCCTTCGTGCCCCAAGTCTTGGCGCGGACGACGACGAGAAAGGTCGTCTTTCGCGCCAATTGTGCAGAGGCGTCGGTGCGAACGCGGCCTCGATGCCCCACATCTTCTTGGCGCGAACGGTGACGCGAACCGTCGTTCCTCGCGCCAATTCATCGCCACACCATCTCTTGGCGCGTGCGACGACGTGATACGTCGCCATCCGCGCCATGTGGTCGCCCGACGACATTCAGCTGGCGGTCATGCCGGCGTCGACGGGGAGGACGGCGCCGGTGATGGCGTCGCTGTCCGGCCCGCACAGCCAGGCGAGCAGCGCGGCGACCTCGTCGGGCTCGACCAGCCGCCCCAGTTGGTGGTGCGACGCGAAGTCCTGCGGCGACGCGAGCCCGTACACCGCGGCTGACGCCTGCAGCATCGCCGTCGCCGTCGAACCGGGCGCGACGGCGTTGGCGGTGATCCCTTCGGGTCCGAGCTCGGCGGCGAGGCTCCTGATGAGCCCGACCACTGCGTGCTTGGCCGCCGAGTAGCTGGCGAGCAACGGCAGCCCGAGCGTGCCGCCGGCGGACGACACTGCGATGAACCGTCCGTGTCGCGGCCGAGGACGCTCCAGCATCGCCGGCACCGCCGCCGTCGCCAAGCGGCGCACGCCGTCGAAGTTGATGCCGAACATCGTGTCCCAGTCCGCGTCATCGGTCTCCCACGCCGTCCGTCCGCCCACGACGCCGCCTGCGATCGCGAGCGCGGCATCGACGCCGCCGAACCGTTCGACCGCGGTTGCGACCGCGCCGTCGAGCACCGACTGATCCCGCACGTCGCCGACAACTGCGACCGCCACCTCATCACCGCCGCACGCGTCGCACGTCGCCCGCAGCTCGGCTTCGGTGGCCAGTGCGTACGGCAGTCTCGGATCGTCCGCGCCGCGGTCCACTAGTACGAGTCGGAACCCAGCCGCCGCCAACCTTCGCGCCGTGCACGCGCCGATGCCCCGAGCCGCACCAGTGACGACGGCGACGCTCGTCACAGCGTGTCCGCGCATTCGAGCACGTCAGTCACCAGCACGTCGAGCAACGCGCGCCCTTCCTCGACGGACGCACCGGTCGGATCACCGAGCACACCGTTCGCCGACACCGACCGCACGCCACCCGTGCGTAGCGCGCCCATCAACTCGGACAAGGGCTCGATCGCTCCCGGTCGCGCCGCATCCATCCGCACGCGTGACGCGTCCAACGCCAGCAGGATCGACGTCTCCGACCGGCCTGCGTGCGCGTCGTCGTACGCACGAGGCAGCCACGCCACGACGCGCCGTCCTTCGGTCTCCAAGGTCGACACCGCTCGACCAACAGCCTCTGCGTTGCCGCCGTGCGCGCACACCAACATCACACCAGCGAACGCGTCCGCCGATCGGACGAGCTCGACGACCACCATCTCCAACGCGGCCTGACCGATCGACAACGTCCCCGCGAACCCGGCGTGCTCCCCGCTCGAGCCGTACGCGAGCGCCGGAGCGACCACAACGTTCGGTCGCGCGCACGCGAGGCGCTCACAGAGCGCCACCGCGATGTCGGTGTCGGTGGACAGCGGGAGGTGCGGTCCGTGTTGCTCGGTGGAACCCATCGGTACCGCGAGGATCAGATCCGCGGCCTCACGGTCGAGATCGGACCAGGTCGTATCGGCTAGGCGCCGAGGCATCGGGCGAAGTCTCGCGGGATCACGAGATCGGCGGGCGACAACTCGTGGATCGAAGACTTGCCCAGGGCCAGCAACGTGCTGTCGATGCCATTGCGCAGGATGTCGAGGATGTTCTCCACGCCGGCCTGGCCGTTGGCACCGAGCGCCCACAGGTAGGCGCGACCGATCATCACGGCGCGAGCGCCGAATGCGAGCGCCTTCACGACATCACCGCCGCGCCGCACCCCGCCGTCCAACACGATCTCGACTTCGTGGCCGACCGCGTCGACCACCGAGGGAAGCACCCGGATCGTGGCCGGCGTGCCGTCGAGGTTGTTGCCCCCGTGGTTCGAGACCGAGATCGTCGTGACGCCGGCATCGACGGCGCGCTTCGCGTCGTCGATGCGAGTGATGCCCTTGAGCATGAACGGCCCGTCCCACTGCGATCGCAGCCACGCGATGTCCTCCCACGACGGCGGCGGCGTCTGCATCCATGCGCCGTAGGCGCCGAAGAACGTCGGCGCCGGCTGGCCCGGCTCCTGCAGGTTCGGCGTCGAGAGGTCGGGCAGCTTGCGGGTCTTCGCGAACTCCGCCAGCCAGCGCGGCCGCACGATGACTTCCGGGGCGAGGCGCACCATCGCGTTGAGGTCGATCTGCTCGGGGATCCACGGACTCCCCCAGTCGCGACTGTGTGAGAACGACCAGTCGAGCGTGACGATCAAACCCTTCGCGCCCGCGGTTCTCGCCCGCTCGATGCGACGGACGATCGAGTCGCGGTCACCCATCCAGTAGATCTGGAAGAAGGTCTGCGGGTTCGCGGCGATGACGTCTTCGATCGACCGGCTGGCGAACGAGCTGAGACCCATCGCAGTGCCACGAGCGGCGGCCGCGCGCGCGACCGCGACCTCGCCTTCGGGATGTACGGCCTGCACGCCGGTCGGCGAGATCACGACCGGGAACGAGATCGGCTCGCCCATGAACGTCGTCGCCTGATCTCTGTCCGGCGACAGTCCCGCAACGTGCGGCGCGAACCCGAGGTCGGCGAACGCCTTCTGGTTGTCGTCGTACGTGACGCCGCGCTCGGATCCGGCGAGGAGCGCGCTGTACACGGACTTGGGCAGACGCTTCTTTGCTCGCCGTTGCGCTTCGGCAACGGTTTCCATCCAGAGGTTCTTGGCCATGTGTCCTACGAGACGCGACGACGAGACAGACGCACGGGCACCGAGTGATCGGGACCCCGTGGCACCGATGGTGCTGCGGTCGCACCGACGAGCGCCAGTTCGCCGTGCCCCTTCACGCACTCCGGGTCCGGGCCGTCGAGCGGCAACCCGGTGAAGAACTTGGCCGCCATGCAGCCACCCTGGCAGGCGTCGTACGAGCCGCACGACGCGCACGCGCCCGCTGACTCGGGCTCGCGGAGCGATCGGAACAGGTCCGAGCCCCGCCACACATGGGTGAACCCACCGGGATCGCGCACGCTGCCGGCGCGGAACTCCGGATGCAGCACGAACGGGCAGGCGTACACATCACCGACGGGGTCGATGAGGCACACCACACGTCCGGCGCCGCACAGGTTCAGACCGGGCAACGCCTCGCCGAGCGCAGACAGGTGGAAGAACGAATCGCCGGTGAGCGTGTTCGGATGGTCGAGCAGCCAGTGGTACAGCTCGATCTGCTGATCGGCCGTCGGATGCAGCTCGTCCCATGTGTCCGCACCGCGCCCAGACGGACGCAAACGGGTGAGTCGCAGCTGCGCGCCGTATCCGTCGGCAAGGGCTTGCAGCGCGTCCAGCTCGGCGAGGTTGTGCCGCGTGATGACGACGCTGATCTTGAACGGCCCGAAGTTCGCGGCCGCGAGATGGTCCATCGCTTGCCGCGCCATCGCGTACGAGCCGTCGCCGCGCACGGCGTCGTTCGTCGCTGCGGTCGCGCCGTCGATGGAGATCTGTACGTCGAGGTAGTCGGTCGCCGCGAGTCGGCGCGCGCGCTCGGAATTGATGGTCGATCCGTTCGTGGAGAACTTCACGCCGACGCCGTTGCCCACGGCGTAGTCGACGAGCTCGTAGAAGTCAGACCGGATCGTCGGCTCACCGCCGCCGATGTTCACGTAGAAGACCTGCATCGCGCGGAGCTCGTCGATCACGCGCTTCGCTTCGACGGTGGAGAGCTCGCGCGGGTCGCGCCGGCCGGACGAGGACAGGCAATGGATGCACGCGAGGTTGCAGCCGTACGTCAGCTCCCACGTGAGGCAGATGGGCGCGTCGAGGCCCTGCTTCAACTCGTCGGTGAGACGACTCATCGGGGACGGATCACCTCGGAGCCGGCGAGCGATTCGAGTGCACGCTCGTACGACGGCCACTTGTCCGCTGCGATGGCGCTCGCCGCGAGGGCGTCGTCGACCGAGGCGTGGTCACCCAACGAACGCACGAGGTCGACCAGGTCGGACGAGCGCAAGAACGTGAGGCGCCGGTTCCCGTAGTGGTACGCCAGCGCCCCGAACGGTTCGGGACGGAGCGCCACCTGCGGGTCGAGCTCCCAGGCGCCGGTCAATAGACCCCGCACATGCCGTCGATCGACACCTCTTCGACGAGCAGGTCTTCCTCGACCAATTCCTCGTCGTCAACGGCCTCGGGAGCCGGGTTCTCGGTCAATGCCATCCCGAAATCCTACGAAATCCCCTTCGGAGGGACACAGTTCTGGGCTCCTCGGAAGGAGATTTGCCAGGATCGGGGCATGCCCACAACCAAGAACGGCGAGGTCGAGCTCTACTACGAGACGTTCGGGGATCCGGCGAACCCCACGTTGCTGCTGATCAACGGCCTCGGGTCACAGTGCATCAACTACGCCGACGAGTGGTGCGAGCGGTTCGTCGCCGAGGGCTATCACGTCGTGCGGTTCGACAATCGCGACACCGGGTTGTCGTCGAAGCTGGACGACACGGAGTACGGGCTGGCCGACATGGCCAACGACGCGATCGCCGTGCTGGACGCGGTCGGCGCGCGGCAAGCGCACGTGATGGGTCTGTCGATGGGCGGGATGATCGTGCAGCGTCTCGCCATCGACCATCCGGACCGGCTGCTGTCGATGACGTCGGTGATGTCGCGCACCGGTGAGGAGGAGTACGGGCAGAGCGCGCCCGACGCGCTCGCTGTCCTGATGGCGCCCCCCGCCGCATCGCGTGACGAGTACATCGAGAACCACGTGAAAGCCCTGCGGGTGTACGGGTCGAAGCCCGAGTGGCTCGACGACGACGTGAGTCGGGAGCGAGCGGCGGCGGCCTACGACCGGTGCTTCTGCCCGCAAGGCGTCGGCCGGCAGATGATGGCGGTGATGCGCGACGGCTCTCGAGCGGACGACCTGCGCAAGGTCACGATTCCCACCCTCGTGTTGCACGGCAGCCGCGACACACTGATCGACCCGAGCGGCGGACGCCGTACCGCCGAACTCGTTCCGGGCGCGCAGTACGTCGAGATCGAAGGGATGGGCCACGACTATCCCCCCGCCGTATGGGATCAGTGGGTGTCGACGTGGTCCACCTTCGCCCAAAACGCAACCAGCTGATCTCGAAATCTCGCGACACCCTTCGCTATCGCCGTCGGTGCGGAGGGACCGGAACCTGTGTGCTGCGCACGCTGCGAACCACACGGTTGCGAACGCGTGCAGCCCGGGTGTCGAGTGGTTCGCAGCTACAGGCTCCGCACACAGAACCACGGATGCCCCCACACCCCGGGTTCGAGGGCCACCCTTAGAGAGAGCAGTGCCGGTCGGAGCGCGTTGAGCACTCCGACACGGCCGCCTCCTCACACGCCGGCGACGCGACGCGCCCTGCACGTCCGTCCTGGAAGACACCGCATCGGATGCGAGGACGCGCAGCGGTCGACCGAGGTGCTCAACGCGCCGAGGCCGACGAAGCTCCCTTTCTTTCAGGGTGGTCAAACCTGTGGTGGTGGGTGGGCGGGGGTTCCGCTTGCGGAGCATTGGGGAGGGCGGCCCCGCCACGCCGCTCGAACCCGTCGCGTTACGAGGGCCGCCCGGAGTTCGGAGCAAGAGGGTTCCACGCCCGCCCGCCACCCCCCGGGGAGAGACGTGACTCGGCGACGCGATTTCATGATCCGCGGTTGAGGAGCATTGCGACGATCGGGCTCGGCTCCGCGGGTTGCCACGCCTTGTAGGCCTCGCCGCGAGGCTGCGGCCACTCGAGGTCGACGTCGACGCGTGTGCCCGGGCGCGACGCGCCCGCGAGCGTGCGCAACGCCGTCGTGAGCACGATCCGCTGCACCGCACGATCGCCCGGCTGACCGAAGGGATGGCCGAACGGGAACTCGACACCGACCACGCGCGGGGCGAGCAGCTGCTCCGCTGTCGCCGGCATCATCGTGACCGTCACCGTCGGGATCCCGGCGGCCTCGATTCGGCGTGCCAGCACGGGCACGTTGCGGCAGCAGTCCGGTCAGACGGGTGCAAGCACCACGCCGTCGGCGCCGTCCTCACGCAGCAACGCAGCAATCGCCGGCGCGGTTTCCCGGCGCCACACGTCGAGCCCCGCCTGCTGGTAGCCCATCACCGACACGTGGTGTGCGGTGGAACCGCCGACGACCCCTTCCTCGGCGAGGTCGTCCAACAGGTCCGTGGGCAACGCGATGTTGTGATCTGCGAGCACGTCAGAGTTGTTGACGTGGAGGTGCATCATGCCGAGCGCACCGGACGTCACGTCGGACGGCAACACTCGGTGGGTCGGATCGCCCCACGTCGGTTCGTTGCGCTCGCGCTCGCCGTCGAACGTCGGTTGCTCGTCCTTCAGGAACAGACCCGCCGACGTGATCAGCGCGATGCGCGCATCCGCGAGCCGCGGCCCGAACTCGGCCCACACCACGTCTGCTTCGCCGTCAATCGGCTGCGCGTCCGCATACAACGGAACGAAGCTGCGAGGAAGGAACCGATAGCTGTCGACGAGCACGCCGTCACGGTACGCCAAGAAAAATCTCCGGGGACCTGTCG
>DASUCS010000241.1:0-18256 GCA_036275935.1 Acidimicrobiales bacterium
GAGCAGGCCCCGGGCCGAGCGCAGGAAGCTGATGGCGTGGCCCGACGCGGGCGCGTCGAGGACGATCAGGTCGGCCCGCCGCTTCTGCTCCAGCTGCTTGACCTTGCCGAGGATGAGGATGTCCTTGATGCCGGGCACGGCCGTCGACACGATGTCGAGCGCGCCCGACGACATCAGCCGGCGCGACACCCGGGCCATGCCGTGGTCCCGCAGGTACTCGAGCAACGCATCGTCGGGTGTGAGCGTGCGACCCCGGATGCCGGCAGCCAGCTCCACCTCGTCGTAGGTGAGCGGTTCGCGCCCGAATGCGCTGGCCAAGCCGGACTTGCCCTCGACCTCGACGATCAGCGTCGACATCCCGGTGTCGGCCGCGGCGCGCGCCAGCGCGGCCGTAACGGTGGTTTTGCCCACGCCGCCTTTCCCGGCCACGATGACGAGCCGGGATGCAGCGAAGAACTGCGCTGGATCCACGGTCAACCCTTCGGAGCGAGCGTGCGCAGATTACCCAGGCCCGCTGCGGTCCTCGGCATCCTGCTGATGGCCGTTGCGCTCGTCGCGCCTCTCGCCGCGACGGCGTCCGCGCAGGCGGACGACAAGGGGCTCGTCACCGTCATCCAGGTCAACGGCCACCTCGACCCGATCGAGGTCGACTTCATCACGCGCACGATCGAGCAGTCCGAACACGACCGCGTGGACGCGCTCGTCATCCAACTCGACAGCCCTGGCGCGGTGGTGTCGGACGCGACGATCCAACGGCTCGCGCAGCGCATCCACGATTCGACGGTGCCCATCGGCGTCTGGGTCGGACCGTCCGGAGCATCCGCGCTCGGACGCGCCGCAGATCTCGTGACCGCCGCGCCGTACCGCGGCCTCGCCCCCGGGAGCGTGCTCGACATCGGGAATCGCCACATCGGAGCGGACGAAGCGTTCACGAGCGGTCGCACGAACGTCGGTGCCAAGTGCGAGCGCCAACAAGGATCGACCGAAGGGTGCGCGGCAACCGTCGGGGACTTCGTGGTCAGCATCCCGGGCGTGCCCACCCGGCAGATCCAGCAGAACGGGCAGACACGCATCGAGCCCACGGGCGACACGCGCTTCGCGCAGCTGTCGCTGCCCAGCCGGCTGCTGCACTCGGTCGCGAGCCCTCCGGTCGCGTATCTGCTGTTCGTCATCGGCATGGCGTTGCTGCTGTTCGAGCTCTTCACCGCCGGCATCGGGGTTGCCGGTGTCGTCGGCGCGATCGCGTTCCTGCTCGGCTGCTACGGCCTCGCGGTGCTTCCGACTCGGCCGATCGGCGTCGCGTTGCTCGTGTTCGCGATGTTCGGTTACGCCGTCGACATCCAGACCGGCGTCCCTCGGGTCTGGACGGGGATCGCGACGGTGTCGTTCGTGCTCGGATCGCTGCTGCTCTACGACGGCGTCGCCTTGTCCTGGATCACGCTCGTCGCCGGTGTGATCGGCATCACGATCGCGATGATCGCGGGCATGCCGGCGATGGTTCGCACGCGCTTTTCGACGCCGACGATCGGGCGCGAGTGGATGATCGGCGAAGAGGGTGAGGCCCGCACGCCGATCGCGCCGGACGGCACGGTCGTCGTGCACGGGGCGCCGTGGAAGGCGCGCACGAACCGGGCGACGCCGATCGACGTCGGCCAACCGGTGCGCGTCGCGGCGATCGAAGGCCTCGTGCTCGACGTGGAGCCTCTGGTGGGGGCGGCACGGGACTATCGGGACCGAACCACCCCAAAAGAGCGCTGACCAGGAGTTTTCGAGCCGCCGCTCGCGAAAGTTAGCCCTTTACGGCTGGAAAACCGCGGTTGTAGGGTCGCCCTTGCGAAAGGGGGACGCTTCGGGTGAGCGCTGTTCGCATTGACGACGCCTGGCAGGTGAAGGCGGCGTGTCGGGGGCCACAGGCGGCCGTGTTCTTCCCGCCGTCGCATTTCGAACGCAAAGACGAGAAGGTCGAACGCGAAGGCCGGGCCAAGGCCATCTGCGTGACCTGTCCCGTGCGCCAATCCTGCCTGGACTACTCCGTCAAGATCCGGGAGCCGCACGGCATCTGGGGTGGGCTGAACGAGCTGGAGCGCAAGCAACTCCTGGCCCACCGCGGTCTGTAGTCGTCCGACGGCGGCTCACCTAGGGTGAGCCGCGCCATGACGGACACGCTGCCTGCCCCGGCCGAGGTGGTCGAGGCCGCGGAGGCGAGCCTCAGCTGGCGGCGCACGTGGGTCGACGGTCGTCCCGCGCTCTACGGGGTGGCCGGCACCGGCGGGCTGCCCGTCGTGTTCCTGCACGGTTGGGCGTTGGGCTCGCGCAGCTACCGCCGCTCGATCGACCGCCTGGTGGCCCTCGGCTGCCAGGTGTTCGCCCCCGCGCTGCCCGGATTCGGCGGCACGCCCGACCTGCCGGGCCGCCATTTCTCGTTCGGGGGCTACGCCGAGTGGGTCGACGCGTTCCTCGACGCGGTCGGGGTCGACGAGAAGGTGTGTCTGGTGGGCCACTCGTTCGGTGGGGGCGTCGCGATCAAGACCGCGCACCGTCATCCCGAGCGGACCCGCATGCTCGTGCTCGTCAACTCGGTGGGCGGGGCGACGTGGGAGTCGGGTTCCCGGCTGCGAGCGATCAGCGAACGGCCGCTGTGGGACTGGGGGCTCCACTTCCCCTCGGACGTGTGGCCGCTGCGTCAGGCCACCAAGGTCGTCCCGGTCATCCTGGAGGACGCCCTGCCGAACTTGCTGCGCAACCCGCTCGCGCTGTGGAAGGTCGGCCAGCTCGCCCGCCGCGCGGACCTGACCCGCGAGCTCGAGGAGCTGAAGGACCGGCAGCTGCCTGTGGTCGTGCTGTGGGGCGCCCGCGACGGGGTCGTCCCGCGGTCGGCCTTCGACGCGATGTGCGCCGCGCTCGGATCCGAGGGCGAGGTGATCGAAGGGAGCCACTCATGGCTGCTCGCCGATCCCGACCAGTTCGGCGAGATCATGACCAACCACGTCGAAGTGGCAAAGCTCGCTCGCCGGTTGGAGACCGAAGGCGGCGGCCGCTGGTCCGACAACCATCCCGTGTTCCGGTTTCTACGTAGGTAGACGCGGACCGGCGACGCGAAGGTCGTCGCGGCGGCGGGTGATGCCGCGGGCGTCGAGGACGTTGAGCAGGGGGACGGCCCACTTGCGCGTCGTGCTCAACGCCTCTCGGACCTCCGCCACCGTCACGCCGTGCGGTTGCTGCTTCAGCAGCGCGGCGACGACCTTCGCGGCCTCGTCGATCGCACTCGGTGCGAACCACAAGCCGTCCTGCTCGACGACGAACCCGCGCTTGATCAGCTCCCGGAGCTCCGCACGATCGATTCTCAGATCCTCCGCGCTCGGCGGGGCGAACGGCTCGGCTTCCAGCGCGGCGACGAACGGGTGCGCTGCGAGCGGATCGTCGGTACCCGCGAGCACCGCGCGGCCGGCGTGCACGCCGACGCCGTCGAGTGTGCCGAGCACCGAGCGATCGCGTTCATCGAGCGCGGCCACGTCGAGTCCGAGGGGCCCTGCGGCATCGATCATCGTCATGAGCCGCGAGGACGCGTCGGCGAGTGCCTGCTCGTCGACGACCCAGTGTCCGACCGTCGTCGCGACTCGTTCACCCGTCAATCGTTCGAGGTCGTCGGCGTCCACCCACCCGCGCTCGGCGACGACTCGCGACACCGATCGATCAGGCCGCGCTCTCGAGGCGCGCACCCGAGGATCGATGTCGAGGATCTCACCCCCGCCGACGGTCTCTGATCGCCCGCTCTCGCGCAGCACGAACCGGTCGCCCGGTACGAGCGGCAGCGCCAATGGCAGGTGCAGGCGCACGAGACCCTCCGCCCCGGGAGCGATCGCGTCGGGCCCGAGAATGCGCACCCGCACCGGATGTTCGCCGCTGCCGATGTACGCAACGAACGCGCCACGACGCGACACGTCGTGATCGAGCGCATCGAGCACGGACAGGCTCGCGTCAACGGTTCGCGTCGTGTGCCACTGGTCGGCGCGCACCAGCGCGTCTCCGCGGGCCACCTCGTGATGGCTCACGCCGACGAGGTTCACGGCGGTGCGGTTGCCGGGACCGATGCGGTCGTGCGTCTGGCCCAAGGACTGCAGCGACCGCACGCGAACCGTGTGATCCCGTACGGCGAGCTCGTCGCCGACCGCGATCGCTCCGCCAGTGAGCGTGCCCGTGACGACCGTGCCGGCGCCGGGCGCCGCGAACGACCGGTCGATCCACATCCGCGGGCGATCGCGGTCAACGGCCGTCGGCGTGTCGGCGACCAGACGATCGAGCGCGAGCCGAAGCGCGCCGAGCCCGACACCTGTCGGCGCGTCCACCGCGACGACCTCGGCGTGTTCGAGGAACGTGCCGGCGACGTGGTCTTCGATGTCGAGGCGGGCGAGCTCGGTTCCGTCGTCGTCGACGAGCCCCACCTTGGTCAGCGCGATGACGCCGTGCCTGATGCCGAGCAGCTCGAGGATGCGAAGGTGCTCTTCGGACTGCGGTTTCCACGCCTCGGTCGCGGCCACCACGAACAGGCACGCGTCGACGGCGCCGACGCCGGCGAGCATGTTCTTGAGGAACCGCACGTGACCGGGAACGTCGACGAACGCGATGCCCTCGCCGGACGGCAGCACGGTCCACGCGAATCCGAGGTCGATGGTGAGCCCGCGGCGCTTCTCTTCCTCGAACCGGTCGGGATCCATGGTGGTGAGCGCGAGCACGAGCGTCGACTTGCCGTGATCGACGTGTCCCGCGGTCGCGACGACGTGCATCCGTCAGATCCGGCTCACGGAGGCGCGCACCAACTCGTCGTCGTCGGGATTCACCGTGCGCAGATCGAGGAGCGTGTGCTGCTCGTCGACGCGCGCGATGACCGGCTTGGGTTGCGCGGCGCGCAGCCGTTCCGTGACGTCACCGTCGAGCGCGATTCCGACCGAGGGGATCTCGATGCCGGGGAGCGTGCCGCCACCTGTGACCGACGCACAGTCGACGACCTTGCCGACGCCGATCGCTTCGGCGCGACTTCGGAGCTCGTTCAGCGACGCGGTTGCCATTCGCCAGAACGGGACGTGCGCGCCGTCGCGTTGCAGATACGCCAGCGCGACCTGTTCCAGCGCGCCCAACACCAACGTGCCGGGGCGCAGTGCGCGGTACAGCGGATGACGGGCGCACGCGTCGACTGCGTCGAGCCGTCCGGCCAGGATGCCGGCCTGGGGTCCGCCGAGCAGCTTGTCGCCGGAGAACGCGACGAGCGCGGCTCCCGCCGCGAGTGTCTGGCGAACCGCCGGCTCGTCGCGCAGCCACGGCGGGGGACCGTCGGCGAGCCAAGGGCACGCCGCGTCGAGCAGACCGGAGCCGAGGTCGACGAGCACGGGCGGACCGATCGATGCGACATCCGCAACCGACGCCTCCTCGGTGAAGCCGGTGATGCGGTAGTTGGACTGATGGACCTTCAGCAGCATCGTCACGTCGTCGGCGACGCGCGCGTAGTCATCGCGCCGGGTGCGGTTGGTCGTGCCGACCTCGACCAGACGAGCGCCCGACTCGGCCATCACCTCTGGGACGCGGAAGCCGCCGCCGATCTCGACCAGCTCGCCGCGTGACACCGCGACGCCTTGCCCGCGCGCCAGCGCAGCCAGCGCCAGCAACATGGCGGCCGCTCCGTTGTTGACGACGAGCGCGGCTTCGGCGCCGCACGCGCGCGCGAGCAAAGCCCCGGCGCGCTCTCGTCGCGAGCCTCGCTTGCCCGTCGTGAGATCCAACTCGATGTTGACGTAGTCGGCGGTCTGGTGGACCTCGAGCGGAGCGCGACCGAGGTTGGTGTGCAGGAGCACTCCGGTCGCGTTGATCACCGGTTGGAGCAACGCGGCCCGGGTGTCTTCGGCGAACCCGCGTGCGCGTTCTGGGTCTCCTGCCGCGTTCGCGGCGCGCGCCGCGTCGACGAGCAGCGGATGCGGGAGTCCGACGTCGGCGATCGATCGAGCGAGCGAGTCGACCGACGGCGGATGCGGCATCCGCCAAACGCTATGCGGGCTATGCCGTTGCGGCCACCACCGGATGAAGTTCGCGGCGTGAGATGACGTGATCGATCATCCCGTAGGCGACGGCATCTTCACCGCGCATGATGTAGTCGCGCTCGATGTCGGTCGCGACTCGCTCGATCGATTGCCCGGTGTGCTCCGCGAGGATCTCGGTCATCCGGCCACGCATGAACGCCATCTCCTTGGCGGCGAGCTCGACATCGGTCGTCTGACCCTGCACACCACCATGTGGTTGGTGGATCAGGATCCGCGCGTTGGGCAGCGCGAGGCGTTTGCCACACGCACCCGACGCGAGGAGCACGGCCGCCGCCGAGGCTGCTTGCCCGACGCAGATGGTGCTGATCGGGCAGTGGATGTACTGCATCGTGTCGTAGATGGCGAACAGACCAGTCATGTCGCCGCCGGGCGAGTTGATGTACAGCTGGATCTCGCGATCCGCGTCTTCGGCCTCGAGGTGGAGCAGTTGCGCGGTGATGAGATTGGCGACGCCGTCATCGAGCTGGCTGCCGAAGAAGACGATCCGGTCCTTCAGCAGCCGTGAGTAGATGTCATAGGCGCGTTCGCCGCGATTGGTCTGCTCGATGACGGTGGGGATCAACATGCTTCCTCCTCGACGGATGTGCAACCACAGAGTTGCACATAGCCCGGAGGATGCGCAACTGTTGAGTTGCACGTACACTGTGGCCATGCACGTGACTCGTGAAGTGGTGCTCGACTGCTCGACCGCGGATGCATGGGAGCTTCTGACCGATCGTGAGGAGCTGTCCGACTGGCTGGGTCGGCCCGCCGACTTCGACCTCGACGTCGTCGAGGGGGAGCGGGTGAGCTTCGTCTGGTCCGACGACGGCCGGGAGCCCACCCGCGTCGAGTTCGTCCTTCGTGAGGAGGACGGTCGAGCTCGGCTGACGGTGACCGAGACCCTGCACGAGCGTGCGTCGGTCGCAGGCGGCATCCGGCGGTTCCCCATTGCGGGGAACTGGGACGACCGCCTGCTCGACCTCGAGCTCCGGTGCCTGACCCGCGCAGCCGTTCGCGTGTGAACAAGGAGCCGGGCGCGGTCTTCGAGGCGCTCGCCGATCCGACGCGACGGGAGGTGCTCACGCTGGTCGGCCGGCACGGGCCGGTGACCGCCACCGAGCTCGCCGAGCAGCTGCCCGTCAGCCGCCAAGCGGTGGCCAAGCACCTCGACGCGCTGCGCACCGCGGGACTCGTCGATCGGGCCAAGGAGGGTCGGGACGTCCGTTACGGACTCACCCCAGGAGGGCTCGACGGGGCCAGCGCATGGATGGACGAGGTCGGCGCGGCATGGGATCGCCGGCTCTCCGTACTGGCAAAACGGGCGGAATCGCACCGCAGAACCCCGTGATCAACCCCGCGTGACGAGGTTCGGACCCGCGCGGAGTGGAAAATAGGAGGAGTGCTCCTCCGAGGCCTTCGCGCCACTGCCGCGTTCGCGATCGTCTCGGTGGTCACACCGATCACCTGTGTCGTGGTGATCCTGGCCGCGCTCATCTTCCTGCCGCTGCCGGCGACGCTGCCGAAACCGAAGCCGATCCTCGAGTCGGACGTGACCCACGTGCTCGACAAGGACGGCAACGAGATCGCCGTCTTCAAGCACTTCGAGACGTACATCAAGCTCAACCCCGCGGACATCCCGCAGGTGATGAAGGACGCCGTCGTCTCGGCGGAGGACAAGCACTTCTACGATCACGGCGGCGTCGACGTCGGCGCCACGCTGCGGGCGCTGTGGGACGACGTTCGCAATCAGAAGACGGTGCAGGGTGGCTCGACCATCACCCAGCAGTACGTCAAGAACGCGTTCACGACCGGCGAGCGCACCATCGCCCGCAAGGTCCGCGAAGCGATCCTCGCCGGTCAGCTCGAGCGGGCGGAGACCAAGGACCAGATCCTCGGCGAGTACCTGGACACGATCTACTTCGGCGAAGGCGCGTACGGCCTCGTCGCCGCGGCGCAGACGTACTTCCGCAAGCCCGTCCAGCAGCTGTCGCTGTCCGAGGCCGCGCTGCTGGCAGAGGTGATCCCGGCTCCGAGCGTGTACTCGCCGCGCGTCAACGCGGCGGTGGCGAACCAGCGGCGGGTTCAAGTGCTCGACGAGATGCTGGCGACCGGCAAGATCTCCAAGCCGCAGCGCGACGAGGCCGCGGCCCAGAACATCTGGCTGGCGTGGACCGGCGACGCGCCCGGACCGGCCACGCTCGTGTACGCGCCGCAACAGCAGCAGAGCAGTCAGCCGTGGTTCACGCAATACGTCAAGGACTGGCTCGAAGCGCACCTGCCCGGATGTCAGCCCGGCAACTGCCCACTGCTCGACAAGGGCGGGCTGACCGTCACGACGACGCTCGACACGAAGGTTCAGTTGGAAGCCGAAGACGAGATCAACAAGTCGGTGGGCGACGACGACCCGAACCTCCAGATGTCACTTGTCGCGGTCGAGCCACCAACCGGCTACGTCCGGGCCATGGTCGGTGGCCGTGACTTCGCGGACCAGAACAACTACGCCATCGGCTACGGGCGCCAGCCCGGTTCGTCGTTCAAGCCGTTCGTGCTCGCCACGGCATTCGAGGAGGGCATCCAGCCGACGAAGGTGTACTCCGGCGATCCGTTCACCCTGAAGGACGGGACGGTGATCCACAACGCCGAGCCGGGCGGCGGTTCGTACACGTTGCGGTCTGGGATGGTGCACTCGGTGAACGGGGTGTTCGCCCGACTCATCCTGGATGTGGGCGTCGACAAGACGATGGAGATGGCGCAGAGGTTGGGCGTCGACATGCCGGCGTACGACCCGAACCAGTACGGCGCCAGCGTTGCCCTCGGCGCGATCGGCGCGAAACCGCTGCAGATGGCGTCGGCGTATTCCGTGTTCGCGAACCACGGCAAGCGCGCACCGGCGACGCCCGTGCTGACCGTGACCGATTCGACGGGGAAGGTGATCGTCGACAACACGCACGCCGCCGATCAGGCGAAGCAGGTGATCGAACCTGCGATCGCCGACAACGTCACCGATGTGTTGAAGGGAGTGCTCACCGAGGGCACGGCGGCTGGTAAGGACCTCGGCGACCGACCCGCCGCCGGCAAGACGGGTACCACCGACAACTTCACCAATGCGTGGTTCGTGGGTTACACGCCGACGCTGTCGACGGCCGTGTGGATGGGTTACAAGGACTGTCAGTGCCACCCGATGCACAACATCAACGGGGTCGGGACCGTGTACGGCGGCACGATCCCTGCGAGCACGTGGCAACACTTCATGAAGCGCGCGCTCGACGGGGTTCCTCCGACCGACTTTCCTGAGCCCGCGCCGATCCAGTCCTTCGCCGACGACGCCCAGCGGGTGCAGCGGCACGGCTTCGATGCCGGTCCTCGCAAGTACCCGACCGGCCCGCCGGGCGGTGGTCCGTACGAGGTGGAGGCGACGCCACCCGAGGCGGTCGCGCCTGCGACCACGTCCACCACGACCAGCACGACGATCGTGTCGGGTCCGCCGACGACCCCCACCACGAAACCGAAGGGCGGAGGCGGCGGAGGCGGTGGCACCGGCACGGGCGGCACCGGCGGGACCGCCGCTCCCCCATGAGTACTAGTGGCGTGAGTCAGAAGTCGGTAGGCATTTCGGCGAGCCAGGGACGCCGAGCGCAAGGACGCACAACGAAGTCAGCCACCAGCGCGTTCGAGGCGGAGGACGCAGCGATTTCGGCGTCATCTGGCCGTCGAAATCGCCAGCGAATCTCTGACTCACGTCACTACAACTAGCTGCTGGGCTGGGGTCGGGGATTGCCCTCCGGGCAGCGCAGAACCGTGTCGCACGACATGCGTACGTACGGCGCGAAGTAGACGAGCGACGGGCTGAACCCGAGTGGCGAGTACGTGCGCGAGGCGACGGCAACGACGTCGCCATCGGAGTCCACGAGCGGTCCACCCTGGAACTGCGGGCCGACCGGCACGTCGTGCTGGACGCCGTCCGCCGACACATCGGCCACGAAGCCCTGCGTGATCGCGGCGCCGGTGCTGCCGAGACCCGAGATGCCGAACAAGCGGTCACCGATCTTCGGAGGTGAGTCGGAACCGATCCAGTTCAGCGCGGGCAGGTTGGGACGCGGCATGGTCAGCAGCGCGAGGTCGTGGGCCGGATCCCACGTGAACAGCGTCGCGTCGATGTCGTCCTGGCCCTGCTTGCGCAATGTGACCTTCGGTGCGGGTTGCTGCGTCGCCGCCTGCACCGTGGTGAACGACGTCAACAGGAACGACTGTTGCGAGTCCGAGAAGACGACGAACGCGGAGCCGACGGATGGTGCGCCCGCCTGGTCGGCCGTGCTGACGAAGAACACCGAGGGCTGCTCCTTGTTGAGCAGGTCAGTGAGCGTCTGTCCGCTGGCCGCGAACTTCTGCAGCTCGTCGAGCTGGTTGTGGATGTCCAACTTCGCCTTGTCGCCCTCGGCCTGGATCGTCTTGCGGGCGTCGTCGATGCTCTTGTTGTAGTCATGGAAGAACGTCTCGACCTTGTTGGTCGTGTCTTCCTGCCGGGACTCGTAGTACGCGTACAGGACTGCGCCGCTGAACGCGGCAGCGATGCCCATGAGGAACAGCACGCCGGCGAGGCCGAGCATCGTGCGCGGCAGCGCTCGCCGCATCCGGCTGCGGTTGGCCAAGCGGTCGCGGCCTGGCTCCGCTGCCTCCTCTGACCCCATTCCGAGAGACCTTACGCGCCGGTAGCCTGGGCTCATGCTCGCGCTCCTGGTCGTGTGGATCATCGCCGAGCTGTGGGTGCTCATCGAGGTTGCGTCCCGCATCGGCGCGCTGGAGACGCTGGCCTTGCTCGTGCTGATGCCGATCCTCGGCATCTGGATGGTGAAGCGCGCGGGCGTCGCCGTCTTCCGTCGCGTGCAATCCACCCTCGACGCCGGCGGTGTGCCGCATCGCGAGGTGATCGACGGTTTCTTGCTGCTCGTCGCCGGCGTGCTGCTGATCGTGCCGGGGTTCATCAGCGACGTCGTCGGACTGGCACTGCTCGTTCCGCCGGTTCGGATCGGCGTGCGATCGATGTTGTTGGGCAGCTTCAAGCGCCGAACGTCGTTCGCCTTCCGATTCGTCGATGGGGTCGGGCGCCGGATCGACATCCGGGACGTGCGGTCGCGCGACGTCACCGACGTCCGCGACGTCCGCGACCCACGGCGCTCGCCGCCCGAGCTCGATCCTTGACCGCAGTCCCCATCAGAGACGGCGCGACCGTGGCGCTGTTGCGCGACGCCGAACCCGGCTTCGAGGTCTTCATGTTGAAGCGCTCGACGGCCGCCGTCTTCTCCCCGGGGGCGCACGTCTTCCCCGGCGGCCGGGTCGATGAGGAGGACCACGTCGATGCCGCGACGGAGTGGTGCGCGCCGCTGGGCACCGCCTCCGAGATCCGGCTCGCGTACTACGTCGCCGCGCTGCGGGAGGCGTTCGAAGAAGCCGGACTGTTGCTGGCGTACACCGCCG
Organism: Acidimicrobiales bacterium; assembly: GCA_036275935.1. Taxonomy (GTDB): domain Bacteria; phylum Actinomycetota; class Acidimicrobiia; order Acidimicrobiales; family JACDCH01; genus DASUCS01. The sequence goes on from DASUCS010000241.1 coordinate 11,547, forward strand.
ACGGTGCGCTCGTGCGCTTCGACGATCCTGACGCGGCCGAACGGTTCTCGCTGCACCGCAAAGCGGTGCACGCCGGCGAGGCGTCGATCGCCGAGGTGTGCGCGCAGGAAGCACTGACGCTGGCGATCGATCAGCTCGTGTTGTTCGCCCACTGGATCACGCCGGAAGGCGCACCGCGTCGCTTCGACACGCGCTTCTTCGCCGCCCGCGCCCCTGCGGGCCAAGTGCCGTCCGCCGACGGACACGAGACCACGTCCGGCGTGTGGGTCACTCCCGCGAACATGCTCGCCGCCAACGACGCCGGCGCCGTCGAGCTCATCCTTCCGACCCGGCGAACGTTGGAGTTGCTGGCGACGTTCGGATCGGTGGACGACGCCCTCGCCGGGCTGGCGACGGTCGAATGAGCGACGCCGAGGAACGGCCCGCGCCGAAGCCGCTCGTTCCCGGCGTCGCGTCCGCGCTGAGCCCGATGGTGCGCCGTGTGCTCGCGCCGAACCCCGGGGTGATGACCGGTCCTGGGACGAACACGTACCTCGTCGGGATCGACGAGGTCGCGGTGATCGATCCGGGGATCGAGGACGAGGGCCACCTCGACGCGATCGTCGGCTGCGGGGGGGACCGGATCCGGTGGATCTTCTGCACGCACACCCATCCGGATCACTCGCCGGGGGCCGCGGCATTGAAGAAGAGGACCGGCGCCGAGGTCCTGGCATTCGAGTCGCGCGACGGGCTCGAGGTCGACACCGCGATCGAGGACGGTTACCAGATCGAGGCCACGGAGTTCCGCCTCAGCGCCGTGCACACGCCGGGCCACGCGTCGAACCATCTCTGCTATCTGCTCGAGGAAGAGCGCCTGCTCTTCTCCGGGGATCACATCATGCAGGGCTCGACGGTGGTGATCGCGCCGCCGGACGGCGACATGGCGAAGTACCTCCAGTCGCTCGAACGGGTGCGCAGCCTTCGACTGCGCTCGATCGCGCCCGGCCATGGGCACCTGATCGACGAGCCGAATGCGGCCATCGACGAGTACGTGACGCATCGGCTCGAACGTGAGCGCCAGGTCCTCGACGCCGTCGCGGCGGGCGATCGCACGACGGCGGAGATCGTGGCGCGTCTGTACCCCGACCTCATCGAGGAGCTCGTCATCCGGGCGCGGCACACCGTGCACGCCCACCTGCGCAAGCTCGCCGGCGAGGGTCGTACGGCCAGTTCCGACGTCGACGACCTCGACGCCGAGTGGACCCTCAACAACTGAACAAATCCGGCATTCCGTGCAAGATCGGATGGTGTCCTTGTCGAATCTCGCGTGATGAGCGGGGAGGATGCACGCGGGCGCATGACGCTGCCCGAGGCGGCGGGCGTCCTGCAGCTTCCGATCGACAGCGTCGTTGCGCTCGTGGGCGCGGGATACCTCCGCACGACGTCGTCGGATGACGGACCGCGCTTCGCGATGGGCGATCTCAAGGCGTTCCTGGCCCGCAACGCGGACGGCGAGCCTCTCGTCGATTTCGCGGACGTCAGCCTCGACTCGCTCGATCCGCAGGATCTGCTCGACGCGCTCGACGGGCGGTCGGAGGACATGGCGCGTCGCGCGCTCGATCTGCTCATCGCCGTGTTCCCCGAGGCCGGCCGATGGCCGCTGGGACAACAGGCGCGGTTCATCGACGAGGCCCGCAGTCGCTTCGAGGCGATCTTGGCGGTCGCCTCGCTCGGCGAACAGACCGACGCCGAGCTCTTCGAAGAGCTGGCCGCCGTCGGAGCCGACGCGGCGCGCTCGTCGTCGTCGCTGCCGGAGATCCTGTTGGTGCTGCGGATCTCGCGCGATCTCGTCGTGCAGACCGCGGTCGAGGTCGCCGAGGAGCGCGGACGGCACTGGGGCCTCGCTCTGTCGCTCCTGCTCACGCGCGTGCTTCCGGCGCTCGACCAGCTGACCGACGCAGTTGCCCGCGGGTACTGGGTGGCGGTGCTCGGCCGGCAGGAAGAGAGCCGAGCTCGATTCGCCAACATGGTCGAGCACTCGACCGACGGCGTGTACGAGGTCGACGTCGACGGCCGCGTTCGCTACGCCAATCCTGCGCTCGGTGTGATCCTCGGCCGCACGCTCGACGAGATCATCGGGCGACGGTTCGTCGAGGTCCTCGACCCCGCGACGCAGTTCGCGTTCGACGCCGAGGAGACCGAGGTGATCGTCCGGCGGGCGGATGGTGTCGTGCGGTTGCTCGACATCCGTGCCGTCGAACGTCGCGTCGACGGCGTGCTCGTCGGCTACGACGGCACGGTTCGCGACCTCACGGCGGCGTTGCGCTACGAGGAGTTGCGCAACGACCTGCTTGCGCTGATCGGACGGGAGCTGCGCCAGCCCTTGTCACAGATCCTCGGGCTCGGCACCACGTTGGACGCGCACGGGGCTGACCTCGACGCGACGCGCGTCGCCACCATCGGTCAGACGATCCATCAACACGCCGAACGCATGGCGCGCCTCACCGACGACCTCTACGAGATCAGCCGACTCGAGTACGACGCCCAACTCGTGAACCGCCATCAGCTCGAGGTGGTGTCGGTCGTGCAGCACGCCCTGTCGGCAGTGGCCAATGCCGAACGCGTGCAGATCGAGGTTCCGGACGGGCTCGTGGTGCGTGCCGACCGGCGCCGGGTCGAGCAGGTGATCGCCAACCTGGTCGACAATGCGCTTCGCTACGGCGAACCGCCGGTGGCCGTCGCCGCCCGTGCCGCCGGCCAAGAGATCGTCGTGTCGGTCAGCGACCGTGGGCCGGGCGTGCCTGAAGCCGATCGGGAGGCGTTGTTCTCCCGACTCACGCTGACGGGGCTGCCGCGCCGCAGGACGTCCGCGTCCGGCATCGGACTCGCGCTGGTACGAGGGCTCGTCGAAGCCATGGGTGGGCGCGTCTGGTACGAGGCGTCGGACGGCGCCCGCTTCTGCTTCACGTTGCCCGCGGCCTGAAGCTCACCACTACGGTCGTTCGGTCGTGGTACGGACCGAGTCGCCGCTCCTCGTCGCCCGTGGCGTGCGCAAGACGTACCGCAGCCAGGCTGATGACGTCGAAGCGCTGAAGGGCATCGACCTCGACATCCATGCCGGCGAGCTGGTCATGGTCATGGGGCCGTCCGGCAACGGCAAGACGACGATGCTCAACTGCCTGTCCGGTCTCGACGACATCGACGCCGGCCATGTGCTCGTCGACGGCATCGACCTGCACCGCGTCTCCGACGCCCGCCGCACCGATCACCGGGCCCGGCGGATGGGATTCGTCTTCCAGAGCTTCAACCTGATCCCCGTGTTCAGCGCGGCCGAGAACGTGGAGCTCCCGCTGCTCGTGATCGGGACCCCAGCCCGGGCCGCACGACGAAGGGCACTCCAGATGCTCGATCGCGTCGGGCTCCGTGAACGCGCGACACACCGCCCGGCAGAGCTGTCCGGTGGAGAGCAGCAGCGCGTCGCGATCGCCCGCGCGTTGGTGGCCGAACCCGCGATCGTGTGGGCCGACGAGCCGACCGGCAACCTCGACAGCCAGACCGCGGAGGCGATCCTCGAGGTGCTGTTCGACGTGCACCGCTCGGGACACACGCTCGTCATCGTCACGCATGACCGCGCCATCGGGACGCGCGGCACGAGGCTGGTCGAGGTGCGCGACGGGCGGATCGTCGCCGACGGCCGACCCCGATGACCACGGACGTGCTCGCGGCGGTGATCGCCGCCGTCCTGGTCGTGATCGCCGCGGTCAGTGGGTTCGACCTCGTTCGCCGTCCGTCGTTCCGCCGGCTCGCGTTCCGCAACGCGTTGCGTCGCAAGAACGAAGCCCTACTGGTCGTCGTCGGCTCGCTGTTCGGAACGGCCATCGTCACGAGCGCGTTCGTCGTGGGTGACACGCTGAACTCGTCGATCCGCGACGAGGCCCGCACACGGCTCGGCCCGATCGACGAGGTCGTGCTCGTGCATCACACGTCGGGCCTCGCGGAGGCGCTGGCGAAGGTCGGTACGCCTCCGCTGCCGGGGGTGGACGGGGTGATGCCGATGGTGACCGCGCCCGCCGCGGTCTCGTCACTGCCCACCGGCAACGAGCAGCGCTACGTCGAACCGGATGCCTTCGTGCACGAGATCGACTTCGATGCCGCACGTCGATTCGGCCACCGTCCCGCGGACACGGGACTCGTCGACGCCGGGCCCACGCCGACGGGATCCGAGGCGGTGATCGGCGCGGACCTCGCCCGGCAGTTGCACGTCGGCCCGGGTGACCAGATCGTCATCTTCGCCTTCGGCCAGCACCACCGGTTCCGGGTGCGAGCGCTGGTTCCGCGTGTCGGGATCGCCGGCTACCACCCGACGTACGCCGTGGAGGCGCAGGTGGTGTTCGTCGCGCCCGGCACCCTCGATCGCATGGCCGCCGCGGTTCCTGCGGGCGCGCAGCTACCCGAAGGCCGCGTGCTCGTCTCGAACACCGGCGGGGTCTTCGACAGCACCAACGCCGCGAGCGCACTGAACGTCCACGTTCGAACCGCCGGGCTGCCGGGGGTCGAGGTCGTCAGCGAGAAGCAGGGCACCCTCGACTTCGCCGAACGTCAAGGCTCGAACTTCGCGGAGCTCTTCGGGCTGACTGGAGGCTTCATCGTGATCGCCGGCGTGCTCCTGCTGGTGAACATCTTCGTGATGCTCGCGGAGGAGCGGACGCACGAGCTCGGTGTGCTGCGCGCGCTCGGGCTCAAACGCAACCACCTCGTGCGCACCTTCGGGCTGGAGGGCAACCTCTACGCGATCACGGCCGCGATCGCCGGATCCGTCGCAGGTATCGGGGTCGCGCGCGTGATCGTCACCGTCACGGAACGCATCTTCTCGGAAGGTGACCGCGGCGCTCGACTGCGGTTCGCCGTGACGCCGAGCAGCGTCGCGGCGGGGTTCGCGATCGGGCTGGCGATCTCACTCGTCACCGTGTGGTTGACCAGCATGCGCATCGGGCGCATCAACGTCATTCGTGCCATCCGCAACGCGCCGGAGGTCCGGCGTCGATTCCAGCCCTTGTGGGGGCTCGTCGTCGGCGGCGCCGGCCTCTTGGCCGGCAGCCAGATGTTCGTGAGCGGCGCGCAGGACCACGAGGCCGTGCTGGCGCTCGCTGGAGCAGCCATTGGCCTGTGGTCGGCGGTGCCGCTGCTCGAGCCGTTCGTGTCGTGGCGCCTCGCGGTCACACTCCCGTGCGCCGTGCTGCTCGTGTTCACAGCCGCAGCGCCCTCGCTGCTGCCCGAGACGTTCGACGAAGCGGGTGTCGAGGCGTTCTTCCTGCAAGGTGTCGTGCTCGTCGCGACCGCGGTCGTGCTCGCGGTGACCAACGACGACCAGTTCCGATGGGTGGTCGATCGGTTGTCTGCGGCCGGTCGAGGCGTCGCCGCCCGGCTCGGTCTCGCCAATCCGCTCGCCAAGCGTGTTCGCACCGGATTGCTCCTCGGTATGTACGCACTGATCGTCTTCGTCCTCGTGTTCATGATTGTCTTCGCGTCGGTGTTCCAGGCCCAGGCGCCGCAGGTCGCGGCGGAGACGAGCGCGGGCTACGACCTGCGCGTGGACAGCAACGCCGGCAATCCGGTCACGCGGGAGCAGTTGTCGGCGCAGCGGGATGTCGTCGCTGTTGCCCCTCTCGTGCAGGCCTTGGCGAAGTTCGAGACGCCGAACTCGACGGACTCGTTCCAGCGACGCTTCACCGGCTTCGACGAGTCGCTGCTGAGCCGCGGCGTCCCCAAGCTGACGTCGAGGGCGCCGACGTTCGCGAGCGATGACGCGGCGTGGCGAGCCGTGCTCGCATCACCCGCGCTCACGATCGTGCCGAGCGACTTCTTGTCGGGTGGCAACGGACCGTCGACGTCCACGACGAAGGTCGGCGACCATCTCGTCCTCGTCGATCCTGCGAGCGGCGGTCGCCATGATCTGACCGTCGCGGGGGTCGCCGGTGACCTCGACCCGGCCGAGAACGGAGCAATGGTCGGAGCGCGTGCCGTGCCGACCTTCGTCGATCGCTCGGTGTCGAATCGCTTCTATGTCGCGGTGCGTGATCCCGCACGAGCCGACGCGGTTGCAACGCGTTTGCAGGCGGATCTCCTGAGCAACGGCGTCGAGGCCGACACGTTCCGGTCGCTGGTCGACGACCGGCTCCGAGGAACGACCGCGTTCATTCGCCTCCTCCAGGGTTTCCTCGCGCTCGGCCTGGTGATCGGCATCGCCGGCCTCGGTGTGGTGATGGTGCGCGTCGTGCGCGAGCGGCGTCGCGAGATCGGGATGTTGCGGGCGATGGGGTTCCGGGCTCGCACGGTGCGGGCCGCGTTCTTGCTCGAGGCGTCCTTCATCGCGGTCCAGGGGATCGTCATCGGCGCGGTGCTCGGTCTGGTCACCAGCTACTCGGTGTTGAGCAGCTCGAAGACGCTGGGCGACCGGGAGCTCGCGTTCCACGTCCCGTGGCTCGCGCTCGGGGCGCTGGCCGCCGCGACGCTGGGTGCATCGCTGCTCGCGGTTCTCTGGCCGGCGACACAAGCGAGCCGCATCCGGCCGGCGGCCGCGCTGCGCCTCGCCGATTGACTCCGTCCTGTCAGTAGGCGCGCCAGTACTCGCGCGCGCGGATCTGGTCCGGCGACATCGGCTTGGCCGACCAGATCGGGTAGTAGAACGCGAACGCGGCGACGGCCAGCACGACGAACGCCGGCGCGAGCCA
>DASUCS010000242.1:0-2356 GCA_036275935.1 Acidimicrobiales bacterium
CCGCGACCACCCCCATCGCCGCGCCACCGACGGCGTGCACGGCCAGGGCAAACGCAAGCACGGCCGCAACGGTGAGGACATGAACGTCGCGGTCCCGGAAGGCACCATCGTCAAGGACCAGGACGGTCGCCTGCTCGCCGATCTCGTCCACGAGGGCGACCGCTACCTGTCGGCCGAAGGCGGTCGCGGCGGACGGGGCAATGCCCGCTTCCTCAGCAACCGGCGCCGCGCGCCGAGCTTCGCCGAACAAGGTGAAGTCGGCGAGGAGCACTGGCTGAAGCTCGAGCTCAAGCTCATGGCCGACGTCGCGCTGGTCGGCTTCCCGAACGTCGGCAAGTCGACGCTGATCTCGGTCATCTCCGCGGCGAAGCCGAAGATCGCGGACTACCCCTTCACCACGCTCGAACCGAACCTCGGGGTCGTGCGGGTCGACGACACGACCGACTTCATCGTCGCCGACATCCCGGGTCTCATCGAAGGCGCGAGCGAGGGGAAAGGGCTCGGGCACCAGTTCCTCCGCCACGTCGAACGCGCCCGCGTGCTGTGCATCCTGCTCGACGCGGCCTGGGAGAGCGCGGGCCTCCCGGAGCCCGAGGAACAAGAGCGAGTGCTGCTGCGTGAGCTCGGCAACTACCAGCCGGAGCTGCTCGACCGTCCGCGCGTCGTCGTGCGCTCCCGTGCCGACATCGCCAACAGCGACGGTCTGTCGGCGATCACGCGCCAGGGTGTCGACGAGCTCGTGCATCGCCTCGCGCTGGCGGTGCAGGACGCGCGCCAGTCCGTCGAGACGCCTTCGGCGTTCGTCGTGCATCGTCCAGTGGCTCAAGGCTTCCGCATCGAACGCGAGGGCGGCGGATGGCGCGTCGTCGGACGCCAAGCCGAACGCGCGGTCGCCCTCTCGGACCTCACCAACCCCGACGCGCTCGCGTACGCGCAACGCCGCCTGCAGAAGATGGGCGTGGACCGCGCCCTCGCACGAGCGGGCGTGCAAGAAGGCGAGCTCGTGCGCATCGGCCAACTGGAGTTCGAATACGAATGATCGTCGTCGCCAAGATCGGGACGTCGTCGATCACCGACGAGGAAGGCACGATCAACGAGGAAGCCGTCGGCGCGTTCTGCCGCGAGGTCGCCGCGGTCCGCGCCGAGGGACACTCGGTCGTCGCCGTCACCTCCGGTGCGATCGCGGCGGGTCTCCCCGCATTGAACCTCGGCGGCGCGCGCCGGCCTCGCGACGCGGAGACGTTGCAAGCCGTGAGCGCGGTCGGGCAGAGCCGGCTCATGCGTGTCTACGACCGCACGTTCGCCGAGCTCGGGCTCATCACGGGACAGGTCCTGCTCGCACCGCTCGACTTCGGTGTCCGCCAGCAGTACCTGCACGCCCGCACCACCATCAGGCGGTTGCTGGAGCTCGGCGTGATCCCGGTCGTCAACGAGAACGACGCGATCGCCGACGACGAGATCCGCTTCGGGGACAACGATCGCCTCGCCGCGCTCGTCGCGCACCTCATCGACGCCGACTTGCTCGTGCTGCTCACCGACGCGCCCGGCGTGCTGACTGCCGACCCGCGTCTCGACCCGAGCGCATCGCTCATCGAGGAGATCGTCGAGGTCGACCACACCCTCGAAGCGCTCGCCGGTGGCGCGGGCACCGCTCGGGGGAGTGGCGGCATGGCGTCGAAGATCGCCGCGGCGAAGATCGCGGCGTGGTCCGGTGTTCGCGCCGTGATCGCCAGCGCGTCGCGGGACGCGGTCGTGCGGGCCGCCATCAACCAGGAGCCGGGCATCGGCACCGTCGTGCAACCGAGAGATCGCCGACTGCCCGCCCGCAAGCTGTGGATCGCGTTCGCCGTCGGGGCCCGCGGCATCGTCACCGTCGACGACGGCGCACGCACCGCGCTGACCGAGCGCAACCGTTCGCTGTTGCCCGCGGGTGTCATCAAGGTCGAAGGACGGTTCGTGGCCGACGATGCGGTCGAGCTCGCCGGTCCGGACGGCAAGGTGTTCGCCAAGGGGATCGTCCGAGCGAGTGCAGATGTGCTCGCGCGGGTCGCCGGCCACAACACTGCGGACCTTCCCGATGGTGTGCCGCACGAGGTGGTGCACCGTGACGACCTGGTGGTGCTCCCGAGTTGATCGAACGTCCCCTGCCGACCTGGTTCGACGACGCCAAGTTCGGCATCTTCGTGCACTGGACCGCCGCCGCGATTCCCGCGTTCGCGCCGCTGGATCCTGATCCCGGCTGGTTCCGCGACATGGGCAAGTCGCCGTACGTCGAGTGGTACCAGAACTCGCTGTCGATCGAGGGCAGTCCGGTGCACGAGTTCCACACGAAGCACTACGGCGACCAGCCGTACGA
>DASUCS010000243.1:0-12820 GCA_036275935.1 Acidimicrobiales bacterium
TTGTCCGCCGGGCCTCCGAGCCCGCCGGACTTGCCTCCGATCGCCGTCGCGCCGTCCATCGTGCTGATCATGTTCACGAGCACCCAAGGCGAACGTGGGCGTTCGGCGGACGCGTAGATCGCGGCGACGTCGACATCATCCGCTGGATTCGGGAACAGCATCCGCACGGGTGGCAGCATTGCATCATGACGATGACGGGGGACGAGACCCGCACTGCGTTCCGCACGTGCCCGCTGTGCGAAGCCGGGTGTGGGCTGGAGATCACGCTCAAAGGCGATGACGTGGTGCGCATCCGCGGTGATCGCGAGGACGTGTTCAGCCACGGGTTCATCTGTCCCAAGGGCTCGACGCTCAAGCAACTTCGCGAGGACCCCGACCGTGTGCGCACGCCGTTGATCAAGCGCGACGGTCGGTTCGAGGAGGTCACGTTCGAAGAGGCGTTCGCCGAGATCGAACGGCGGCTGCTACCGATCCTCGAGGAACATGGCCGCAACAGCGGCGCCGTGTACATCGGCAATCCGTCGGCCCACAACCTCGGTGCGCAGCTGTACGGCCGGTTCGTGATCAAGGCGTTGGGCTCGACGAACCTCTTCTCGGCCAGCACCGTCGACCAGCGGCCCAAGGAGATCAGCTCCGCGCTGCTGTTCGGCGGCGGGCTCACCGTCCCGGTTCCGGACGTCGACCGCACCGACTACCTGATGATCCTCGGTGCCAATCCGTACGCATCGAACGGCAGCCTCGCCACCGCACCGGATTGGCCTGGCCGCATCGAGGCGATGCGGGCACGCGGCGGCAAGCTCGTCGTGCTCGATCCGCGTCGCAGCCGCACGGCAGAAGAGGCCGACGAACACCTCTTCATCCGGCCCGGCACCGACGCCTTCTTCCTCATGGCGATCGTGCAGACGCTGTTCGCGGACGGCTGCGTGACCCCCGAACGCCTGGGGCAACTGCACGAGTACGTCACCGGACTCGACGAGGTCGAGCGGCTGAGCAAGTCGTTCACACCGGAGACGACCGCGCCGATCACCGGTATCGACGCGGAGACGACGCGTCGCATCGCGCACGAGCTCGCGGACGCGCGCACCGCGTGTGTGTACGGCCGCATCGGCACGTGCACGCAGGAGTTCGGCACCCTGACGAGCTGGCTCGTCGACGTGGTGAACGTCGCGACCGGCAACCTCGACCGGCCCGGTGGCGCGATGTTCACGCGCGCAGCCGCCGGCGCCGGCAACACCCGGGGTACGCCGCGTTACGGACGGGCGCTGCGGCTCGGCCGTCGCACGAGCCGTGTTCGTGGTCTGCCCGAGACGATGGGGGAGCTGCCCGCCGTGGCGATGGCCGAAGAGATCGAGACCGAAGGCGAGGGCCGCATCCGTGCGCTCATCACGATCTCCGGCAATCCGGTGCTGTCGATCCCGAACGGTGGCGGCCGGCTCGATCGAGCGCTCGACACCTTGGACTTCATGGTGTCGGTCGACATCTACGTGAACGAGACGACGCGCCACGCCGACGTGATCCTCCCAGCGCCCGATGCGCTGCAGAAGTCGCACTACGACCTCGCGCTGCTGCAGCTCGGGCTCCGCAACGTCTCCAACTACTCGCCGCCGATCATCCCGCTGGCCGAGGGTCAGCTCGACGAGTGGGAGATCCTGGCCAAGCTCGCGCTCATCCTCCAGGGGATGGGCGCGGAGGCGGACGCGTCGGTGGTCGACGACCTCGCCATTCGCTCGATGGTCGAACGGGCCGTGTCCGACGAGACGAGCTCGGTGCACGGAAGGATCGTCGAGGAAGTGCTCGACGAGCTCGCGCCCCGCACCGGGCCGGAGCGCATCCTCGACTTCATGTTGCGGACGGGCCCCTACGACCTGACCCTGGACGACCTGCTCGCGAACCCGCACGGCATCGACCTGGGTGCGCTCGAGCCTCGGCTGCCCGACGTGCTGCGTACGCCGAGCGGGATGATCGAACTGGCGCCCGAACCGCTCGTGGCGGACACCGCCCGCCTGGAGGCGGCACTCGACGAGCGGGGCGCCAACGGCAACGGCGAGCATCCGTTCGTACTCGTCGGCCGGCGCGATCTGCGCTCGAACAACTCGTGGATGCACAACCTGAACGTGCTCGTGAAGGGCAAGCACCGCTGCACGCTGCACCTCCATCCCGACGATGCGGGCCGGCTCGGCCTGGCCGACGGCTCGATCGCGCAGGTGCGGTCCCGCACCGGCGAGGTGTCGATCCCGGTCGAGGTGACCGACGGGATCATGCCGGGCGTCGTGAGCATCCCGCACGGCTGGGGCCACGACCTCGAAGGTGTCCAGCTGTCCATCGCGGGCACGGTCGCCGCGGGCGTGAACACGAATCTGCTGGCTGATGAGGACCTCTTCGATCCGCTGTCCGGAAATGCCGTACTCAACGGAATTCCAGTCTCGGTTACTTCCGGGTAACCCACAGGAAAGTCACCGGTAATTCACACCGTTGTTCCTCTTCCTGTCCACAGCCCGTTCTTCGTAGGGTGCTCGCTGCGAAGTAATCGGGGGGCAACAGCAAGCAGCGCGAGGCGCGGATGGTGGACGGCCGTCTGCGTCGCATGGGTGGGTGGACGACTCCTTGGAGGTGCAGTGAAGGTCGGCGGTCTGCAAACCTTCGCGAACAGCCTCTGACCTGCGCCTACGCGCTGCCCCCTCCGTTGACAGGGTGAAACGACAGTGCTGTAATCTCACGCACGTCATTCGGCACATCTTGTGCCCTCTACAGGACCGGGGGGCCGGTTCACCACAGCATCTTGTGGTGGCCAAGGGCACAAAATGACCAGGCGGAACGTTGAATTCCCGCGCAGGTTTTTCGAGGAGCGACCCATGGCATTGGCCCCAGAACAGGCCGGTATCGGCATCCGCCGCCACTTCACCACCGACGGGGTGCACCCGTACGACGAGGTGGAGTGGGAGCGGCGCGATGCTCGCATCACCAACTACCGGGACGGCTCGGTTGCCTTCGAGCAACTGGGCGTCGAGGTGCCGGCCAACTGGTCGCTGAACGCCACCAACATCCTCGCCCAGAAGTACTTCCGCGGGACGCTCGGCACCCCGGAGCGGGAGTGGTCGCTCCGGCAGGTCGCCGACCGGGTGGTCGACACGATCACGCGTTGGGGGATCGACGGCGGCTACTTCACCGACGAGCGCGAAGCGGCCGCGTTCAGCGCCGAGCTCAAGCACCTCGTCGTCACGCAGAAGGCGGCGTTCAACAGCCCGGTGTGGTTCAACATCGGCGTGGACGGCGTCCCGCAGCAGGCATCGGCCTGCTTCATCCTCGCGGTCGAGGACACGATGGACTCGATCCTCAACTGGTACGTCGAGGAAGGCACGATCTTCAAGGGCGGCTCGGGGGCCGGCATCAACCTGTCCAAGATCCGTTCGTCGGCTGAGCTGCTGAAGGGCGGTGGGACGGCGTCGGGTCCGGTGAGCTTCATGCGGGGAGCGGATTCGTCGGCCGGGACGATCAAGTCCGGCGGCAAGACGCGACGTGCGGCGAAGATGGTCATCCTCGACGTCGACCATCCCGACGTCGAGGAGTTCATCTGGTGCAAGGCCAGGGAGGAGCGCAAGGCGCGCGTGCTGCGCGACGCCGGCTTCGACATGGACCTCGACGGCGCCGACAGCCACTCGATGCAGTACCAGAACGCCAACAACTCCGTGCGTGTCACCGACGACTTCATGCAGGCGGTGCTCGACGACGAGGACTGGCACCTGCGAGCGGTGACCAACGGTGAGGTGATCAAGACGGTCAGGGCCCGTGACCTGATGCGTCAGATCTCCGAGGCCACGTGGGAGTGCGCCGACCCCGGCATGCAGTTCGACACCACGATCAATCGCTGGCACACGGCGCAGAACTCTGGGCGCATCAACGGGTCGAACCCGTGCAGCGAGTACATGCACCTCGACAACTCCGCGTGCAACCTCGCCTCGCTGAACCTGTTGAAGTTCCTCGGCCCGAACGACGAGTTCGACGTGGACGGGTTCAAGGCCGCGGTCGAGGTCGTGTTCACGGCGCAGGAGATCCTCGTCGGCCAGGCCGACTACCCGACGGAGAAGATCGGCGAGAACAGCCGTCGGTTCCGTCAGCTCGGTCTCGGCTACGCGAACCTCGGTGCGCTGCTGATGGCACTCGGCCTCGCCTACGACTCGGACGCGGGTCGCGCGTGGGCCGGCGCGATCACCGCGCTGATGACCGGACACGCCTACGAGGTGTCCGGCAAGACGGCGGCGCGCATGGGACCGTTCTCGGGCTACAACCTCAACAGCGAGCACATGCAGCGTGTGCTCGAGATGCATCGCGCTGAAGCCGCGAACATCGACGAGGAGCTCGTGCCCGCCGCGCTGCTGTCCGCCGCGCAAGAAGCGTGGGACAACGCGTGCGAGCTCGGTGCGGCCTTCGGAGTGCGCAACTCGCAGGCGTCGGTGCTCGCGCCGACCGGAACCATCGGCCTGCTGATGGACTGCGACACCACCGGGATCGAGCCGGATCTGGGTCTCGTGAAGATGAAGAAGCTGGTCGGCGGCGGCACGATGTCGATCGTCAACCAGACGATCCCGCGTGCGCTGCGTCGTCTCGGTTACAGCGACGCGCAGGTCGACGAGATCGTGCAGTACATCGACGAGCACAAGTCGATCCTCGGTGCGCCGCACCTCGCGGCCGACCACGTGCCGGTGTTCGCGTGCTCGATGGGGGACAACACGATCCACTACTCCGGCCACGTGCGGATGATGGGCGCAGTGCAACCGTTCATCTCCGGAGCGATCTCCAAGACCGTGAACATGCCGGAAGACGCGTCGGTCGAAGACGTCGAGCAGCTGCACATCGACGCGTGGAAGCTGGGCCTCAAGGCGGTCGCCATCTACCGCGACAACTGCAAGGTGGCGCAGCCGCTGTCGACCGTGAAGAAGGAAGCCGAGAAGGCGGGTGCGGACGACGTCGCCGAAGCGGCGCAGCAGATCGTCGAGCGCATCGTCGAGAAGGTGATCACGATCAAGGAGCCGGTGCGCCAGAAGCTGCCGCGCAACCGGCGGTCGCGCACCTTCGACTTCCGGCTGGCCGACTGCAAGGGCTTCGTCACGGTCGCCGAGTACGACGACGGTCGTCCTGGTGAGATCTTCATCCGCATCTCGAAGCAGGGCTCGACCCTCGCCGGGATCATGGACGCCTTCGCCATCTCCGTGAGCTACGGCTTGCAGTACGGCGTGCCGTTGCGGGCCTATGTCGAGACGTTCACCAACACGCGCTTCGAGCCCGCGGGCATGACCGACGATCCCGACATCCGGTTCGCGTCGAGCCTCGTTGACTACATCTTCCGCCGGATGGCGGTCGAGTACCTCACCCTCGAGGAGCGCCAGGAGCTGAACGTGCTGACGGTGAGCGAGCGCACGCAGCCGACGTTGCCCGGCGTCGAGGAGTCGGTGATCGAGACCGTCCAGGGTTCGGAGATCGTCGCCGACCCGCCGTCGGTCGAGTCGGCGATGACGTTGCTCGACCTCACCGCGGATGATCCGGCTCCGAAGCCGGTGACGCAGGTGGCGCCCGCTCCGGCTCCGGCTCCGGTGGCACGGACGCACGCGGACGCGCCGTACTGCATGCAGTGCGGTGTGCAGATGCAACGGGCGGGTTCGTGTCACGCCTGCCCGAGCTGCGGCAGCACCAGCGGCTGCAGCTGATCGCGCAGCAGCACCGGCAACAGCATCAGCACCAGACCTTCCCCCTTCCCCCCGACTGATCGGTTCGCGTCACGGGAATCTCGTGACCCGTGACGCGAGCCGGTCAGCGACGGTGGGCGGCGCGAGCCGGACGAATCGGACTCGCGACCCAAGGTGCGCTCTACGTCGTGGTCGGTCTGCTGGCGTTGCAAGTGGCGGCCGGCCACACCGAGGACCGCGCCGACCAGCGCGGTGCGATCGAGACCGTCGCGGCGCAACCGGTCGGCCGTCTGCTGGTCCTCCTGCTCATGATCGGTCTGCTCGTGCATTGCGTGTGGCGCCTGTACCGCGCCGCGCGGGGGACGCCGGGTGACGACGACGACGCCGGCTCGGTCGTGCAGCGGCTCACGCAGCTGAGTCGCGGTGTCGTGTACGCCGGTTTCGCGTACGTCGCATTTCGGATCGTCGCCGATGCCGGCGGCGAGAGCGGAGGAACGACGCAGAAGGCCGCGTCGAAGGCCCTCGACCTGCCGGGCGGGACGTTGCTCCTGCTGGTGATCGGCCTCGGGGTCATGGCCGCAGGCGTGTGGCACCTGAGCAAGGGGTTCACTCGCCGGTTCGCGGAGGACCTCGACCTCCGCGGACGATCCGAGCTCGCCCGCCGCGGGGCTGTCACGATCGGCGCGTTGGGATTCGGGGCGCGCGGGCTCGTCTACATCGTGGTCGGCGGGTTCCTCGCCCACGCCGCGCTCCAGCACGATCCGAGCGAGAGCGGGCTCGACCAGAGCCTCAAGCGCGTGGCGGCCTCCGCGTACGGTCCCAACACATTGCGCGTGCTCGCGATCGGGCTGTTCCTGTTCGGCGTCTACCGCGTCGTCGACGGGATGTTGCGTCGCGAGGCCGCGCTCGCGTACGCCTGAGGGCTACTCGCTCCCGATGCTGAACACGGCCTCGATGTCGTGGCGGCTGTAGGCGCGAAACGCGATCGAGGTGCGCGTCTGACGGATCCCGGCGAAGCCGGAGATGTGCCGGGTGACGACGTCCGCGAGGTCTTCGTGGTCGCGGACCCGCAACACGACGATGAGGTCTTCGTCGCCGGTGACCGAATAGACCTCCGACACACCATCGACATCGGCGAGCTCGGTGGCGAGGTCCGCGACACGCGCCGGTTCGGCAGAGACGAACACGAAGGCAGTGATCATCACGGCTGCTGGTCTAGCCGATCGGTCGCCGCGCCAGTGGACTAGTCCGATCCGGCCATCAAGTCATCGTCAACGCGTGCCGATGAGCAGTCGGGTGAAGCTGCGACTGACCCGCTCTCTCGATGACCTTCCGCCGCAGACCAGCGACGACGAGTTGCTCGAGTGGTCGGCGGCGCTGGGCATGGAGTCGCCGCCCGAACCCGCACCACCGCCCGTGCCGAAGGCGGCGAAGGTCCCGAAGGTCGTGGTGCGGCAGGTCTCGGACCGACTCACCGACGACGAGCTGTTCGCCGACATCTTCGAGCGCGCCGCCGCCGTGACCGGGGCTGCGGCGAGCTGAGCCCTACTTGCAGGTGGCGATGCCACCGTCGACCGGCAGCACCGTGCCCGTGATGAACGACGCCGCCCGCGACGACAGGAAGATGGCGGTTCCCGCCATGTCATCGGGTCGGCCGATGCGCTTCATCGGGGCGTCGCGGGCGATCTGGTCGCCGAACGCATCGAGCGTCGCCGCCATCATCTTCGACTCGAACGGCCCCGGTGCGATCGCGTTCACCGTCACCGTTGGAGCCAGCTGCTTGGCCAGATGGCGCGTGAGCTGGTGCACCGCGGCCTTGCTCGAGGAGTACGAGTACGTCTCGAGGATGGGGACGTGGATCCCGTCGATCGAGCCGATGTTGATGACGCGGGCCGGGTCGTCGGCCGTGCCCGCCGCCTGCAGCAGCGGCAAGAGGAACTTCGTGAGGTGGAACACGCCTTTGACGTTGAGATCGATCACGCGGTCCCACGACGAGTCGTCGTGCTGTTCGAGCGGGACGCCCCACGTGGCGCCGGCGTTGTTCACCAGGATGTGCAGTTGTGACTCGCGAGCGGCGACTTCGTCCGCCAATCGGCGGCACTCCGCTTCGGACGACAAGTCCGCGGGCAGGGCGATGCACTCGCCGATCTTCGACAGTTCGGCGGCGACCTCGTCGCACACCTCCGCCTTGCGCGAGGACACGTAGACCTTCGCGCCGGCTTCGACGAAGCCCCGGGCGATCATGAGGCCGATGCCGCGCGAGCCGCCGGTGACGACGGCGGTCTTGCCGCTGATGGAGAACAGGTCGCTGGTCACGGTGATGAAACTACTGAGCGTGACTGAGCGCGAAGGCATCCGGGTAGCCCGGGGCGATGGCACAACCACACGCTGATCTGCGGGATCAGGCGATGGGTCTCGAGCTCCAGGCGATCGAGGTCGAGTCCGAGTTGGAGTGGGCCGAAGCGCAGGGGCGAATCGAGGATGCGCGCCGACTCCGGCGTCAGCTCGTCAACGTGCTCGCGGAGCTCGGGGCGATCGCCGACCGCATCGCCGCCTGATCCGCATCGACGAAGGGCCACTTGAGCTGCGCCACGTAGCCGTTGGGTGCAGCCTCTCCCATGCCGTAGGCCGGCGGCATGTCACCGGGAAGGTGACAGGTGCCGAACAGCACGTCGAGCAGCGGGAGGTTGCCCGCGAAGTTCGTGTTGGCCGGGGCCAGGGCGTGGTGCCAGTGGTGGAACTCGGGAGTGGCGGTGACCCAGCGCAACGGGCCGAAGCGGAAGCGCACGTTGGCGTGGATGAAGATCGCCTGTAGCAGCGTGAAGCCGAGGTAGGCACCGAACGTCGCCTTCGTGAACCCGAGCAGGTACAGGGGCAAGATCGTCACCGAGCGGCTGAAGATCGAGTCGAGTGGGTGCAGCCGCGCCGCGGCGAGCCAGTCCATCTCCTCGATCGAGTGGTGCACCTTGTGGAACCGCCAGAGGAACGGCACCTGGTGCGTGGCGCGATGCGCCCAGTACTGCGCGAGGTCGGCGATCAGGACCGCCTCGACGAACTGCAGCCAGGCGGGCTGCGCCGCCACCCACCCCTGCAACTCCGGGCTCACTGCGGGTCGCACGGCGATGATCAAGCCCACCAGGGCGATCACGAGCCCGGCCGAGATCAGGATGTTGTTGAAGAGCAGGTGCAGCGCATCGGTCTTCCACCGGTCGCGCCGGAAGCGTCGTGGATGCAGCGCGAAGAGCCGCTCGAGCATCGACAGCGTGAATGCGAAGAGCAAGAACCGGCCCACTGCGGACCAGTGTGGCGCGGGGTTGTTAGAGGTGCGTGATCATTCGCCGAGCGCTTGCTCGATGGTCCGGCGCACGTTGTCCGGGAAGGTCGTGGTGATCACCGTGCCATCGAAGCGTCCGAGCTCCTGCACTGCGCCGTCGCGCAACACGGGGTCGTTCACGAGCAACAGCAGCGCGGATGTGCCGGGGTCGATCCAGTCGGCCATCTGCTTCACCCATCCATCATCGAGTCCGACGTCGACGAGCTTCCCGTACAGCGCGCCGCCCGCCGCTCCGGCGACCGCGCCGCCGATCGGGCCGCCGAACAGGAGGCCGACGAGTGCGCCGAACCACGCGCCGGTCAGCGCGCCCTTGCCCGGCGTCACGTCCACCGTCTGACGGACGATGGTGCGCTCCGCGTCCGTCTTCGCGACGACGACGGCGTCAGCCAACTCGATGCCGCCTTCCTGCGCGAGGTGCAGCAGAGCGAGGAGCGCTTCGTCGGCTCGCGTCGGCTTGTCGAAGAGCACGGCGAGGATGTGCTGTTCGTCTTGCGGCTCCGCGTCGCTCACAGCACGACCTCGACGACGACGCCGAGATCGCGCTCGAGGTGCGCGACCTCGTTGTCGGTCGAGAAGTTCTTGCCTTGCACGTTCACGAGATCGACCTCGTCGTGGATCGGATACGGACCCCAGTGCCACGTTCCGAGCGCGAGGTTGACGCCGGCCGTGCCATCGCAGATGAATGCCCGCACGCTGGACAGATGATCCTCGGTGGAGAAGTCGAAGTCCTTCGGCGCGACGACGAGCAGCGTCGGCTTGCCTGCAAGCGCGACGAGCATCTGTGTGGCGCGGTGATGCCGGTTGAGGTGGTCACACCGGAGGTCACTGCGGTCGTAGTGCAGGACGTTGAGATGGAAGACCTCGTCGTCGCGTAGCTCCATCACCATGTCGCCCTCTTTGACGAGTTGACCGAACGGAGCAAACGCAGTTGCGGTCAACGGCTCGGCGCGGACGGTGTAGGTCGTAGGCTCCGACACCCGATGGATCGTATCGACGCCCGTTTGCAGGAGCTTGGTCTCACGCTCCACGGCCCGCACCTGCCGCACGATCCGCTCGATGCGGTCGTAGTGCACAACGGCATCGCCCGCACGTCCGGTCAGCTTCCGCGCATCGACGGAAAGCTCACGTGTCTCGGGGTGCTGGGCCATGACGTCACGGTGGAGGAGGGCTACGAGGCCGCTCGCGTATGCGCGCTGAATGCGCTGGCGGTGCTCAAGGCCGAGCTCGGCTCCCTCGATCGCATCGTGCGCATCCTCACCGTGACCGGGTTCGTCGCGTCGGCACCAGGGTTCGAACAGCAACCAGCCGTCGTCGACGGTGCCTCGCACGTCCTGCACGAGGTGTTCGGCGACGCAGGTCGGCACACGCGGTCGGCCGTCGGTGTCGCCGCGCTGCCCCGGCGCGGTGCGGTGGAGATAGAGGTGATCGCCGCGGTCTCGTCGTAATCTCGCGACGTGGACGTACGTTCAATCGAAGATGTGGCACCGGTCATCGAGCACAACGGGACCGTGCCGGTGTGGTGGTTGGTGAGCCCGCGCGAGATGTTCGACATCACCAAGGGCGGACACCTCGAGCTCGTGAGTGAGTTCGAAGTCGAAGGCGGCGGCTTCGTCGATCCGCACAACCATCCGACGCACGAGTTCTATTACGTGACCTCCGGACGCGGTCTGATGGAGATCGAAGGGGAGACGCGCGAGATCCGACAAGGCGACCTCGTGCACATTCCTCCGATGGCGATGCATTCGTTGCGACCCGTCACTGACAACGCGTCCATCCACTGCTTCTGCTTCGCGGTCGCGACTCCCGATGCGAGCGAGATCAACTACACCGAGCACTGAGTCGCGCGGCTACTCCTCGAGTAGCCCGGCGACGCGCTCTGCGGCGCCGATGAACTCCTCGACCATCTCGTAGACGACCTGCTTGGCCGGCTTCACCTGGTTCATGGAACCGACGACCTGGCCGACGAAGTAGTTGACGAGTTGGTTGGCGCCGGGATTCGACGCGTCGGAGCGTTGCATGCGGCGCTGTGCGTCGGCGATCAACATGCCGTGCAGCGGCATTGGGAGCGGATCGGGGTTGTTCGGGTCTTCCCACTCCTCGGTCCACGCGGTCCGCAGCTGGCGTGCCGGCTTGCCGGTCGACGCCCGTGAACGCACCGTGTCAGATGACGTGGCAGCGAGGAACTTCTCCTTCACGACCGGATGCGTCTCCGCCTCCTCCGTCGTGAGCCACACCGAGCCGCACCACACACCTTGCGCGCCCAGCGCGAGTGACGCGGCGATCTGGCGGCCGTTGCCGATGCCGCCGGCCGCGAGCACTGGCGTGGGCGCGACCGCGTCGACCACCTCGGGGATGAGCACCATCGTGCTGATCTCGCCGGTGTGTCCGCCGGCCTCGTAGCCCTGGGCGACGATGATGTCGACGCCGGCGTTCTTCTGGCGTTCGGCGTGCTGTCGCTTTCCGACGAGGCCAGCAACGACGACGTCGTTGGCGTGGGCGTGCTCGACCATGTAGTCGGGTGCCGGTCCGAGCGCGTTGGCGATCAACTTCGTCTTGTGCGCGAACGTGACGTCCATCAACGGCTGCGCGCCCTTGTGCGACCACGACAGCAGGCCACCCGTCGAGCTGATCTTCTCGTCCTCCGGCAACGGCGGGACGCCGTAGCGCTCGAGGAGATCGTTGACGAAGGTGCGGTGCTCATCCGGGATCATCTCGGCGAGCTTCGTCCCGCTCAGGCCGCCCTCTTCGATGCCGACGTACTTCGCCGGTACGAGCAGATCGACTCCGTACGGCTTGCCGCCGACCTCGTTCTCGATCCAGTCGAGCTCCATGTCGAGCGTCTCGGGCGAGTGCGCGACCGCCCCCAGCACGCCGAGCCCGCCCGCCTTCGACACTGCCGCGACCACGTCGCGGCAGTGGCTGAAGGCGAGGATCGGGAACTCGATGTCGAGCATGTCGCAGACCTGGGTGCGCATGCCCCGATTCTGTGCCCTACGACGGTTCGAGGGCGAGTTCCAGGACCTTGTCGACCTGGTCGACGAGATGGAACGTCATGTCCTCGCGGACCTTGTCCGGTACGTCGTCGAGGTCGGCCTCGTTGCGGGCCGGCAGGATGACCTGCTTCAGCCCGGCTCGGTGAGCGGCGAGCACCTTCTGCTTCACGCCACCGATCGGCAGCACTCGTCCGGAGAGCGTGACCTCGCCGGTCATGCCGACGTCGCTGCGCACGAGTCGTCCGGTGAGGAGCGACACGAGCGCGGTCGTCATCGTGATGCCGGCTGACGGACCGTCCTTGGGCACCGCCCCGGCGGGGAAGTGCACGTGGAACCGCTTGCCGTCCAGCGCGTGCGCATCGAGGCCGAGATCATCGGCTCGCGAGCGGACGTACGAGAGTGCGATCGACGCCGACTCCTTCATCACGTCGCCGAGTTGCCCGGTGACCGTGAGGCCGCTGTCGTTCGCTCCGGCCATCGCCGTCGCCTCGACGAACAGCACGTCGCCACCCGCACCGGTCACCGCGAGGCCGGTGGCGACACCGGGGACTGCGGTGCGGTCGGCCACCTCCGCGTAGAAGCGGGCCCGCCCGAGGTAGCCGCGCAGGTCAGGCCGATCAACCGTGATCGGCGTCGCGGTGCCGCTGGCGACTTGCGTCGCGACCTTGCGCAGCACCTTGCCGATCACCCGCTCGAGGTTGCGCACGCCCGCCTCGTGGGTGTACTCGGCGACGATGGTGCGCAGGATCTCGTCGCCGACGGTGATCTCCTCGGGCAGCAGGCCGTTGCGCTCGCGCTGGCGCGGCACCAGG
>DASUCS010000244.1:0-6087 GCA_036275935.1 Acidimicrobiales bacterium
CGGTGATGCGACGATCGACCCGAATGCCAAACCGGGACCGGACTGGAAGCCGTTCGACCCGCATCTCGCGCCCGCGCCGGGAGGGACCGAGCATCAGGTGACCTTCCATGCCAAGGAGACCCAGGCCGAGGTCGCGCCGGGCGTGACACAGGAGCTGTGGACGTTCAATGGCCAGACGCCCGGGCCGATCCTGCGGGGCAAGGTCGGTGACGTCTTCACCGTGACGCTCGTGAACGACGGCAAGGTCGGTCACTCGATCGACTTCCACGCGTCGCAGACGAACATGGACGAAGACATGCGCACGCTCAATCCTGGGGAGTCGCTCGTCTACCAGTTCAAAGCGCAGTACTCCGGCATCTGGATGTACCACTGCGGCACGGCACCGATCCTGCACCACATCGGCAACGGCATGTTCGGTGCAGTGGTGATCGATCCGCCGGATCTCGCGCCGGTCGACCACGAATACGTCATGGTGCAGTCCGAGATGTACCTGGGGGCCAACGGTCAACCCGGCGATCTCACGAAGATGCTGGCGAACAAGCCCGACGCCGTCGTGTTCAACGGCTACTACAACCAGTACAAATTCGCACCGATCTCGGACGTGAAGGCCGGCGAGCGCGTGCGCATCTGGGTGCTCGACGCGGGCCCGTCCGACATCAGCTCGTTCCACATCGTCGGCACGATCTTCGACACCGTGTTCAAGGAAGGCGCGTACTTGCTACGTCCGGGGAACGCGGAGCAGGGAGGCTCGCAAGCGCTCGACCTCATGCCAGCGCAGGGTGGGTTCGTGGAGCTGTCGTTCGCCAAGCCGGGGATGTACGTGATGGTCACGCACAAGTTCTCCGACGCGAGCATCGGTGGTCTCGGAGTGTTCCAGATCGGGTGACAGGTACGAATCCGGCGGTTCGGTCAGCCTCCGGAGCCGTGCTTCTCCCAGTACGGGCGACGCAGCTCGCGCTTGAGCGGTTTGAGCGCACCGGACAGCGGAATTGGTTCAGTGCGGAACTCGACGGACTTCGGCAGTTTGTAGCCGCCGATCGTCTGGCGCGCGTGATCAATGATCTCTTCGGCCGTCGCGGTGGTGCCGGGCTTGAGCACGACGATGGCGTGGACCTGTTCGCCCCACGTGTCGTGGGGGATCCCGATCACCGCGACCTGCGCGACGGCGGGGTGCGTCGATATCGCGTTCTCGACTTCGACCGAGTACACGTTCTCGCCGCCTGTCACGATCATGTCCTTCACCCGATCCACGAGGTGGAGGTAACCGTGCTCGTCGAGATGACCCTCGTCCCCGGTGTGGTACCAGCCGTCACGAAAGGCGCGCTCGGTGTCGTCGGGACGGTTCCAGTACCGGATCATGAAGTTGCCGCCACGCGCGCAGACCTCACCGTTCTGCCCAGGGCCGAGGATCTCTCCCGTGTCGGGATCCTGGATCGTGATGTTGACGCCGAGGACCGGCCGTCCCGCCGATCTCAGGCGCGCATCACCGGCCCGGTGGTCGTCGGCGGTGAGCATCGTGAGCACGGACGAGCACTCGGTCATCCCGTAGCCCTGCCAGAGGTTCAGGTCCGGAAACGTCTCGCGGATGCGGTGCAGCAGCGCGGTCGGCATGGGTGACGCGCCGTAGACCAAGTCGAGAAGCGACCCGAATCGCTCCGGCCGGAACTTGGGATGGTCGAGGACGAGGGCGATCATCGTCGGAACCATCACGGTCCAGTTGACGCCGTACTGCTCGACGAGCGACATGACCGCCTCGGGCTCGAACATCGGCACGAACACCGACGTGCCGCCACACGCGGGGAGCCCGAGCACACCGCCCATCGACGCGGCGTGGAACATCGGGGTTTGGTGCAGGTACACGCGCGAGTCGTCCAACGAGACCGCGATCGCGATGTGGTACAGGTTCAGGAGCTCGGCGCGCTGATCGAGTAGCACACCCTTCGGAAGTCCTGTCGTACCGCCGGTGTACATGAGGATGACGGGGTCGTCCTCGTCGGGTTCCTCAGGAGTGACCGGGTGGGCGGCGGCGACGAGATCTTCGTACTTCACGTCGTGCGGTACGTCGGCATCGCCGATCAGCACGATCTTCTCGATCGGCAACTCGCTGCGGACCTCGGCGATGTTGCGAAGGAAGTGGTCGGCGAACGCCGCATCGACGAACACGGCCTTGGTACCGGAGTCCGCGAGGATGAACTGCAGCTCTTTGCCAGCGAGCCGAAGATTCAGGGGGTTCGCGATGCCGGCGCCGAGAAAGGCCGCGGCGTAGAGCTCCTGGTACTGATGGCTGTTCGTCGCCATGATCGCGAACCGGTCTTCGCGGCCGATACCCAGCTCGCGTTTGATCGCATCGCACAGCCGCAGCACGCGTTCGCCGTACTGCGCGAACGTGCCGTGATAGTCGCCGTCGTGAAAACCGACCTTTGAGCTGTAGCGCTCGATCGCGGGGAAGAACGTTCGTGACGCGACCAGCTCCTTCATGCGACTCCTTCAGTCGACCGAGTGGCGGTGAGATCGATCGTCTCATCCGGTTCGCCGTCCGCGAGGCGCACGAGCTCGACCATCGCTCGTTCGATACCCCTCCCGACCACCTGCACATCAGGAACGGTGTCGAAGTCTCCGGTGACGCCGAAGCTGATCCCGCCGTGGTACGAGAGGATCGCGACGCCGACACGGACCCCGGGCCCGAGCGGTACGAAGGGCAGATACTCGAGCATCTCGCGCCCGCCGGCGTACAGGGCCATCGGCGGACCAGGGACGTTCGTCGTGACGGTGTTCATCGAACGTTGCGGCATCCGGGTCATCAGCCGCACCGCGAGGCGGGTGGCCTGGGCGGTCAGCGCGGGGAAGGTGCCGGCGAGTGACGTGAGCACCTCGCCGGCCTCCGGCTCGTGCGACTCCTTGAGGCGGGCCATTTCAGCGCGAACCGCCGCAAGTCGTTCGATCGGGTCGGCGATGTCGACCGGCAGGTCGAAGAAGATCGCGGAGACGCGGTTGTCGTACACCCCGTGCGCGTCGGCCGAGCGCATCGAGACCGGTACCAGCGACCGCAGAGTGACCTCGGACGGATCTTCATCGCGGCTGAGGATCAGATCGCGCAATCCGCTGGCGATCGCCGTCAAGACGACATCGTTGACGGTGCCTCCGAACGCCTGGCGGACCGCGCGCACGTCATCGAGCGTCGTGCGGGCGGACGTCCACCGGCGGTGAGGACCGATGCTGCCGTCGACGGTCGTCGGCGGCGTCGGCCGCAATGCGGTCCCGAAGTTGTGGAGCCCGGTCGTGAGGACGCGTGCTCGCCTCAGGGCCTCACGTGGTTGCCGGAGTACCGACCGAACGGCGCGTGCCTGCTCGCGCGGGCTGGTGAGCAGGCTGCTCACGGCGTCGGCGGCGAGCCGCAGCGACGATGGCTCGGGCTCGGGATCCCAGTCGTCCATCGCAGGCGGCGTGGGCTCGCGAGTCTGATCGAGCATGACCATGACGAGATCGACCCCGGAGACGCCGTCGATCATGCAGTGGTGGACCTTGCTGATGAGGGCCCACTTGCCGCCCTCGAGCCCCTCCACCACCCACGCTTCCCACAGTGGACGGTTGCGGTCGAGCTCCTGTGACATCACGCGGCCCATCAATCGCTCCAGCTCCGCGCCAGTGCCCGGGCGCGGCAGCGCGCTGTGGCGGACGTGGTACTCGAGGTTGAAATGCGGATCGTCGACCCACACGGGTCGCCCGAGATCGAACGGCACGAAGCGCACGCGCTGGCGGTAGCGCGGCACGAGCGGGAGCTTTGCGCCGAATGCCCGAAGAAGCTCGTCGTATGGGGGCGTGGGTCCCTCGAAGATCGCGCACGACCCGACGTGCATGTGAGTGACGCCGTTCTCGAGATAGAGGAACGACGCGTCGAGTGGGTTCATCCGGTCCATTGCGCCTCCTTCGTTGCGTCAGCTCGCCCGGCTCGGCAGCGGGTCACGAGCGGTCGCTTCGAGACGGCGCACGGCAGTCTCGAGCATCGAGCGCGCCCATCGCAGTGCGACCGAACGACTGGACGCGCTCTCGGCCAACGGTCGGGTGAACACGAGCACTTCGGTCAGTGGGTTGTCGCCGGTCGAGACGGCCAGCGCACGGAGCTCGCCGATCTGCCGCCCGTCGTCGCCGAGCATCGCAAGGCGCACGACGTGATCGGCGATCCGATCGACCTTCCCGGCCCGTCCGACCGCTGGGCGGTCATCTCCCACGAACAGGCATTGGTCCTGCCAGTCGGCAAGGCGCTCGCACACCGCGTCGAACGGCCGGTCGACGTAGTCGATCACGAAGATCGGACGGGTCGAGTCCATGGTTCGCCTCCCTCGCGCGTCGTCACACGGTCGATCGTCCTACGACCGTGACGGCGCCGTAAGAGGCCAAGGTCACAGCGAACTGGAGATGAGCGTGGTCAGCGAGCGATCCCGACGGGCTCCGGCGTGCGTTCATCGCCGGTCGGCCGCACGTCCGGCGGTGCTTCCACACTTATGCGGGGGACGATGCGGTCGAGCCACTTCGGCAACCACCAGTTGGCCTTACCCAGCAACTCCATCGTCGACGGCACGAGCACCATCCGAACGATCGTGGCGTCGATGAACACCGCGGTGGCCAAGCCGAGCCCCATGAGCTTGAGCACACGGAGGTCGCCGAGCACGAACGACATGAACACCGAGATCATGATCGCCGCGGCCGCAGTGATCACCCGAGCGGTCGAGGCGAGCCCATCGGCGACCGCGGTCGCGTTGTCGCCACTGAGCAGGTACTCCTCGCGCACTCGGGACAGCAGGAAGACCTCGTAGTCCATCGACAGCCCGAACAAGATGGTGAACAACATCATCGGCACCCAGAACTCGATCGGCCCCGGCTTGCCGATTCCGACGACGTCGCTCAGCCATCCCCACTGGAAGATGGCGACGATCACGCCGTAGGCAGCGCCGATCGACAACAGGTTCATGACCGCGGCCTTGACCGCGACGAGAACAGAGCGGAACACGGCCAGCAGCAGCAGGAACGACAGGATGATCACCGCCGCGACCATGAGCGGCAACCGTGCACCGACGTGGTCGCTCGCGTCGATTGCGACCGCGGTGATGCTGCCGACGTGCATGTCGAGTCCGGCGCGTGCGATCTCGGCGCGCAGTCGGTGCACGAGGTTCTCCGTCGAGCGATCCTGCGGCGCGCCCTTCGGAATGACGGGCACGACCACCGCGTCACCGGACGGGCTGATGTTGGGCGGCGCAATGAACGCGATGTCCGGATCGGAGTGCAGCGAGTCCGCGAACTGCTTGACGCTGTCGGCGTTGGTCGTGCCCGAGAAGCTGGCGGCCAGCAGGATCGGACCGTTGGTGCCGGGGCCGAATCCCCTGGCGATGAGGTCGTACGCGCGACGTGTCGTCAGTGAGGTCGGGTCGTTGCCTTGGTCGGCCACGCCGAGCCGGATCGACAGCATCGGCAGCGCGAGCACGACCAGGATGACGAGGCTGACCGCGGCCATGACCCACGGTCGCTTCTGGATCTGTCGACTCCACCTGTAGGCCATCGTCTCGCGGTGGTGCGTCCGCTGATGTGCCTTCGCCGCGAGCTTGCCACCAGCGAAGCCCATGATCGCCGGCACCAACGTGACCGACGCGAGCATCGTCATGAGCACAGCGAGAATCGCGCCGATCGACAGCCCGTAGATGAACTCGATCCCCATCATGAACATGCCGAGCAGCGAGATGATCACGGTGCAGCCGGCGAACAGCACTGCGCGCCCCGCCGTCGTGAGTGCGAGCACGTTCGCCGACTCGGGGTCGAGTTCATCATGCAGTCCGGTGCGGTATCGCACGACGATGAACAGCGCGTAGTCGATCCCGACACCGAGACCGATCATCAATGCGACGTACGGCGCGAACGACGGAACGGTCATCACGTGACTCAGCAGCGTGACGAACACGAGGCCGATGCCGACGCCGAAGATGGCGGCGATGATCGGCAGGCTCATCGCGAGGAACGAACCGAACGCGATGAAGAGGATGATGATGGCGGCCAAAAGGCCGATGGCCTCGGTGCCGCCGGGTGGGGGCTGCGTCG
>DASUCS010000245.1:0-3224 GCA_036275935.1 Acidimicrobiales bacterium
CCCGAGCTCACGATGACCGACGTCGGCGTGGTGCTCGAGGAGATGGGACGGGCCGTCCATCCCGGGCCGTACCTGTCGACGCTGGCCGCGCGTTGGGCGGGGCTCGACGACGACTCGGTGATCGCGACACTCGCGGTGGACGTCGGCCGCGTGCCCGACGCAATGGCGGCGGATGTCGTGGTGATCGTCGATGGCGACGACCTCTACGTCGTCGGTGACTTCGATGCCGTCCCGGTGAGCACGGTCGACGGCAGCCGCAAGGTCGGCGCGATCACCGTGAACGAACGCGGTCGCAAGCTCGAGCATCCCGATCTGCAGGGCGCGCTCGACCGCTGGAAGATCGGCTACGCGATCGACGGCGTCGGCGCGGCGAGCGTGGCCTTGGAGATGGCGGTGGCGTACGGCCACGAGCGTGTGCAGTTCGATCGCCCGATCGGGTCGTTCCAAGCGGTGCAGCACTTGTGCGCCGACATGTTGACCGCACTCGAGCTCGGGCGGGCCGGGGCGTACTACGCGTTGTGGGCCGCCGACAACGAGTCAGCCGACGAGGCGCACCGCGCCGCGACGATGGCGATCGCCTACGCGTCCGACGCGTTCCACCGCATCGGCGCGGACGCGATCCAGGTGTTCGGCGGCGTCGGCTACACGTGGGAGCACGACATCCACCTCTTCTACAAGCGGCTGCTCACCCTCCAGCACACGTTCGGCACCGCGCCAACGCACCTCGAGGAGCTCGCCCACCTCGTGACATGACGCTTTTGGCAGCACCGGCAACACATTTCCGTGTTGCCGGTGCTGCCAAAACGAACTGTCAGGCGGCCTTTTCGAGGATGTGGACGCCGCAGGCGGAGCCGAGGCCGATGACGTGGGCGAGACCCACGTTGGCGCCCTCGATCTGACGGTCGCCGGCCTCACCGCGCAGGTGATGGCAGACCTCCCAGATGTTGGCGATGCCGGTCGCCGCGATCGGGTGGCCCTTGGACTCGAGACCACCGGACACGTTCACCGGCGTCGAGCCGTCCCGCCACGTCGCGCCCGACTCGAAGAACGGCACGGCCTCACCCGGCGCGCACAGCATCAGGTTGTCGTAGTGCACGAGCTCGGCGGTCGCGAAGCAGTCGTGCAGCTCGACGAGGTCGAGATCCTCCGGCGCGACACCCGCTTGCGCGTACGCCTTCTCGGCCGCGTTGCGCGTCAGCGTGTTGACGTCGGGCAGGACCTGGCACGCCTCCTGCCACGGGTCGGTGGTGAGCACCGACGCGCTGACCTTGATCGCGCGACGGCGCTGATCGGGGTCGAGTGTCTTGAGCTTCGCATCGGACACGACAACCGCAGCGGCCGCACCGTCGCAGTTCGCCGAGCACATCGGCCGCGTGTTCGGGTAGGCGATCATCACGTCGTTCATGATCTCGTCGATCGTGAACTTCTTCTGATACGCGGCCAGCGGGTTGAGCGTCGAGTGCGCGTGGTTCTTCTCGCTGATGCGGGCGAACAGCTCGAACGACGTACCGCCGTACTTGTGGCCGTACTCCATGCCCACCTGCGCGAAGACGCCCGGCATCGTGTTCGTGCCGATGCGGCCGTCGGTCGTGGCGACGGAACCGAAGCGTCCGCTCGGGTTCCACTCCTTCTTGTCGCTCTTCGGCGCGCCACCGCCGGCACCGAGCAGGCCCGCGCCCGCGAGCTTCTCGACGCCGACAGCGAGGCCGTAGTCGCACTCGCCCGCCTTCACGGCCATGACGGCCGTACGTAGCGCGGTTGCGCCCGTGGCACACGCGTTGGCGACGTTGTACACGGGGATTCCGGTCTGACCGATCTGCTTCTGCAGCATCTGGCCGACGCCCGCGCTGGCTGCCATCAGGTTGCCGGCGGCGAGCACACCCATGTCCTTCATCGACACACCCGCGTCCTTCAGCGCGCCCAGCGCCGCTTCGGATGCGAGGTCGACGGTGTCCTTGTCCGGGTGCTTGCCGAACTTGGTCATGTGGATCCCGAGGATCCAGACGTTGTCTGCCATGTCGTGTTCTCCTTGGGATCAGACGGGCTCGAAGCCGAAGCCGATGGCTTCGACGCCGTTGTCGTCGGTGCCGATGGGATACGTCGCGAGCTTGACCTTCATACCGAGGCTGACGTGATCGGGATCGGGTTCCGTGTTGATCACGTTGCCGCGCACGCTGGTGCCGTCGCAGTCGATCACCGCGGCGACGAAAGGCGTCGGGATGCCAGGCGCGGCGAGCGACACGATCGTGAACGCCTTCACCTCACCCTCGGTCGGTACCTCCGCCTTCTCGAACGACGTGCCGCCACACGACGCGCACGCGTTGCGACGGTCGAAGAAGCGCGCACCACAGTCGGTGCACTGGTTGGCCACGAGGTGCGGCTTGTCGCCCAGCACCAAGTAGTCGACCAAAGGAACAGCGTTGCCCACGATCTCCTCCTCCTGGAAGCCCCCGAGAACGGCGACGTTATCTTCAGACGTCCGGGATCTCGCAATGCTGAAGGTCGGGCGGGTCGGGGTACTTCGGAGCCATCGATTCGAGCGTGTCGGCCAGCACGCGGCTCACCACCCAGTCCCGATACCACTTGTGGTCCGCGGGCACGACGTACCAGGGAGCGTCGTCCGTCGAGGTCCGCTGGAGCATCTCCTCGGCCGCGGCCATGTAGTCGCTCCACAGCTTGCGTTCGTCGAGATCGTCCGGGTTGAACTTCCACCGCTTGGTCTGATCGTCGAGCCGCGCCTGCAAGCGCCGCTTCTGCTCCTGCGGCGAGATGTGCAACCAGAGCTTCACGATCGTCGTGCCTGACTCGACGAGGTGGCGTTCGAAGTCGGCGATCGCTTCGTAGCGCGCTCGCCACACCTTCTCGGGAACGATCGAGTGGACACGCACGATGAGCACGTCCTCGTAGTGCGAACGGTTGAAGATGACGATCTCGCCCTTGGCCGGTGCCTGGTGGTGCACGCGCCAGAGGAAGTCGTGCTTCAGCTCGTCTTCGGACGGCGCCTTGAAGGCGGCAACGCGCACGCCTTGCGGATTGAGGCCCGTGAAGACGTGCTTGATCGTGCCGTCCTTGCCGCCCGTGTCCATCGCCTGCAGCACGATCAGCAGCGACTGCTTGGATTCAGCCCACAGCCGGTTCTGCAGCGCCGCCATCTGCTCGGTCAGCGGGGCGATCGCGGCGCCGATCGAGTCCTTGTCGCCGGGCGCGCCGGGCGTCGACGCGGT
>DASUCS010000246.1:0-14571 GCA_036275935.1 Acidimicrobiales bacterium
GGATCCCCGGCCTCGAAGACTTCAAGGGTCACTCGTTCCACACCAGCCGCTGGGACTACGACTACACCGGCGGCGATCCGCAGGGCGCGCCCATGGAGAAGCTGGCGGACAAGCGCGTCGGGATCATCGGTACGGGCGCGACCGCGGTGCAGTGCATCCCGCCCCTCGCTGCCGCGTGCAAGGAGCTGTTCGTGTTCCAGCGCACGCCGTCGTCCGTCGACGTGCGCAACAACCGTCCCATCGACCCGGACTGGTTCGCGGAGATCGCGACGGAGGGCTGGCAGCGCCGGTGGCTCGAGAACTTCACGGCCATCCAGACCGGGTTTGCGATGCCCGAGGAGGATCTCGTCCAGGACGGCTGGACCGACCTCGCACGGCGCATCCGCGAGAAGATCATGTCGCTGCCCGCCGAGGAGTTCACGCCCGAGAACATGATGGCGGCGTTCGAGGACTCGGACTTCGAGAAGATGAGCGAGATCCGGGACCGCGTCGACGCGATCGTGAAGGACCCGGTGACGGCGCAGAACTTGAAGGCGTGGTACCGCCAGCTGTGCAAGCGGCCCTGTTTCCACGACGAGTACCTGCAGGCGTACAACGAGCCGGGCACGCACCTCATCGACACCGACGGAAAAGGTGTCGAGCGCATCACCGAGAACGGTGTCGTCGTCGCCGGTGTCGAGTACCCGGTCGACTGCATCATCTACGCGTCGGGATTCGAGGTGGGCACGCCGTTCGAGCGCCGGGCGGGGTACGACATCATCGGACGTGACGGCATGAAGCTGTCCGAGGTGTGGGCCGACGGGATGGTCACGAAGCACGGCATGCACGTGCACGGCTTCCCGAACATGTTCATCGTGCAGGTCGCGCAGGGCGGCAACCTCATCTCGAACGTGCCGCACAACTTCACCGAGGCGGGCCTCACGCTGGCGATGATCATTCGGCACACGCTCGATACCGGTAGCCGCGAGGTCGAGGTGACGAAGGAAGCGCAGGACGAGTGGATGGAGCTGCTGTACTCGGCGCCGCGCATCGGCACCATCGGATCGCTCGAGTGCACGCCCGGCTACTACAACAACGAAGGCAAGGGCGGCGGCATCGACTGGTTCCTCGGCTACCCCGGTGGCGCGATGGCCTACTTCCAATACCTCGACCAATGGCGCAATCGGGGCGACTTCCCCGGCCTCGAGTTCCGCTAGCCCATTCGTTCTGGCAGTACCGGCAACACAGAATTGTGTTGCCGGTACTGCCAGAAGCGTCAGCGACCGTGAACCTCAGGGAACGAGCGTGACCTTGATGGCGCCGGTGGACTTGTCGTTGGCCGTGTCGAACGCGGTGGAAATCTGGTCGAGCGGGAACTGATGTGTCGTGATGGCGCGAAGCTCGTCGCGCCATCGTCCGGTCAACCGCGCCGCGGTGGTGAACTCCGGCTCGCGGTCACCGCTGCCGTAGCAGAACGAACCGAGCAGCGCGACCTCCTTCATCATCAGCGCGCGCAGATCAACCGGCTTCGCATCGTTGAACGAACCGAGCACGACGATGCGACCACCGCGGCGCACGGCGCGCAGCGCGTCATCGACTGTGCCGGCTGCTCCGCCGACGGTCTCGATGACGACGTCGGGCTTCTCCTCCTTGGCCCACGGCACCGCGTCGTTCTCGCCGAGCACGTGTACGCCCAATCGCTCGGCCGCGGCGCGCTGATGCGGATGGCGGGCGGTCATCGTGACGGTCGCCGCGCGATCGCGAGCTACGAGGGCCGCGCACAAACCGATGGTGCCGGCGCCGAGCACGAGCACCTTGCTGTCGGATTCGACGTTTGCCAACCCGACGCCCCGCACCGCAACCGCGAGTGGTTCGGTGAGTGACGCGGTGACGGGATCGACGCCGTCGGGGAGCGGCGCCAGGTTGACGACAGGCGCGTCCACGATCTCCGACAGCCCGCCGTCACGACCGAGGCCGATGCCGTAGCCACCGCGCCGGCACAGGTTCGAGCGTCCGGTCGTGCAGAACTCGCAACGCCCGCAACTCACGTTCGGCGACACCGCGTAACGGACGTCCGCGAGTGCGGCGGGGCCATCGATCACCGTGCCGGCGAACTCGTGGCCCGGCGCGGTGCCGACCGGGCGAGGGATGTCGCCGTGCCAGAAGTGCAGGTCGGACCCGCAGATCCCGCACGCCTCGACCTTCAGGCGGACCCACCCCTCGGGCAACGGACCGGGTTCGGCGTCGACGATCTCGAGTCCAGCATCGGTCCAGATGGCGCGGCGCACGCACTGACCGTAGGTCACGCGTCCAACGGGGCGAACACCCCCTTCAGCTCGACATCGGGGTCGTCCGCGATGCGACTCAACGCGGTGACCGATACGTAGCCGGCCTCGACAGCACCGCTGTCGGTGTCGTCGGGCAGCACGTACGGATCGCCCCAGTCCATGTGCACGTCGAACACGTTGTCGTGCCCTGGCTTCGCGACGAGTTGCGCGCTCGCGAGCGCGCGTGGCGGGAGCGCGGCGACCGACGTGCGCCGCCAGCCGAGGATCTGATCGAACGGCACGTTCGGCACGTTGACGTTGAGCACGAAGGGACGGTCGGCGAGCGCGTCGAGCATCCCTTCGGTGACGATCGCGGCCACGTCCGCGGCGGTGTCCCACTGCTGGTCCTCGAGCATCTCGTCCCAGCCCTGGCCTTCGACGCCGAACCCGGCCACCGCTTGGCTGATGGCAACGGCCGACACGCCGCCGTTTCGGGCCGTCAGTGCCGCACCCACGGTGCCCGAGTGATAGATCGCCCGTCCGGCGTTGGCGCCGGGGTTGATCCCGGACACGACGAGATCGAACGCGCCGCCGAACACGCCGAGGCGGGAGAACACGACGCACAACGCGGGCGGTCCGCTCACGGCCCACGCTTCTGGGACTCCGTCGATGTCGATGCGTCGCACCTCGGGATGGATCAGGTGGAGCGTGCCGAGCGCCGCGCTCGCGCCCGAGTACTCGCGATCGGGGGCCGCGACGACCACGTCACCAATTGCGGCAAGCCGTCGTGCCAGTACGTGGATCCCGACGCAATCAACGCCGTCGTCGTTCGTCACGAGGATGCGCACGAAGACTGTCTAGTGAACGCCGAAGTGGGTTACCCGGTCGGACGCTTGGGAACGCGTTCACATTCAACGCCCATTTGCATCTACGAGGGAGTGCTGGCGTGTCCGACACGGAATCAACTGAAACAACCGCGGGCGGAGTTCTGGGGCAGGTCGTCGGCAAGGCGAAGGCCGCGGTCGGCAAGATCGTCGGCAACGACGAGTTGCAGCGTGAAGGCAATCTGCAGCAGGCGAGCGCCGAGGCCGAGGTTCGTGCCGGGCGCGAGCGTGAAGAGGCCGAAGAGCGTCTCGAGGCGGCGTCGGTCGAGGAGCAGCGTGCGGAGGCCGCGGCAGAACGAGATCGGCTGAAGGCGGAGCTCGCGGCCGAAGACCGAGAGCGCGCGATCGAGCAGAACGAGGCACGGGCCGAGGCGCAGACGGCGGCGGACGCCGAGCGCAAGAAGGCGTCGATCGAGGCGGATGAGCGTGCGCAGGAGCGGGCGGCGGACGCCGCGGAGCAGGCCGCCCTGCGCCGTCGCGCCGAGGACGCCGCCGAGGCGGCCCGGCTGGAACAAGAGGCGAAGAAGGCGGAGAAGACCGCCGAGGCGATCGATCCGGAGGAGAAGTGATGAACGTTCGAGATCTGAGTCGAACCACGTTGGACGCCTGGCTGCGGGTGACGCGGCTGCCGCTCGACGCCGCCAGTCAGCTGCTGCCGAATGGTGACCACGGCCCGCGGACGCCGGTGATGCTCGTCGTCGATCGGTTGGACGCGACGATCCGCGACCGTGTCGGCATGCTGCTGGGCGACGACGTCCTGCAAGAGGACGCGCGAAAGCGACGGGTTGCGGCCGACGAACGGCAGCGAGCGCTCGAGTTGCGGCTCGATGCGGAGCGCAAGAAGCAGGAGTCGGACGCGCGGCTCGCGAAGCAGCAAGAAGCCGCCGACGCCCGGCGGGAGCAGGCCGAGCGCGCCGCAACACAGCAGAAGCAGGCCGTCGAGCACGAGCGCGAGCAGCACACGCAAGAGATCGAGAAGAGCGCCAAGAAGCAGCAGCAGGCGGTCGAGGAAGCGGAGCGACGCCAGAAGGCGACCAGCGAGCGCAAGGCCAAGGAGCAGCGGCTCCGGGTTCTCGACACGCAGGCGGACGCGCTCGAGGTCGAAGACGACGCACTGACCGCACGGGACGAGGCGCTGCGGCTGAAGAAGGCGGCGAGCGCGACGAAGGCCGCCCGCAAGCGCTCATCCTGACGACCCGGGCGGGCGGGCACACCCCGTGACCCGCGCCCGCCCGTCCCGCAGGGTTGGCTCCCCGTGCCTGCGTCGGGCGTCTCCTTCGGGACAATGGGTGATGGCCATGCCTCGCGACACCTCGGATTCCGACGCACTCATTCGACTCCTCGACGCCGCACGTCTGATCCCGCCCGATCGGCTCGCAGATCTGACGCTCGAGGTGGCGGAGGCCTCTGGGGCTCGGGCGGTCCGCATCTACCTGATCGATCACAGCCTCCGCCGTCTGCTCCCGTACGCCGATCCGGACGCGAAGGCCTTCGACGTCAACGGCACGATGGGCGGTCGCGCGTACGTCACCAACGAGACCGTCGAGACGCATCGAGACGATCGGATCACGCTCTGGGTGCCACTGCGTGACGGAGTCGACCGCCTCGGCGTGATCCAGTTCGAAGTCGCCGAGCTGGACGACGACCGACGCGAGATGCTGACCCGCATCGCGGCGATCGCGGCAGCGGAGGTCGTCAGCAAAGGTCAGTACACGGACCTCTTCGCCCTCGCGAGGTGCGACCGCCCCATGACCATGGCGGCCGATCTGCAACGCGACCTGATGCCGCCGCAGACGTTCGCGACGACCGACCTCTCGGTGGTGTCGGCGATCGAGCCGGCGTACTCAGCCGCGGGCGACACGTGCGACTACGCGTACAACAACGGCGTGCTCCACGCCGCGGTGTTCGACGCCATCGGGCACGACTTCAATGCGAGCGTCGTGTCGGCCGTCGCGGTCGCCGCGTACCGACACGCCCGTCGCAAGCAACTGGATCTACCGCAGATCGCGGCCACGATCGATGCGGCCATAGAGGGCCAGTTCGGCGACATCATGTTCAGCACCGCGATCCTCGTCACCCTCGACGTTGCGCGGGGGCTGCTGCGGTGGATCAACGCCGGCCATCCGCCGCCGCTCCACATCCGCCACGGACGCGTCGTCGGCACGATGGGCCGGCCGAGCATCCCTCCGCTGGGCCTCGCGTCGATCACCGGGGTCTCCGCCGCCGCCCAACCGCAGGAGCTGTCGCTCGAGCCCGATGACCGTGTGCTGCTCTACACCGACGGGATCGTCGAAGCGCGCTCGGCGGACGGTGAGGACTTCGGGCTCGAGCGCTTGCAGGACTTCCTGCATCGAGCCATTGCGTCGGACACGCCTGACGCCGAGATCGTGCGCCGTCTCAGCCACGCGGTCGTCGACCATCACGATGGCCAACTGAAGGACGACGCCACGCTGCTGATGATCAGCTGGCATCCCGATAGGTCTGGGCCGGCTCACCCTCCGGAGAGCCGACCCGAGCCCGAGCATTGATCAGCTGACGGTGACGAGCGCGTTCTCGATCTGCTGGGCGTAGTAGTCCGCCAGCGCAGACAGTGCAGCCGCGCCGTCGCCCTGGAACGAAGGGCCGTGCATCAGCGCGAGCGTCGTCGGTGACAGCTCCGCGAGTCGGCGGATGGTGTCGGGCGTCTGCGGCGAGAGACAGCTCGCGTGGAAGATCTCCTCACCCTCGATCGCCGGAGCGACGACATCGTCGTTCGTCACGGCCGGCCCGTTGCCGAGCTGCGTGAACAGGTCGCCGCAGAGCAGCGTCCCCGTCGTCTCCTCGAACAGGACTCGCGCTTCCCACGCGTGCGGCACGTGCGGGGTGTCGATGTGGCGCACGCGCTTGCCACCGAGGTCGATCACCTCGCCGTCGGCCAGGGGCCGCGGCGGACGGTCGCACAGGTCATTGAGCGACACCATGCAGCCGAGACCGCCGTGCGCCACTTCCGCCTGTGGGGCTGCGGCGAGCCACATGTTCATCGCGCCCGACTCGTCGGACTCGACGTGACCGAAGGTGATCCAGCGCAGGGACTCAACCGGCACGATCGTGTTCACCGCCTCGGACAACATCGGAAACAGGAACCGTTGGCCTGCGTGGAACAGCAGCGGCTGCTCGGCCTTGATGAGGAACTGGTTGAACGTGAATCCCGCCGGCGGCGCGATCTCGGGAACGTACGTCGACAGGCGGTAGATGCCGTCGGCGATCTCGTCGATGGTGGTGGTGTTCTCGTTGGTCATGCCCTGAAGGCGTTCAACCCGGCGGGCCGCGGTTCAGTCAGGACTGAACAATCCAGCGGATGTCCCCAGGCTCGGGGGCATACGCGCAGAAGAGACCGGTTCGGATGCTGCGATCGAGCGCGGCGCCGGCGTCCGGCAGCGCCTCGGCGAGCTTGGCTGTCGCCGCTCGCACCGCCCTGGTCACGTTGAGCCGAGCTTTCTGGGCGGCCGACGATGCAGTGCGAGGCGCGCCGCCGAGCCCGAAGTCCTGGGCGAGCTGCGTCAGGATGGCGTCGAGCTCGTCCTGCAGCTCCATGGCCCGTTGATCCGCCCCGGCCTCCAGTGCTTCGTCGATCTGCGACCGCAGGGCCTCGACGCGCTGGCGGTAGTGCGCCCGGGCGCGGCTGTCCGCGAGCTCGCCGGCATCGCCCAGCACACGGCGGTCGACCTCGCCGACACCTTCGACGGCGTCGACGAGGTCGAACGCGTGCCGTTCGCATTCCGCACAGGCGACGAGCGCAGCGACGTACCGCATGCCCTTGGTGTCGGCGACCCGCACCGAGACCGATCCACACGTCGCCTCCCACCACTTGCCGTCGAGCCGCAGCGTCGCCTCCGCTCGGGCCGCAGGCGCCGGCGAACCCAGGAGGTGCGCGAGGGTGGCTTGATCCACGGCGCTGAGCACGACGTCCAGGTCGGTGAGGAGCGCAGCGGCGGCTTTCGCGTCGACGAGTGCATTGGCACGGTCACCGGACGCCTCGTGCAACCGAGCGAGCTCGAGGAGGAGCACGGCGTTGAGCCACGGTGCGGCGCTGTCGACCAGCGCGTCCACCGCGCGCTCCATCTCCTTGATCGCACTTGCAAGGTCGCCAGTCGCCGCCAGCACCCGAGCGCGCGCCGCCGACGCTCGAGCGCGGATCGGCGGGACCTCGACGGAACCGGAACGCGCGTCGAGGTCGGCGATGGCCGACAGCGCCGCGGCGGTGTCGCCTGACGCCAGCGCGGCGTCGGCCATCACGGTCAGCAACTCGACCGACCGCAGCTTGTCGTCGCCCATCGTGCGCATCCCGCGGCGGGCCGTGGCGAGCGCCAGCGCGTGTTCGCCGCGCTCGAAGTGGAGTCGGGCGGCCGGAAGCAGCGCCTGGATCGACGCGTCCTTTCCGAGCAGCAGCGCCTCCGCCTCTGCGAGACGGCCTTGGCGTACGCGGAGGTCGGCGAGCTGGATGGCCGGATGCCACGACGGCGAGTGCATCGTCGACTCGAACATCGAGATCGCCTGTTCGAGCACCGCCTCCGCTTCGCCCCACCGACCGAGCTCGCACAGCAGGGTGGCGCGGACCGTGTCGCAATGGGCGCTGAGGAAGGCGGCGCTGCCGGGTGCGGAGCCGACGACGCCGTGCTCGCGCAACGGCACGGTCCACGCGGCCGCACGGTCGAAGTCTGCGGTGAAGTAGCACGCGGTGTAGAAGGAGCAGACCGACTGGCCGGTGACCCACTGGCCGTGCCCCGTCTCCGGTTGTTCGGCGCAGATGAGCGCCATCGCTTCGTCGAGCATGGCCATGCCCTGCTCGAGCCGGCCCGCCTGCACGTGCGCGAGCCCACCGTCGGCGAGCGCCTTGATCTCGAGACCGACGGTGCCGAACTGTCGCGCGCGATCGAGTGCGAGCTCGGCGCGAGCGAGCAACGAGTCCGGATCGTCGACGTCGCAGCCGAGCGGCGCGACCGCAACCCAACCCTGCTCGAGACACGGTGGTTCGTCCGCGACGAGCCGATCCGCGCGGGCGAACCAGGCGCGCGCCGCGGTTCTGTTGCCCATGAAGTCGGCGAACACGTTGCCGAGACGTGAGCAGGCGAGTGCTCCACCGCGTCGGTCGCCCGCCGCGTCGAACGCCCGGACCGCAGCCGACAGATGCGCCACCGCGCCATCGATGTCCACCGGGAGGCACGCGAGCCCGGCCTCCAGCTCCGCCTGCGCGTGCTCCAGCCCCGTCACGCCCTCAGTATGGCGAGAGACCGTCAGTCGGTGGTGCGGGCCTCTTGGCGTCGGCGGAGCCGATCCATGACGCCGCCGTCGCGAACGTCGAGCTGCTTGACGAGGTGCACGATCGTGCCGTCTCGGGGCTCGGACGAGAATCGGACCTGGTCCATCACCGCGCGCATGATCGCCACGCCTCGACCGCGAGCAGAGTGACCGTCCGGCATCTGACCGTCGAGCGCGGCGAAGTCGAAGCCGTTGCCGCTGTTCTTCACGCTGATCTGACACTGGGTGTCATCGACCTCGACCCGCACCTCGTACTCGTCGCCGGCCTGGGCGTGCTCGATGACGTTCGTGCACGCCTCGCTCAACGCCAGTCGGATGTCTTCGACGCACTCGTCCTCCACACCGAACAAGGACAACGTGCTGGTCACCGCCCCACGGATCAGTGCGACCGTCTGCGCCTCCTGCGGCAGACAGATCGCGACATCGAGCTTCATCGAATGGCCCGGCGTCAGCCGTCGTGCTGTGTAGCGCGCGGCGACTTGAGGATGGTCGTGACTCGTTGATGGGTCACGCCGAGCAAGCGGCCGATCTTGCGATGGGACAGCCCTTCGCTGCTCAGCTCGTGGGCCAAGTAGCGCATCAGCCGGCCGGTGGAGCTCGCCAGGCGCCGGGCGCTCGAGCGCACGAGCTGCAGCATCTGGCCGGAATCGGCTCCGGCCAGGAGCTCGGACCACGACCGGCCCGCTTCGCGCTCGTGGTTGAGCCGCCGGACGTCCTGAGCGATCTGGTGTTGCTCCTCCGCGATCTCGTCGGCTTCGCTTGCGAATTCGTCGAGTGCTCGCGCCATTCGGGATCCCCTCGCCTTTCGAAGATGTCGTTGGGCGCCAGCCGCCCGGCGTGGGCGGTTGTTACCCGGCAATTCTGGTTGCCGAAACCGACTTATTCGAGACTCGGAGGGGCAGGAGCGGCCAGCCCTTCGACGACCTCGGCATTCGGCAGCGCGGTGAGCACCTGCGGCGGCGCGAGCACCTTGCACGACCGGCTGCCGCCTCCGAGGATGATCCGCGGACGGGTCATGACACGGGCGTCGACCCAGATCGGGAGGCCCGGAGGGAGCCCGACGGCGGTCACGCCACCGATCTCCATCCCCGTCAGGGTGCGCGTCGCATCGGCGTCGGCAAACGACGCCTTGCGCACGCCGAGTCGATTGCGCACCGTCTTGTTCACGTCGAGTCGGGTCGTCGCCAGCACGACGCACGCGACGTACGTTGGCGGGTCGCTCTTGCCGATCACGACGATCGTGTTGGCCGAGTCCTCGGGCGCGTACCCGTAGGCCTCACAGAACTGTGCGGTGTCGGCCAGCGCGGGATCGCACGGCACGATCTCGTACTCGACACCGAGCCCGTCGAGTTGCGTCCTGACGGCGGCCTCACTCATCGGTTACTCATCGGTTACTCATCGGTTTGCGCTGCAACCGCGACGCGGGCCAGTTGCACGATCGTCGAGCGGTCCAGCAGGTGGATGGCCCGGGCGGTCGGAGACAGTCCGATCGCTTGGCACGGCATGCGGATGCGCAGAACCCGCGGTTTGGTCTCGAACAACAGGGGCGGATCGAGCTTCAACGCTTCGCCGTCCACGCCGATCTCGACGGGACCCGACGAGTCGATGCGGAACGTCGGCGCGGTCCACTCGTGGAAGCCGGGGAAGCGATCCGCTCGACCGGTCGCCTCCAGCGCGAGAAAACGGCTGAGGTCACCGGCGCTCTCGATCTGTGCCGCAACGATTCCGAGCACCCCGAGGTCGATTCGCTGACGCGTGCCCCGCCCGACGATGCGATGCAGGTCGTAGGGATCGTTCGAAACCATGATCACCTGCGCCGTCGGACGCTCGATGCCGTCGGGGCCCGTGAAGCGGAGATCAAGAGGTTCGGCGTCGGGCCCGAGCATCTCCGGCAGCTTCTGTGCCGTCGTCGAGATCTTGGCGTCGCGGTAGTCCGGGTCCTGGACGATCTTGGCGTAGAGACCGACCGATGCATTGTTGACGAAGACCCGGTCGTTGACGGTGGCGAGGTCGACGCGGTGTTCGAGGGCGTCGTCGTACGCGTCGAGCGCGCCGACGACGTCTTCGCGGTCGAGACCGAGGTCGAGCGCGAAGTGGTTGCGCGTGCCGGACGGGACGACCACGTGTGGGATGTCATGACGAATCGCGACGGTCGCGACGAGCGCTTGAGACCCGTCACCACCCGCCATCCCGATCACGTCTGCGCCGTCAGCGATGGCTTGCTCCGCGAGCTCGAGCAGGTCGTCGCCCTTGTCGAGGACGATGGGCTCGATCCCGCGGTCGCGGCAGCACTCGACCAGGTTGAACTTCTCGGCCTTGCCCCCGCCGGACTTCGGATTGATGAGCAGCACGCCGCGCTGGGCAGGAGGGACGGGCGTGCGCCCTTCGACGATCTGGCGAGCGGCGCGAGGTGTGCGGCGCAGCGCGTGGCGGGCCGCCGCAATCGACAGCGCGGCGATCGCCAGGCCGACGACGACGCGGCGTGCGCTCAGGTCGGTTGTCAGCAACGCGGTGACGAGGACGAGGACACCGCCACCGGCGACGATCAGTGCGACGCCGCGGGTCGCCCCGCTGCGCGCGACCACGTACCAGCCACCGATCACCGCCATGATCAGGCCGAGCAACGTCGCCAGCATCTGTTGCACGTTCGAGAGGGCACCAACGACTGCGACGGCCACGACCATCGCGAGCGACACGAGTGCGATCACGGCCGCGACGCGTTCGAGGACGGTGGGGCGCGGCATCGTCAGGGGTGCGAGAACGACGGCGCGCCGTCGACGAGGAACGCGACGTCGTCGACGTAGCAGAACCACCAGTCCTCACCGGGTTCGTAGGACTGGATCAACGGATGCGTGGTGGCGTGGAAGTGCGCGGTGGCGTGCCGGTTGGGGGAGTTGTCGCAGCACCCCACGTGACCGCAGCTCAGGCACATCCGCAGGTGGACCCACTGACCGCCGATACGCAGGCAGTCCTCGCATCCCTCGCTGCTCGGCGTGACGTCGGCGGCCGCCGCGTCGAGGTGGGTGCAGTCGTCTGCCATGGGCGCAGCGTAGGGGGCCGTGGTCTGCACCGTGTCCGCCTCCGTAGAGTCACCGGCGATGAATCTCCGACTGGACGGCAAGGTCGCGCTCGTCACCGGCGCGTCGAAGGGCATCGGGCTCGCCATCGCCCGCGGCTTCGCAGAGTCCGGAGCGAGCGTGATGCTGAGCTCCCGCAAGGCGGATCAGCTCGAGGCCGCTGCGGCCGACATGAAGCCGGATGGGGGAGATGTCGCGTGGTTCGCGGCGAACGCCGGCGACGAAGCGGCCCCGATCGATGCGACGCAGGCAACGATCGAACGGTTCGGCTCCGTCGACATCCTCGTCAACAACGCCGCGACGAATCCGTACATGGGCCCGACACTCGGCATCAGCGCGTCGCAGATGGACAAGACGCACATGGTCAACCAACGCGCCATCGTGCTGTGGACCGCCGCCGTGTGGAACGCGTGGATGCGGGAACACGGAGGGTCGGTGATCAACATCGCGTCGATCGGTGGCCTGCACGTCGACATCGGCGCGATCGGCTACTACAACGCGACGAAGGCGGCGGTGCTGCATCTCTCCAGGCAGTTGGCGAACGAGCTCGCGCCCAAGGTGCGGGTCAACTCCATCGCTCCGGGCTTGGTGAAGACCGACTTCGCTCGGGCGCTGTGGGAACCGAACGAGGCCGCGACGGCATCGACGATCCCGCTCCAGCGCATCGGCGTGCCGGATGACATCGGCGGCATGGCGGTGTTCCTCGCGTCCGACGCAGCCGGCTGGATCACGGGCCAGAACTTCGTCGTCGACGGCGGCGCACTCCTTCGATAGCGATGGCCAAGAACAGCGGCGACAAAGAGGAGCGAGAGGGCATCTCGTTCTCGAGCCTCGATGATCCGCTGTTCGACGGTGCAAACGCCACCAAGCGCGACCTCGTCGACTACCTCGACGCCGTGTCGGATCGCATCCTTCCCGAGTTGAAGGGCCGTCCGTTGTCCGTGATCCGCGTCCATCGCGGCCAGGAAGCGTTCATGCAGAAGAACGTGCCGAAGTACGCACCCGAATGGATCAAGACGGTCTCGTTCTGGGCGGAGACGTCGAAGCGCGACGTTCGGTATGCCTTGTGCGACGACCGGCGGACACTGCTGTGGTTCGCCAACCAGCGCGCGGTGGAGTACCACCCGACGCTCGTCACCGCGAGCCATCCCGAGACGCCGACCCATCTCGTGCTCGACCTCGACCCACCCGAGGGCGACGGGTTCAGCGCCGCGGTGCGTGCCGCGCTCCTCGTGCGCGCCGCGCTCGCTGATGTCGGTCTCGAGGGCGCAGTGAAGACCAGTGGCGCGAAGGGAGTGCACGTCTTCGTCCCCGTCGCCGGCGACACGACGCTCGAGGACGCCGCGGCGGCGACCCGCGCCATCGCGGCCCGCGCGGA
Organism: Acidimicrobiales bacterium; assembly: GCA_036275935.1. Taxonomy (GTDB): domain Bacteria; phylum Actinomycetota; class Acidimicrobiia; order Acidimicrobiales; family JACDCH01; genus DASUCS01. The sequence goes on from DASUCS010000246.1 coordinate 12,884, forward strand.
GGCGCTCGATCCGCAGGTCGCGACGACGGCGTTCATGAAGGAGGACCGCGGCGGCAAGGTGTTCGTGGACGCCACCCGGGTGGGTGGCGCCACGGTCGTTGCCGCCTACAGCCCTCGTCAACGGCCGAATGTGCCGGTGTCGTTCCCGGTCGGTTGGGACGACCTCGGGAACGTGGCGCCGGCGGAGTTCACCGTGCACACCGCGCTCGGGATCCTGGGCGATCGCGACCCGTGGGCCCATGCGATGCCGGCGCCGCAGGCGTTACCGGCGGATCTCGTCGTGGAAGGACGCGGCATCGCGCCGGGGCGGGTGCACGCGATGCACGAGGGCAAGCGCCGCGCGCGAGAGCGTCGCAGTTAGAAGTCGTCGCACCTGTCGAGCAAGATGGCGGGATGAGCGCACTTCTCGAGTCCCCCCTCCTGCAGCCTGGCTTCTGGCAGCAGCCGTTGGCGGATCGCATGGCCAAGATCGCCGAGATCCGCGAGGAAGGGCCGTTCCATCCCGCGGAGTTCGAGAACTTCATGTCCGGTGGCGTCGAGCGCTTCTACGCCGTGACCCGTTACGACGAGGTCGTCGAGATCAGCAAACGGCCGCAGGACTTCTGCTCGGGCAAGGGTGCGCCGAACATCCCTGACATGCCGGAGGAGGCGCTCGAGTTCTTCGGCTCGTTCATCAACATGGACGACCCGCGTCACGCTCGTCAGCGAGGCATCGTCGCGCGGTCGTTCACACCGAAGCAGCTGCAAGGTGTGCTCGATTCCGTCGAGACGATCTGCGCCGAGGTCATCGACGGGTTCTGCGAGCACGGCGAGGTCGACCTCGTGAAGGTGCTGTCGCAGCCGTTTCCGCTGCTGGTCATCTGCGACATGATGGGCATCCCCCGCAGCGAGTTCGACACCGTCCTGCGCGCGACGAACGTCATCCTCGGCTCCGGCGATCCGGAGTTCATCGGCGATCGTGATCCGATGATGGCGCTGTTCGAGTCGGGCATGGAGCTCATCAACTTGATGAACGCGCTCGCCGACGAGCGTCGTCAGAACCCGACGGACGATCTCACGTCGAAGCTCGTGCACAACGACCTCGGCGAGGACATGCTCGCTCCCGAGGAGATCGGCCCGTTCTTCATCCTCTTGGCGGTCGCCGGAAACGACACGACGCGGACCGCGATCAGCCACGGCATGAACCTCCTGTCGTTGAACCCCGAACAGCGCAAGATCTGGCAGGACGATCTCGAGGGCGTGACCCCCACCGCGGTCGAGGAGATCGTGCGGGTGGCATCACCGGTCACGTTCATGCGCCGCACGGTCACGCACGACCTCACGCTGTCCGGTCAGGACTTCCACGAGGGCGACAAGCTCGTGATGTTCTACGGCGCCGCCAACCGTGACCCCCGGGTGTTCGACGATCCCGAGAGCTTCAACGTGTTGCGCAACCCGAATCCGCACGTCGGGTTCGGCGGACCGGGGCCACACTTCTGCCTCGGCGCTCACCTCGCCCGTCGCGAGGTGGCGGTTGCCTTCCGCCAGCTGCTCACGCGGCTGCCGGACATCGAGGTCTGCGGCGACGCCGTCCCGCTCGACGCGATGGGCGTGCCGCTCGTGGCGGGGCTCAAGAGCCTGCCCGTCCGCTTCACCCCAACATCCTGAAATCCTGTGCATACCAACACAGAAACGTGTTGGTATGCACA
>DASUCS010000247.1:0-13562 GCA_036275935.1 Acidimicrobiales bacterium
CAGGCGATCTTGGGCGGTCGGCTGGCATCCGCGCTGGCGCAGCCGGTCACTCCGGCGACCACCGACGTCGAGCACCTCGCGACACGCGCAATGGAGCACCACCTCGAACGCCGTTTGCGTTCGGTCGGAGTGCTGGATCGCGGCTGACTACGGGGCTTGCACGCCTTGGCAGTCGAGTGAGCTGAAGGCCTGCAGACGGGGATCCTGTGCGTCGATGGTGTCGGTGACCGGCGGGTCCGGTGTGAAGTGCCCACCGGCGACTTCGAGGCGGGTTTCCTTCGTCTGGTAGGTGAAGCCGTCGTCGCTCGTGGCGGACATCACCACGAGCCGTTGGCCGCCGGCACTCCCGTCGCACCGCAGCCCGTCGAGGTGCGTCACGCTCCCGCCGATCGGGAAGTTCGACGGCGCGTTGCCTTGGGGTCCGGTCAGGCGGTTGAGCGTGCAGCTCGTCAGTTGGAAGACGCCGACGAGCGTGTCGGACGCGCCCGATCCGATCGCCACGAAGGCCTCGACTCCTGAGCCATCCGGAGGCAGCCCGGCGCTCGCCGAGATCTCGGCGCCGCCCAACGCCTTCACGACCTGCGCGCTGTCGGTCGCCGCGTCGACGATCGCCGCGTCGACGGAGCCGTTGCCGCCCCCGAGATCCATGTGCACGTGGTACGGCGACGGTTGCGAGGTCGAACCGGTGCCGTACACGGTCAACGTGTCGTTCGAACCATCACCGTCGAAGTCGCCGTGCGCCGAAGTGACGTTCACCGCCGACCCCGGCACCGCCGCACCGCTGCACGGCCCCGACGACGCCGGCGGTGCCGACTCGGTCGAGGAGGATGCCGAGAAGGACGAGGTCGACGTCGGCGCGGCACTCGACGAGAAGCTGGACGACGATGCGGACGCGGCGTTCGGCTTCTTCGAGTCCTTGCCGCAGCCGGCGAACGCGACGAGCCCGAGCATCGTCACGGCCGCGAGAACGGTGCGGCCGGGGATCACCGCCACGTCTGCGACTGTTGATCCCAGGTGCGGTACGTGCCGGTCGATGGATCCCACTGCACGTAGGCGTTGCGAGCGGGGTCCCACTGTGGGCCTGGCGCCGCGGGCGGGGGAGGCGCACCCGCCGCACCCGGCGCACCCGCGTAGACGGGGGCCGCACCGGGCAGGGCCACCGGTCGCCCGACGGACGACTTCGCAACGACATAGGTGTCGGCGCCCATGTCGCCCAATCGGCGGTGGCCTTTCGACACCAGCGAGGTGATCAGGCCGCACAAGTAGAGCGTGAGCGGCCCGTCGACCAAGAAGATGAACCACCGCACGAGGGACTTGCCGAGCCCGGCGCGGTTGCCCTCCCGGTCCACGACCCGGATGCCGGTCAGCGCCTTGCCGAGCGTGGCGCCCGCGAGAGCCGGGAGCAGGCCGAAGTAGAGGAACACGAATGCGACGTCGAGGGCGAACGTCGGGCCGGCATCCGCCTCGTACACGGTGTCGCCGATCTGGAACACGACGCGGTTGTCGCAGCGCACCTGATTGCCACTGTCGTTGAACGTGCGGTGGCAGCCGGGCAGATCGAGCGTCTCGTTCACGGTTCGTTGCGTCGCGAGCGGCAGCATGATGAGGACGAACGCGACGAGTGCCAGTGCAGCATCGATGAAGAACGCACCGATGCGCCGGCCCATCACCGCCGTGGGGTCCGCCGGCGGCGCGCCGGGGTACGCGTACGCAGCCATTCCGCCCAGTCTCGCTCATCCGAGAGGGCGGAATGGACCAATCGGGCCACAGGTGCGCGCCAGTAGTGTGCAACGAATGTCCCAGGAGGCCGTCGCAGATCCGACGTTGTTCGACAAGGTCGTCAACCTCTGCAAGCGGCGCGGGTTCGTGTTCCCGTCCGCCGAGATCTACGGCGGTTTCCGGTCGACGTACGACTACGGCCCGCTCGGCGTCCTCATGCTGCGCAACGTCAAGGACGCATGGTGGCGTTCGATGGTGCAGCTGCGCGACGACGTCGTCGGCCTCGACGCTGCCATCCTCGGCCCTCCCGCGATCTGGGAGGCGTCAGGTCACCTCCAGAACTTCACGGACCCGCTGGTCGACTGCCGCAACTGCCAGGAGCGGTTCCGGCTCGACAAGCTCGACGATCCCGAGAAGTGCCCGAACTGCGGGGCGAAGAACTCGTTCACCGAGGCCCGCCAGTTCAACCTGATGTTCAAGACGTTCGCGGGCCCGGTGGAGGAATCGGCCGCCGAGGTGTACCTGCGGCCCGAGACCGCCCAGGGCATGTTCGTGAACTTCATGAACGTGCTCACGACGAGCCGCAAGAAGCCGCCGTTCGGCATCGCGCAGATCGGCAAGTCGTTCCGCAACGAGATCACGCCGGGGAACTTCGTCTTCCGCACCCGTGAGTTCGAGCAGATGGAGATGGAGTTCTTCGTCCCGCCCTCCGACAGCCCGACGTGGCACGAGTACTGGTTGCAGGAGCGGTTCCGCTGGTACACGGACCTCGGCATGCCCGAGTCGCAGCTGCGGCTGCGAGCCCACGACGCGGACGAGCTTTCGCACTACTCCGCGGGGACGAGCGACGTGGAGTTCCTGTTCCCGTGGGGCTGGGACGAGCTCGAGGGCATCGCCAACCGCACCGACTACGACCTCACCCAACACGCGAAGCACTCCGGCGAGAAGCTCGAGTACTTCGACCAGGCCAGCGGCGAGCGGTACGTGCCGCACGTCATCGAGCCCGCGGCGGGTGCGACCCGAACGACGATGGCCTTCCTCATGGCCGCATACGCGGAAGAAGAGGTGGAGCGCGAGGGCACCGGTAAGGGCGAGTCACGAACGGTCCTGCGGCTGCACCCGCGACTCGCGCCGTACAAGGTTGCGGTGTTGCCCTTGTCCAAGAACGAGAAGCTGTCGCCCAAGGCGCGCGAAGTGCTGCAGCTGCTGCAGCCACACTTCATGACCGAGTACGACGAGACGCAGGCGATCGGCCGGCGCTACCGCCGTCAGGACGAGATCGGCACGCCGCTGGCCGTGACCGTGGACTTCGAGTCGCTGGAGGACAACGCCGTCACCGTGCGCGACCGGGACACGATGCAGCAGTCGCGCGTGCCGGTCGCCGAGCTCGTCGACGTCGTACGCGATCGTCTGGACGGGTGATCGGCCGCAAGAAGTGGGTCGCGGCCAACCGCGCGTGGTGGGACGAGCGGGCACCGAGCCACGCAGAGTCCGAGTTCTACGACCTCGAAGAGTTCCGCAGGAAGCCGGATCGTCTTCGTCCCTTCGAGGCGGACGAGCTCGGTGTCGACCCTTCCGGACTCGACCTGTTGCACCTCCAGTGTCACCTCGGCACGGACACGCTGTCGTGGGCGCGCCGAGGTGCGAACGTCGTCGGTCTCGACTTCTCGGCGCCGGCACTCGACACCGCTCGCGCGCTGGCTGCAGATCTGGGGGTCGGCGATCGAGCCGAGTTCGTCCACGCCGACGTGTACGACGCGGTGGACGCGCTCGGTGGTCGGGTCTTCGACGTCGTCTACACGGGTGTCGGCGCGCTGACGTGGCTGCCCGACATCGAGCGTTGGGCCGAGGTCGCCGCGGCCCTGATCAAGCCGGACGGCGTGCTGTACGTCGTCGAGATCCACCCGTTCATGTGGACGTGGGCCGACTCGGACGAACCCGAGCTGCAGTTCCCGTACTTCGGCGACGTGGAGAGCCACGACGCGTACGGCTCGTACTCCGATCGATCGCTCGAGACGAAGCACAACCACGTGTTCGAGCACAACTGGTCGATCGGTCCGGTCATCAGCGCGGTGGTGCGCGCCGGACTCGTCGTCGAGCACGTGGCCGAGCACGAGATCGGCATGGAGCAGCGGTGGCCGTTCATGCTGCGGGACGAGGACGGGTTCTGGCGGATGCCGCCGGATCGTCCCTCGATTCCGCAGCTGTGGTCGCTGCGCGCCCGTAAGCGCTGATCGAGCCCGTTCAGGGCACCACTAGCATCGACCCGTGCCTTTCATCTACGCGTTCGATCACAAGCACCGCAAAGCACCGATGGACATGAAGGATCTCCTCGGTGGCAAGGGGGCGAACCTCGCCGAGATGACCTCGGTGCTCGGTCTCCCGGTGCCCGGTGGCTTCACGATCACCACCGACGCGTGCCGCGCCTACATGGACGAGGGCTGGCCGAAGGGCCTCGACGCCGAGGTGTCCAAGCACCTCGCGGCGCTCGAGAAGAAGATGGGCCGACGCCTCGGCGATCCTGTCGATCCGCTGCTGGTGAGCGTGCGGTCGGGCGCGAAGTTCTCGATGCCCGGGATGATGGACACGGTCCTCAACCTCGGTCTCAACGACGACTCCGTCGAGGGTCTGGCGAAGCAGACCGACGACGAGCGCTTCGCCTACGACTCCTACCGGCGGTTCATCTCGATGTACGGCCGCATCGTGCTCGACATCGAGGGTGAGCAGTTCGATCGCCTGCTCGACACCGCCAAGGAGTGGGACGGCGCGACGACCGATGCCGAGGTCGGTGCCGAAACGCTGCGGCGCCTGTGCGAGCGGTACAAGGACGTGGTCCGTCGCGAGACGGGCAAGGCATTCCCGCAGGACCCGATGGCGCAGCTCAAGGGCGCGATCGAAGCGGTGTTCCGCAGTTGGAACGGGGCGCGTGCCATCGCGTACCGCGTGCGCGAGCGGATCAGCCATGATCTCGGCACCGCGGTCAACGTGCAGTCGATGGTGTTCGGAAACCGTGACGACAACAGCGGTACCGGCGTCGGCTTCACCCGCAACGCAGCCACGGGCGAGAACAAGCCGTACGGCGACTTCCTCGTGAACGCGCAAGGCGAAGACGTCGTGGCCGGCATCCGCAACACCGAAGACCTCGACGCGATGAAGAAGCACTTCCCGAAGATCCACGGCGAGCTGCTCAACATCTTTGCCCGCCTCGAGAAGCACTACCGCGACATGTGCGACACGGAGTTCACCATCGAGCAGGGCAAGCTCTGGATGCTCCAGACCCGCGTGGGCAAGCGCACCGGCGCCGCGGCGCTGCGCATGGCCGTCGAGATGACGGCGCAGAAGGGCTGGAAGATCACGAAGGCCGAAGCGGTGCAGCGCGTCACCGCCGACCATCTCGATCAGGTCCTGCACCCGCAGCTCTCCGGCAAGGACCTCACGATCATCGCGACCGGGCTCGCGGCGTCGCCGGGTGCGGCTGTTGGTGCGGCGTACTTCACTGCGGATGACGCGGCCGATGCAGCGGATCGCGGCGAGAAGGTCATCCTCGTGCGCAGCGAGACGAGCCCCGAAGACGTGCACGGCATGCAGGTGTCCGAAGGCATCCTCACCGCGCGAGGCGGACTCGTCAGTCACGCCGCCGTCGTTGCACGCGGCTGGGGGATCCCGGCGGTCGTCGGCGCCGAAGCCGTGAAGATCGACGGCAAGTCGTTCAACGCGAACGGCTTCGTGGTGCGGGAAGGTGAGGTCATCTCGCTCGACGGGACGACCGGTCAGGTCATTCTCGGCGAGGTCGCGCTGACCGCCGGCGAACCGCCCAAGGAGTTCCACACGATCCTCAGCTGGGCCGACCAGATCCGCAAGGGCGGCAAGGGTGTGCGCGGACTCAAGGTGCGGGCCAACGCCGACAACGGTCCCGATGCGGCCAACGCCCGCCAGTTCGGCGCCGAGGGCATCGGGCTGTGCCGCACCGAGCACATGTTCCTCGGTGAGGACCGCCTTCCGGTCGTGCGCCGCATGATCCTGGCCGACACGCCCGACGAAGAGGCGGCCGCACTCGAGCAATTGCGCTCAGTGCAGGAGTCCGACTTCTACGAGATCTTGAAGGCGATGGACGGGCTTCCGGTGACCGTCCGGCTGCTCGATCCGCCGCTGCACGAGTTCCTTCCGAACGTGGAAGAGCTCGCCATCAAAGAAGCCACGGTCGGTCTCACGCCGGAAGAAGACGACCTGTTCAACGCGGCCAAGGCCTGGCACGAGTTCAACCCGATGCTCGGGACGCGCGGCGTCCGGCTCGGCGTCGTGAAACCCGGCCTCTACGCGATGCAGGTGCGCGCGCTCATGGAGGCGGCGGCCACGCTGGCTTCGGAGGGCGGCAAGCCGATCGTCGAGATCATGATCCCGCTGACCGTCACCCGCGAGGAGCTCGGACTCGCCCGCGGATGGTGTGAGCAGGCCGTGGCCGAGGCGACGAAGGGCGCGAAGAAGAAGCTCGACGTCACGATCGGCACGATGATCGAGACGCCCCGGGCCGCAGTCCGGGCCGACGAGATCGCGGAAGAGGCCGACTTCTTCAGCTTCGGCACGAACGACCTGACGCAGATGACATTCGGGTTCAGCCGTGACGACGTCGAGTCGCGCATGATGCCGGCGTATCTCGAAGAGGGTCTGCTGAAGCGCAATCCGTTCGAGACGATCGATCGCGGCGCGGTCGGGGAGCTCGTGAAGCTCGGCGCCCAGCGCGGTCGGGCGACGAAGGACGCGCTGAAGCTCGGCGTGTGCGGTGAGCACGGCGGTGATCCGGAGTCGATCGAGCTCTTCTACGAAGCCGGCCTCGACTACGTCTCCTGCTCACCGTTCCGCGTGCCCATCGCGCGCCTGGCGGCCGCACAAGCAGTTCTCAACAACAGTCGTTGAGCTTCGCCGTCGCGCTCGCGGCGTCGAGCTCGGACAGCGGCTCGTTCGCCAGCTTCGACGTACTGCCCTGGCAATGGATCGCGTTCATCGCGCTCGTCGCCACGTTGCTGCTGGTCGATCTGCTCGTGCTGCACCGCAAGCCGCACGTCATCCCCATCAAGGAAGCGGCGATCGAGACTGCGGTCTGGGTGGCGATCGGCTTGTCGTTCGGGTTCGCGATCCTCGCCTGGCACGGCAGCCAGCCGGCGGGGGAGTACTGGACGGGCTACTTGCTCGAGCTGAGCCTCAGCGTCGACAACGTGTTCGTGTGGGCGGTGATCCTGACCTTCTTCGCGGTGCCCGCGCAGTACCAGTTCCGGGTGTTGTTCTGGGGAGTGTTCGGTGCGCTCGTGCTGCGGGCGGGATTCATCTTCGCCGGGGTCGCGCTCATCGAGCAGTTCACCTTCGTGCTGTACGTCTTCGGCGGGATCCTGCTGTGGTCCGCCTACAAGATCGCGAAGCACGACGAGGGTGAGGTCGTCGATCTCGAACACAGCCGCACGATGCGGCTCGTCCGCCGGTTCATCCCGTCCACGACGGAGTACCACGGCCAGCACCTGTTCGTCCGGGAGAACGCGAAGCGACTCGCCACGCCGTTGTTCGCGGTGCTGGTCCTGGTGGAGTCGACGGACCTCGTGTTCGCCGTCGACTCGGTGCCGGCGGTGCTGGCGGTGGCCCGCGAGGAATTCATCGTCTTCAGCTCCAACGCGTTCGCGATCTTGGGGCTGCGCTCGATGTACTTCATGCTCGCCGGGATGAAGGACCGCTTCCGCTACCTGAACATCGGCCTCGGCGTGATCCTTGCCTCGGTCGGCGTGAAGATGCTGCTCTCCGAAGTAGTGCACATCCCCGCCGTCATCTCGCTCGGCATCATCCTCGGCACGCTCGCGATCGCCGTGTTCGCGTCACTTGCCGCGGAACGACGAGAGGTACGAAACGCGGGAGAGGCGCCCTAGAGAAGGAGAGCGCCCTCCCGGGCGCGGTCGCACCACCAGCCGAGCTCGTCGTCGTCGCCGAGTGCCTTCTCCCACCCGAACACCACCAGCGCGGCGAGCAGTGAGAGCGCGAGCTGCCGGTCGAACCAATCAGTGCAGTCGAGGCCGTGGCGTTCCAGCGACGAGCGAAACCTGTTGATCGCCGCTTCCTTCGTCTCCGGCATCCGAGCGCGATTGATGGCGAGGTACCACGCGAGCTCGTAGCAGCACGGCCCTTCGCCCGGATAGGTCCAGTCGATGAGCACGGTCCGACCGTCGGCGTCGATTCCGAGGTTCCCCATCTTCCAGTCGCCGTGCACGAACGTCAGCGGAGTCGACCGCATCGCGGTGACGAGCGCGTCAGGGCAGCTGCGCATCTCGTCGATCACCCGCCGTACGTCGACGGGCGCGCGGTCGCCGAACTGCTGCCAACCTTTCTGCGCAATCGGAGGGACCGGATCCGGCCAACCACGCGCCTCTTCGACGGAAAGCGATGCGGGGTTGAACCACGTCCAGCGGTTCTCGAGCGGCGTGAGCCCCACGTCGTCCTTCCAACCCCAGAGCCGCGCGGACAGCGCGGCGAGTGAGTCGAGAAGGGAGGCATGTTGCTCGACGGTCAAGACGGTGTCCCCTGCGGGGATCATCGCCTCGCTCAAGTCACGCATGAGGATCGCGCCGCCCCAGCCGTTGCGACCGAACCCGGCGGCGACGGCGATGACCCCGTGCTCGATGTGCTCGGGCGCAGCATCCATGAGCCCCGACTTCCACACCTGGACTGGATTGCAGCCGACGTCGCCGTTGAACCGCATCGTCCAGTCCTCATCGACGTGGACGTGCTTCACGATGAGCGACTCGCCGTCGATGACGACCCGTTCGAAGGCCGAACCGGACTTGCTGTCCGTGTTGAAGAATGGCTCGCGATGGGTCACTCCCTCGAACAGCTCCTCGAGTGACGACACCACCGGCCGAGGTACCAACCCGCCCACACGCATCGGCTCATTGAACCGCGTTTCAACAGGCCGGGGCTAGCGTCCCACGCAGTGGGGATCGTCGATGACGACATCGTGAGGGTGCGTGAAGCGACGAACCTGCGCGATGTCGTGTCGCAGTACGTGCAGCTCAAGCGGGTGGGCCGACGCTGGGTCGGCCTGTGTCCGTTTCATGCCGAGAAGACGCCGTCGTTCGGTCTGAACGAGGAGAACGGACTCTTCAAGTGCTTCGGGTGCGGCAAGGGCGGCGACGCGATCACGTTCGTACGCGAGATCGAGCACCTCGACTTCGTCGACGCGGTCGAGTGGCTCGCCGGGAAGGCCGGCATCGCGCTGCGGTACACCGAGAAGCGCGAGGACGAAGGTCGCAAGCGTCGCACTCGACTGATCGACGCGATGGAGCGCGCCGTCGAGTGGTACCACCAGCGTCTGCTCAACGCGGAGGACGCGGGGCGAGCGCGCGGCTACGTCCGCTCGCGCGGGTTGGACGGCGACATCGTCCGTCGGTACCGCATCGGGTGGGCGCCGGAAGGCTGGGACACCTTGGTGCGCGCGTTGCGCTTGCCGGACGATGTGATCGTCGACACGGGCCTCGGCTTCCTGAACCGGCGCGGCGGACAGACTGATGCCTTTCGCGGCCGCCTGCTCTTCCCGATCTTCGACGTCAACGGCGATCCCGTCGCGTTCGGCGGGCGCGTGCTGCCCGGAGGTGACGGACCGAAGTACAAGAACTCCGCCGGCAGCGCGATCTACGACAAGTCGAAGGTGCTGTACGGCCTCAACTGGGCCAAGGGGGAAATCGTCAACGCGGATGAGGTGGTCGTGTGCGAGGGCTACACCGACGTGATCGGCTTCGGCCTCGCGGGTGTGGGGACTGCTGTCGCCACGTGCGGTACGGCTCTGACGATCGACCATCTACGCACCTTGCGGAAGTTCGCGCGACGGGTGGTGCTGGCCTTCGATGCCGACGCTGCCGGTCAGGATGCCGCTGCCCGCTTCTACCAATGGGAGCGCGAGCTCGATCTGGACGTGGCGGTCGCGGCACTGCCAGCGGGCGTCGACCCGGGCGACCTCGCCCAGACCGACGCGCCGCGACTGCAGGCTGCGATCGCGGAGGCGGTTCCGTTTCTCGGCTTCCGCGTGGAGCGCGTGCTCTCTGCCGCGGCGCTGGCGAGTCCGGAGGGCCGCGCGAAGGCCGCCGAGGTGGCACTTGCCGTCATCGGTGAACATCCGAGTGAGCTCGTGCGCGATCAGTACGTGATGCAGGTAGCCGATCGTTGTCGCATCGATCCCGAGCAGCTACGTGCGCGGTTGCGATCACCCGGCGCGAAGCGCGTTGCCGTCGATCGCGTTGCGACCACCTCGTCGCGAGTCTGGTTGCCGGAGACCCCAGAGGTGAACGCGTTGCTCGCGCTCATCCACGAACCTGATGTGGTCGATCCACTCTTGATGATCGACACCGCATTGACGGCATCCATGTTCGCGGACCTGAAGAACCTCGCCGCGTTCAACGCACTCGCATCGACCGCGTCCTTGCACGAGGCGATCGAGGTTGCAGATGCAGGCGCATCGGAACTGCTGTTGCGGCTGTCCGTCGCGGAGCTCGACGGTGAACCCGAAGATGCGGTGGCAGGACTCGTGCGTGAGGCCGCACGCCGCGAGGTGCGACAACTTGCGGCAGCAGGTACACCCATCCCTCCGGGCGTGCACCAAGCCCTCAATGACATCAACGAACCGAACACGAAGGGTTCCGCGATCACCGAGTTGCTAACGTGGTTGGGTTCGCAGAGCGAGGAAGCGGTGCGATGACTGACACCAACGCCGCGCTCAGCCGGGTGGTGGTTCCCCCTGGGGAGCTTGAGTCGCTGGTGCGACGTGGTCGTTCCCGGGGGGGCGTGCTGACACAGGATGACGTGCTCGAGGTCGTGACCGTCGAGCTCACTCCTGATGTGTTGGCAGCGCTGGTCACGTCGCTGGCTTTGGCGGGAGTCACCGTCGAGGAGCCTGACGACGAGACGTTGGTGGGCCACGTCGAGGTCGAGTCGACCGCCGTGATGATCGAAGAGGCGGACAAGACGTCGGAGTCCGTGCTCCGGCGACGTCCCGGCCGATTGCTCCCAGAGCGGGTGGACAACCGTTCGTCGGGCACCTCGTCGGATCCGGTGCGGATGTATCTCAAGGAGATCGGCCGGGTGCCGCTCCTCACCGCAGCCGAAGAGGTCACGCTGGCCAAGCGGATCGAAGCCGGCGGGTTCGCGGCCGAGAAGCTGGCAGACCTCTCTGCGCTTCGAGAGCTCGACACGCTCGAGTTCCAGGAACGCAGGCGCTTGGAACGGTCAGCTCGCGACGGGGAGCAGGCCAAGAGCGAGCTCATCCAGGCCAACCTTCGCCTCGTCGTGTCGATCGCCAAGCGGTACGTCGGGCGCGGCATGTTGTTCCTCGACCTCATCCAGGAGGGGAACCTCGGCCTGATGCGGGCGGTCGAGAAGTTCGACTACACGAAGGGCTTCAAGTTCTCGACGTACGCGACGTGGTGGATCCGTCAAGCCATCACACGCGCGATCGCCGATCAGGCTCGCACGATCCGCATTCCCGTGCACATGGTCGAGTCGATCAACAAGGTGCACCGCGTGCAGCGGCAGATGCTGCAAGAGCTCGAGCGGGAACCGACGGTGGAGGAGTTGGCGGACAAGGTGGGCATGACCGTCGCCCGCGTGCGCGAGATCATGCGCATCTCGCAGGACCCGTTGTCGCTCGACTCACCGGTTGGTGAGGAAGACGACTCCAATCTCGCCGACTTCATCGAGGATGCACAGGCAGAAGCACCCGCGGAGATCGCGGCGCGCATGATGCTCAACTCGGCCGTGCTCGAAGCGCTCGGTGAGTTGAACGAGCGCGAGCAGCAAGTGGTGCGGTTGCGGTTCGGCCTGGAGGACGGTCAGGCCCGCACGCTCGAAGAGGTCGGCAAGGAGTTCGGTGTCACCCGCGAGCGCATCCGCCAGATCGAGTCGAAGACGCTCGCCAAGCTCCGCCATCCGCACCGATCACAGAAGCTGCGCGACTACCTCGACGGGGAGTAGCTCGCCCCGCCGTTCACGGCGAGGTCGACGACCACCGGGTCGTCATTGCGTTCGACGAGATCGCGGGCTCGTTCCATTCCGAGGTCGACGACCGGTCGAGCCTTCTCGAGCCACTCCCGCATCTGCAGATAGCGGGTTCGTCCCGCCTTCGCGCCGAGGTAGTAGCCGACGCCGAATCCCACCACCACACCGAGCCTGAATCGCATCCCCCGTCCCCTCACTGTCGCAACGGACCCCCACACTGCCCGTTTTCCAAGTCGTACGTACACAGAAGTGTGTACGTACGACTTGGAAAAGCGGGAGCGAGGCGTTGCTATCCTCGCCTGTTCCAATCCGGGGTAGCTCAATCGGCAGAGCAGGGCACTGTTAATGCCAAGGTTCTGGGTTCAAGTCCCAGCCCCGGAGCTCAGGAACCGTCACTCAGCGGGACGCATCAGGTCCTGCTGGAAGAACGCCCGCATCGAGGTGATGCGGCCGTCGTCGGCGAAGGTCATGACGTCGATCGCGGGCAGCGTGTACGTGGTGCCCCCGATCTGGGGCCGGATCTCCATCGCGAATGCTGCTTGGTCGCCGCACACCAGGGTGACCTCCATCGATCGCAGCTCGATCGAATCGGCGAGCGAGTGCGCAGACTCGTAGAACGAGCGGATGGCGTCGATGCCACGGTGCACGGGCGAACCCACGGGATCCTCGACGGTCGCGTCGTCGGTGAACAGTGCGACGAGTCCGTCGACGTCGTTGGCGCTGAACCGCTTCCAGTACTGCTCGATGGTCTGGCGCACCGCGTGCTCGTCCGGCATGGGCCACGACCGTACCTTCGGAGGACCAGCGACACCGTCGTAGAGTCAGCGGATTCGGGGGGCTCGTAGCTCAGTGGTCAGAGCGGGGCACTCATAATGCTTTGGTCGCAGGTTCGATCCCTGCCGAGCCCACGATGAGCGAGCGGATTCCCACAACAGCAGAGATGATCACCCCCGAGTGGTTGACGAGCGTGCTCGGCGACCAGCTCGAGGGTGCGACCGTGACCGCGGTCGACACGACGATGGTCGGTACGGGGCAGATGGGGGACAGCGTCCGCCTCCAGCTGACCTACGACCGCGAGACGAGCGCGCCCAGGTCGCTCGTGGCCAAGTTGCCGGCCGCCGACCCGACGAGTCGGGCCACCGCCGCGGCGTTGCGCAACTACGAGATCGAGGTGAGCTTCTACCGCGAGCTGGCGCCCGAGCTGCCAGTGCGCAACCCGCACGCCTACGTCGCACTGCACGATGCTGCGACTGACGACTTCATCCTCTTGATGGAAGATCTGGCGCCGGCTCGGCAGGGCGACCAGCTCGAGGGTTGCACGCCGGACCAGGCGGCAATCGCGGTCGAGGAACTGCCGAAGCTCCACGCGCCGCGATGGGGCGATCCGAAGCTCGCCGACTACGCCTGGCTCAACCGCGGCAGCCCGGAGTCGTCGATGATGATGGTCGCCCTCATCGGCAACCTCTACACGGGCTTCCGGGATCGATACCGCGAGCGCCTCGATCCGGACATCTTCGAGCTGTGCGAACGGTTCGTGCCCCGCCTCGGTGAGTACCTCGGCGACCGCGGGATCCCGCTGACCGTGCAGCACGGCGACTACCGGCTCGACAACCTGCTCTTTGGAACAGCCGAGGGCGGTCCACCGGTCGCGGTCGTTGATTGGCAGACCGTCACGCGTGGACCAGGCCTCTCCGACCTCAGCTACTTCATCGGTGCGGGCTTGCTGCCCGACGATCGGCGCGCTCACGAGGCGGCGTTGGTGCACGAGTACCACGACGGCATGCGGGCCCGCGGTGTCGACCTCGACTGGGACGACTGTTGGG
>DASUCS010000248.1:0-24708 GCA_036275935.1 Acidimicrobiales bacterium
CTGCGACGTGACGCCGGTCGGGACGTGGGCCAGGGGCGGGATGAGTGACAGGCCGATGACCAGCACGACGAACACCGTTCGCACCGGCGCGGTCAGCACCACCCAGACCAGCAGCGCGGTGCCGAAGATGAGCGCGAATTCGATCACTCGTCGAGCGAGGAGCGCGCCTTCTTCGGACGCAGCAACTGGAGCGCCACGTAGATCAGCGCGGTCGCGACCAACCAGACGACCACGGCGATGGCGATCGCTTGTGCTCGGTCCGGTGCGGTCTTCGTCCCGGGCCGGGCCTGGTCCACGACGGTGAGGGAGAACTGCTCCTTCGCCGGTACGCCGGCCCGGGTCTGATCATCGGTGGTGTACTTCGCCAGCGCAGCCGCGGCCGCCGTGGCGAAGGTCTGTGCCTGGGTTCGGTTCCCGCGTGAGGCCTTCACGAGGATGAGCAGGTTCACGCCCGGGGTCGTCGCCGACAGGCTCGACCGCAGGGCCTGTGGCGTCGTGCCCAACTCCTTGGCCAGGGGCTGGGTCATGACATCCGTCGTGAGCAGCGGCGCGTACTTGGCGCGGACCCGCGACAGCTTGTCGAGCACCCCGGAGCCGCCGCTGGCGATCAACGACGGCTGGTCGATGGCGAGCGTCGCCGTCGACTCGTACGTGGCCGGCCGGGTGAGGAAGACGGCAGCGGTCAGGGCCGCCAGCAGCAGTGCGATGATGAGCGCGGCGACCAGATTGGCCGGGTTGAACTGGAAAGCAGTGTCCCACAGCGAATCCGGCTCCTCGCGAGAGTCGGTTCCCACGCGCAAATGGTAGGGGACGTGCTCTTCTCACCAAAATGCGCCACGTGCGTCTCGCCGTGTATCACCCGTGGACGTACCTCCGCGGTGGCATCGAGCGCGTGTTGGTGGAGCTGCTGGACCGCAGCCGTCACGACTGGACGCTGTTCACGCACCACTACGAACCGGGTGCGACGTTTCCCGCGTTGGCGGGGCACGAGGTGGTCGAGCTCCAGCCGAGCGTGTCGGTCGAGCGGCGACTCACGCCGATCGTCGGCGCGGCGTGGCGGATCGGCCGGGCCCGCCTTCCCCTCGATGGCCACCGGGCGCTGCTGGTGTCCTGCGACGGCCTCGGTGACCTGATCCTCCGCCGGTCGACGCTTCCGGCGGTGTGCTACTGCCACACACCCCTGAAGATCCGTCATGATCCCGTGGCTCGGGCCGGGCTGCGCGAGCGTTCCGCGCTGCAGTACCGGATGGCCCAAGCCATCGGGCCGGCGTTCGACGTGGTCGATCGTCGCCTCTGGCAGCGCTACGTGCACGCCTTCGTCAACAGTGCGGCCACCGAAGCGAAGCTCGCTGCGGGGAACCTCGTGCCGTCAGGTCCGATCGAGATCCTTCACCCAGGCGTCGATGTCGAGCGCTTCCACGACGACGGCACACGCGACCGTGAGCCGTTCCTGCTCGTCGCCGGGCGAATCATGTGGCAGAAGCGCATCGAGCTTGCGATCGAGGCGCAGTCGATCGCGGAGCAGGAGGGTTACGACGGTTCGCTCGTCGTGGCCGGGACAGTGGACGCCAAGAGCCTGAGCTACCTCGACGAGCTCCGCCGTCGGGCCGAAGGCCTGCGGGTGCGGTTCGAGACCGATCTCGACGACGATCGTCTGGCTGGGCTCTATCGGCGCGCCACAGCCCTCGTGTTCACGGCACCGAACGAGGACTTCGGGATCGTGCCGTTGGAGGCGATGGCATCGGGCTGTCCGGTGATCGCCATCGACCGCGGTGGCGTTCGTGAGACCGTTGTCGATGACCGCACCGGCTGGCTGCTCCCCGACGACGCGAGCGCGTTCGCTCGTCGATTCCTGGACGTGATGTCGGCAGGCGCAGCACTCGATCCGGTACGGGCCGCGGCGCGAGCCCGCGCCCGCGACTTCGGGTGGGACCGGTTCGTCCGCCGGATCGACGACGTGATGGAACGCGTCGCGTCAGGCGAGCAGCGGCGCGAGCGCCTTCAGTAACTGATCGCCGGCGTCCGACCACGTCCACGCCGGCGGCTCCTGGACCTCGATCTCGCCGTCGAGCGCGGCGCACAGCGCGTCGACCCATGCGTCGACGTCACCCGGCGGCACGTACGTCGCGCGATTCTCGGTGCTCTCACGCAGCGCCGGGATGTCCGACACCACCGTCGGCGTCCCGCACGTCATAGCCTCGAGCGGCGGGATACCGAATCCTTCGTAGCGCGATGGATACGCATGCAACGCGGCACCGCTCAACAGCTGCGTCAGCTCGTCGTCGGTGACGTAGCCGACGCGCCGGATGGTCGGGGCCTGGGGTACCTCCACCGGAGCAAAGTTCGGATGCGCGAGCCCGGCCAACACGAGATCGTGCGGGCGGTCGGCAACCACCCGAAGATGTGCAGCAGCGAGCGTCGCGGCATCCTTGCGCGGGTCGGCCCACCCGACGTGCAACACATACGGCCGCGTCAACTCGAATCGGGCGCGGACCTCCGCAATCTGGTCATCGGTCGCCCTCCGTACTCGCTCATCGACCGCAGGCCGCACCACGCTGATCCGCCCGGCTTCGACGCCTGCGTCCTCGAGCTCGCCCGCGACTTGGTGACTGTCGGTCATGACGACCTCGGCGCGACGCGCTGCGGCCACCGACATCGCGCCGTAGAGCCGCAGCTCGCGCCGAAACCACTCGGGGCCGACGCGAGTCGCCAGGTCGTACACCATGACTGCCGCTCGCCGCGCAACGACGGGTGCGGTGTTGCCCAGGGAAACGATCGGAGTACGCGACGCTGCGATCGGCAAGAGGAACTGCTCCCACACGTGGTCGCCGACGCGACCAGGGGGCGCCCACAGCCGTCGGCCGACCGCGGAATCGTCGATCGTGCGGGGCGCGTAGACCGTGGCGTCGGTGCGCGTGCGCAACTCGTGCAGCAACGACCGCGCGACGCGGTGCACGCCGGTGGGTTTGGCGCGCAGAAACCGACCGTTCACGATCAGCGCATCACTCACGCCAGGCCCCAGCCGTCGAAGTCCTCCCCCAACCACGACCGCAAACGGACGACATCGGGTGCGAGCTGCTCGGTGAGACGCTGTCTGGTGCTCGCCGCCAGCGCGTCGCCGGGTAGCTCGTGGCTCGTCGTTCGGTGCCACGCGTCGAGCACGCGCCGCGGGGTCGCTCGAGCGATCGCCGCGTGGCCCGGGACGCGACGCGCCAAGCGCCCGAGTCGGCCCCGTGCGCGCGTCGCGGTGCTCTGATGCGCCTCGCGCGACAAGTCATCGGCGTCGAGCGTTGGTTCCACGCCGATGAACTCGAGCACGCGCGCGACGGTGGCGGCCCGGTCGTTGCGAAGGGATTCAGACGTCACGACCAGGATGCGGTCGCGGGGGAAGTGCTCGGTGTACTGATCGAGCTGGAACGCATACCGGCTGCACGCGAGGTAGTGCGGATCGCGCAGGAGCGCGTCGTCGACGGAACGGGTCTCTCCCTCGTAGACGGCGTTCTGGCGCCACTGGGACCGCATGCGTTCGATCGGATCGCGAACCACATACACGAGGCGAACGTCCGGGAGCAGACCGACGATGCGCTCGGGCACGTGGGGCACCGCCGGATACTTCGTGTAGCTCGGTGATGCCTCACCGCGGGCTGTCGCGCCATCGGCACCGGTGAACTTGCCTCGGTACCACTCGACGCCCCGTCGCCAGTTACCGTCGTCGAGGAAGAAGTCCAGCTCCTTCGGCTCCGCCATGAAGACGTCCGGGTGCGCGCCGAGATATGCGTGCAGGCTCGTCGTTCCGGCCTTCATCGCGCCGATCACCAAGAAGGTCGGCAGGGTCGCTGGATCTTCAGCGGTGATGCGCGGAGCGTACCGGGACGTCTCCACGCCGAGGGATTGTCACCAGTCGACCGTGATGTCGTCGACGTCGATCCACATGTTCTGCATCGGCGTGCTCGTACCGCCGTAGTAGAAGCCGAACCACGCCTTACCGACGTGGAGGCTGTCCACGAGTCGGAACGTCATGTCAGTCGATCTGAAGACCTGCTGACCGTTGACCGCTGCGCTCAGGATGCCGTCCGACTGGCCGGGCGTGTTCATCGTCACCCAGTAGTCGATCGTGTACCACTTGCCCGGCACGAGGGTCGAGGTGTCCCACTGGAAGGTCCACTCGGTCTTCGACGGGGTGTACAGATACGAGCCCGGGACGTTCCATCGGTTGAGGTGACCGCGGGCGCTCCACGACGTGATGCCGTTCGCCGGGGCGAGTCCGCAGCCGCCCGAGCACGTCCCGTCGGCGTTGTACGTCGGGTCGCCGAAGCCGGGCAGCTTCGCACCCGCGGACTGCCAGTTGCTGCTCAGCCGGATGCGGTACTGGATGTGCGCGGCGTCGGCCGTGCCGGTGAGCCAGTCGAACGACGTGCCGTTGTGGCTCCCCGCTGGGAAGTTCACGCGCAGGAACTGGTTGCCGGCCTCGGTGACCATCGTGGTGTGCCAGGGCATCGTCGTGAGCCCCCAGGCGTTCCACCAGCCGCTTGCGCTGAACGACTCGACCATGTGGTTGTCGAACGTCGTGGTCGGCGCGGCCGGGGTCGGCGGCGTGGTCGTGGCACGGGCGGCGGTGACGCCGAACACCAGCGAGAGCACGATTGCCGCGGTGACGAGCGTCCGCGCACGCCGGTCACCACCGTGTGCCAACGACGTGAACGACGGCATCGAGAAAACCTAACCGGACAAAACGGGCCAGGCGAGGCGACACCAGTTGCCGCGGGGCGTGCTACCAGTCGACCGTGATGTCGTCGACGTCGATCCACATGTTCTGAGCAGGGACGGCGTCGCCGCCGTAGTAGAAGCCGAACCAGGCTTTGCCGACGTGCAGCGTCGGGACCAAGCGGAAGTTCAGGTTCGTTGCGTTCAGCAGCAACTGACCGTCGATCTTGGCGGTGAGGACGCCGTTGCTCTGTCCCGGCGTGTTCATCGTGACCGCGTAGTCGACGGTGTACCAGCGCCCGGGAACGAGTGACACGTTGCCGAACTGGATGACCCACTCGCTCTTGCCCGGGACGTAGAGGTAGGTGCCCAGTACGCGGTTGGCGTTGTAGTGAATCCGGCCGGACCAGGACGTGATGCCGTCGGCCGGCGCCAGCCCGCAGCCACCCAGACAGATGCCGTCCGCGTCGATGGCGGGGCTACCGAAGCCGGGGAGCTTGCCGCCCTGCGACTGCCAGTTGGGGCTGAACCGGATCTTGTACTGGACGCGGGCTGTGTCCGAGCTCCCCGTCTGCCAATCGAACGACGTGCCGTTGTGGCTCCCCGCCGGGAACGCGACCCGAAGGAACTGGTTGCCATTCTCCGTCACGAGCGAGGTGTGCCACGGTGCGCTCGTCAGTTGCCAGGTCGACCACCACTTCGTGGCGCTGAACGTCTCGGTCTTCGTGTAGCTGTAGGGCGACGCGGGCGCCGTGCTCGTGCTGGCCACGGTCTTGACGCCCTTCGCGTCGGCCGCGACCGCCGTGAGTCCGAGCAGCAGCGAGATCGTGATCGCCACGACGAGGGCACGACGCGGTCGCTGCGCAATGAACGAAGGCACAGAATCACTCTCTTTCCGGCAGGATCGGATCAGACGCCCGGTACGGCCAAAAGTGTCTCGTGTTCCGTCGGCGTCGGCCATGGCGACCATGAGCTATTTGTGACAATGGTTCCCTTGCGTCCCGTGCGGACGCCCTCACGCGGAGGGCGAATCAACGCGCACGAGCCGCCCTCGAGGCGGCTCGTGTGTGGCGTTCAGGCTGCAAAAAGCAGGGAACCCGTGCGCCGCCCGGGCGGGTCGGGCGCGGGCGGACGAGTTCCGGCCCGCCCATGGCGGCACATCGGGTTCCATTGCCGAACTTGGTGGGTGGGGGTACCAAGCTCGACAGCTTGTATTGCGATCAGATTACGATCTTTGCGAACGGATGACAAGCACTCATCCGCGGCGCTCGGAAGCCTTTCCCGAGGGCGCGCGCGGTCAAACCCGTCACCCGAAACTTTTCTTGGGCCGGGTTCAGGCGGCGACGGACAGCAGGATGGCGTCGCCCTGACCACCGCCGCCGCAGAGCGCGGCGGCACCGAGACCGCCACCGCGACGGCGCAGCTCGAGCATCAGCGTGAGCGCGAGGCGGTTGCCGGACATGCCGACTGGGTGGCCCAGCGCGATCGCGCCACCGTTCACGTTGACGATGTCGTCGGTGATCCCGAGGTCGGCCATCGCAGCCAGGCCGACCGCAGCGAAGGCCTCGTTCAGCTCGAAGAGGTCGACATCGGTGACCTTCTTGCCCACCTTCTCCAGTGCGGCCTTGATGGCCCGTGAGGGCTGCGTCAGCAGCGACGGATCGGGCCCGGCGACCTGGCCGTAACCGACGATCTCCCCGAGGGGGGTCACGCCGAGCTTGTCGGCGGTGGCTTTCGACGTGACGATCACCGCGGAGCCGCCGTCGGAGATCTGCGACGCGTTGCCGGCGGTGATGTTCCCGGCCTTGTCGAACGCCGGCTTGAGGGCGCCGAGGGACTCAGCCGTCGTGCCGGGGCGTACGCCCTCGTCGTTCTCGAACAGGATCGGGTCGCCCTTGCGCTGAGGGATCTCGACCGGGACGATCTCCTCTGCCAGCTTGCCGTCCTTGGTGGCCGCCGCAGCCCGCTCGTGCGAGGCGGCGGCAAGCTCGTCCTGCGGGGCTCGCTCGAGCTTGGCGGAGGCGGCGTACTTCTCCGTGGCCCCGCCCATGGCCGCCTTGTCGAAGGCGCAGAACAGGCCGTCGTAGGCCACCGAGTCGACGAGCGTGCCGTCGCCGTAGCGGTAGCCGCCGCGGGCGCCAGGGAGCATGTACGGCGCCTGTGTCATCGACTCCATGCCGCCGGCCACGACGATGTCGGCCTCGCCGGCCTGGATCATCTGGTCGGCCAGGTAGATCGTGTTGAGCCCCGACAGACAGACCTTGTTGACGGTGGTGGCGGGGACCGTCATCGGGATGCCGGCGTTGACGGCAGCCTGGCGGGCGGTGATCTGGCCCGTGCCGGCCTGGATGACATGGCCCATGAACACGTAGTCGATCTGTTCGGGGGTGAGGCCGGCGCGCTCGAGCGCCGCCTTGATCGCGAAGCCGCCGAGATCAGCCGCCGAGAATCCGGCCAGCGCGCCGGACAGCTTGCCGATCGGCGTCCGAGCGCCGGCGATGATCACGGAACCAGCCATTTGATGCCCCCTCCGGGTCTGAAAAGAGTTCGGTCAGTCTAGGAAGGGCTTCTCAGCAGGAGCGACTCGCGGTCGAGATTCAGCGCTCGCGGATGTGATACCGGCCGGCGCGGACCTCGACCGGGTGCACGGAGCGGCGCACGGCGGCACGAACGGCCGCGTCGACCATGTCCTCGAACGGCTGTGAGGTGAGGTCGACCGTCCACTGCTGGGCGGGCACCGTCGGTGCCGGGGCGTCGTCTGCCACTTCAGCGAAGGCCGATTGCATCGTGCTGACCCGGCGGAGCGCTTCGACCTCGGCGTCGAGCATCGTCCGCGTCGCAGTGGCCTTGGCCTCGGCCTGGGCGGTCTCGTCGATGATCGCGGCGAGCCGTCGCTGCGCCTCGTGCAGCAGCTCGTCGGCCTCGGCGCGAGCCCGCTCGGTGGCCTTGCGAACGATCCCGTCACCGGTTCGCTCTGCCTCCCGACGCAGCGCGAGCGCGTGCTCCTGCGCCCGAGCGATCTCGCGTCGAGCCTCGTCCGCGGCGATGTCGGCCTCGAGCCTGCGCTCGGCGGCGTAGCGGCGCGCCTCGGCCCGGATGTCGTCGGCTTCGGCCTCGGCGAGTCGTGCGATCTCCGCTGCTTCGGTGCGCGCTCGGCCGAGGATCTGCGCGGCTTGTGCCTCCAGGCGGGCACGGGTGTCGTCGCTCGGCGCCACGAACGCGAGGGTACGACGCTTGGAGAGCCGCCGGGTGATGGGGCTACCGTCGATCCTCATGCAGGAGATTCGCGACGCGATCTTGTCGAACGCGCCCGCCGAGGCCATCGCCGCCCTTCCGATCCCCGAGTCGTACCGCGCCTCGTTCGTGCTGCGCGACGAGCAGACGATGTTCGAAGGGCTGGAGTCCTCCGACAAGGACCCGCGCAAGTCGTTGCACATCGACGAGGTCGCGACGCCCGAGCTCGCGCCCGACGAGGCGTACGTCGCGGTGATGGCGGGCGCGATCAACTTCAACACGGTCTGGACCTCGATCTTCGAACCGCTGCCGACGTTCCTCTTCCTCGATCGCCTGGGCAAGGAGTCGAAGTGGGGGGCACGCCACGCGCTGCCGTACCACGTCGTCGGGTCGGACTCGTCGGGTGTGGTGCTGAAGGTCGGCGACGCAGTGCGCAACTGGAAGCCCGGCGACCGCGTCACGATCCACTGCAACTACGTCGACGATCAGGACCCGAGCGCGCACGACGACTCGATGCTCGCGGCCAACCAACGCATCTGGGGATTCGAGACGAACTTCGGCGGTCTCGCCGACCTCACTGTCGTCAAGGCCAACCAGTTGATGCCCAAGCCCGCGCACCTGACGTGGGAAGAAGCCGCCTGCAACGCGCTGTGCAACTCGACGTCGTACCGGATGCTCGTGTCGCGCAACGGTGTCGACATGAAGCAGGGCGACACCGTGTTGATCTGGGGCGCGACCGGCGGGCTCGGCGGCTACGCCGTGCAGTACGTGCTCAACGGCGGTGGCACGCCGATCGGCGTCGTGTCGTCGCCCGACAAGGTCGATTTGCTCCACGAGCTGGGCTGCGAAGCGGTCATCGACCGGCGCGCCAACGAGTACAAGTTCTGGAACGCGGAGGGCACCGCACAAGACGAGAGCGAGTGGCGCCGCTTCGGCAAGGACATCCGCGCGTTGGTCGGTGAGGATCCGAACATCGTGTTCGAGCATCCGGGACGGCAGACGATGGGTGCGTCGGTGTTCGTGTGTGCGCGTGGCGGCACGATCGTGACGTGCGCGGCAACGTCGGGCTACATGATCGAGTACGACAACCGGCACCTCTGGATGAAGCTGAAGTCGATCAAGTCGTCGCACTTCGCCAACTACCGCGAGGCGTGGGACGCCAACCGGCTCATCGCCAAGGGCGCCATCCAGCCGATCCTCTCCGCGGTGCACCCGCTGACCGAGGTCGGCGAGGCGGCGTACTCGGTCCACAAGAACCTGCACGAAGGAAAGATCGGCGTGCTGTGCCTCGCCCCCGAAGAGGGCCTCGGCATCGACGACCCCGAGTTCCGCGACAAGGTGGGTGAGGACAAGATCACGCTGTTCCGGAGGCATGGCGCATGAGCCCGTTGACCGCACGCAACCCGCACGACAAGGCGCCGCAGTCCGAAGCGGCGTCGGACATCGCGCCGATGCTCACCGAGATCGATCACATCGCGATCGCCGTGCGCGATCTGCCCGAGGCGATCGACTACTACCGGGAGACGTTCGGCGCGATCGTCGATCACCGTGAGGTCGTCGAGTCGGATGGGGTCGAAGAGGCCCTGTTGAAGGTGGCGGAGAGCTACATCCAACTCCTGACCCCGACACGCGACGACTCACCGGTTGCCAAGTACCTCGAGAAGAAGGGTGAAGGCCTGCACCACGTCGGCTACCGCGTGCGGAACTGCGCGGAAGCGTTGCAGGCGGTCAAGGACCAAGGCGGGCAAGTCATCGATCAGGAGCCCCGTCCGGGGTCGCGCGGCACCACTGTCGCGTTCGTGCATCCGAAGGCTGCCTTCGGCACGCTGATCGAACTGGTACAGGAGTAGGGCTTGGCCGTAAGGACGGCCGATCCCGACGCCGATCTCGAAGCGGCGCTCGCCGACTTCCGCAAGGCTCGCCGGCGTAAGCGCGTCGCCGACATCCACTGGATCGACGCGTTGTATCAGGCGTATCTCACCGCGCTGATCGGCGGCGCGGCGGTACTCATCGGTGCGGGCTTCGTCGGCGACGGCTTCCTCACACCCGACCAGCTCCACCGGGTGGCACAGAACGGTCCCGACTGGATCGGAGTCGTTGCCGCAACCGTGATCGCGGTCGGCCTCCGTTCCGGGAGTCGGGGTGGCCCGATCGCGCTCGAACACGCCGAGGTTCGCCACGTCCTGCTCGCGCCAGTGGACCGCACGACGGCGATGCGCGGACCCGCGGTGCGACAACTTCGATTCCTGCTCTTCGTCGCGACGATCACCGGCGGAGTGGCCGGCCTCCTCGCCGCGCATCGATTCCCGGAAGCGGACATCGCGTGGGCCGCGTGCGGTGCGCTGTTCGCGCTCACGACGATGGCGCTCGGCTACGGCGTCGCGCTGTTGACGTCAGGTCTGCGCGTCCCTTCGTGGATCGCGTCGTTGCTCGGCCTCGTGCTCGTCAGTTGGGCGTTCGCGGACGGCGCGAACGTGATCGAGGGCTCACCCACGGTTGCGCTCGGTCACATCGCGCTGTGGCCGCTGCAGTTCAACGTGTTGGGGTTGATCGCGATCGTTGTCGCCGTCGGCGTGCTGCTCTGGGGTCTCACGTTGATCGGCAACGTCTCCGTCGAAGCGGCTGAGCGCCGTTCGACACTCGTCGGTCAGCTTCGTTTCGCGGCGACGCTGCAGGACATCCGTACCGTCATCGTGCTGCGCCGCCAACTCGCGATGGAGCTGCCGCGCGTGCGGCCGTGGTTGCGCTCGCGAGCGAGGGGCATCCGCCGCTTTCCCGTGTGGTCGAGAGGTGTACAGGGTCTGTTGCGGTGGCCGGCGGCCCGTGTGGCGCGACTGGTGTTGCTCGGCGCGGTGGCCGGGTTGGCGGCCCGGGGCGCGTGGTCGGGGACGTCGCCGTTGATCGTCGTGGCCGGTCTCGCGCTCTACATCGCCGCGCTCGACGCCGTGGAGTCCTTGTCACAGGAGGTCGACCACCCGACCCGTCGCAACGCCGTCCCCATCGAGGCCGGCGCCATCGAACTTCGGCATCTTCCCGTTGCGGTCGTGTCGATGCTCGGTGTCTGCGTTGTGGCGTTCGTCGCCGGTGTCGTCGTCGGTCCGTCGTTCGAGGCGGCCGAGATCGCGGCTGCGTGCGTGGTTCCGGCCGCGCTCGGAGCCGTCGCCGGTGCGACGGTGAGCGTCGTCGCCGGCCCCGCGAGCGCGAGCTCCGGTGGCGACACGTGGAGCTTGATGCCGCCAGAGGTCGCCGGGATGCGGCTCGTGTACCGCAACGCGTGGCCGCCGGCGATGGCGATCATCGGCATCGTGCCCATCCTCGCGGCCCGCACCGCGGCGCGACACGGCGCGTCCGCCCCCCTGACGGCTCTTGCCGCGGGTGGAGCCGTGCTCCTGCTGTTCGTGATCGTGTGCGGGTGGGTGCGCCAGCGCGAACAGATCCACATGTGGTGGCGCAAGCAGATGGACGCGGCGATGCCTTCCAGCCGCGAACGCGAGGTGGCTGATGCCTAGTCCGATGTTGGTGTCCGACGGGGCGACGAAGTCGTACGGCGACCTCGTTGCGCTGGCGCCACTCGATCTGAAGATTCGCAAGGGCGAGCTCGTCGCGTTGATAGGTCACAACGGCTCCGGCAAGTCGACCTTCCTCAAGCTGACCGCAGGCACGCTCGAGCTCTCCGACGGCACGATCGAGATCGACGGCGAGCCCGCCGGTTCATCACCCGCCCGCGCCGCGACCAGCTTCATCCCCGACGACCCGGTTCTGTACGACGACCTGAGCGTCCGTGAGCACCTGGAGTACATCGCAGCGCTGCACGGCGTCGACGCGACAGCGGAAGACCTCGATGACGTGATCGACCGAATGGGTCTGCTGCATCGCGCCGACGACCTACCGGCCCGCTTCAGCCGCGGCCTTCGTCAGCGGACATCGCTCGCGATCGGCGTGGTCCGTCCCTTCGATCTTCTGCTCGTCGACGAACCCTTCGTCGGGCTCGACGCGTCGGGTAAGGCGACGCTGCTCGAGCTGCTCGACCAGTTCCATGACGAGGGTCGCACGGTGGTGGTCGCGACGCACGACGCCGAGTTCGTCGAGCGCGTGAGCCGGTGCATCGCGTTGCGCGACGGCGAAGTCATCCACGACGGCACTGCCACATCGAAAGACGTGCTCCGCCTCGTCGGCGCATGATGGGCATGATGGGTGTCGATGCGGGTTCACCTGATCGACGGGACCTACGAGCTCTTCCGGTACCACTTCGCGCCGAACAACAAGGATCCTGACCTCGGCGCGACCCGCGGCGTGCTCGGCTCGATCCTCCAGCTGCTCGAATCGGGCGCCACGCACGTCGGAGTGGCCACGGACCACGTCATCGAGTCGTTCCGCAACGATCTGTGGCCGGGGTACAAGACGAGCGCGGGCATGCCCCGCGAGCTGCTGGCGCAATTCCCGTTGATCGAAGAGGCGCTCGAGGCGGCGGGTATCCTCACATGGCCGATGGTCGAGCTCGAAGCCGACGACGCGCTCGGGGCGGCCGCGCGTGTCGCCGCGGCCGACGCTCGAGTCGAGCAGGTGCTGATCTGCACGCCCGACAAGGACCTGGGGCAATGCGTCGGCGGCAAGGTCGTGCAATGGGACCGGCGGCGCGATCTGATCTTCGACGCCGCCGGCGTTCGTGAGAAGTTCGGCGTCGATCCGGAGTCCATCCCCGACTACCTCGCGCTCGTCGGTGACAGCGCTGATGGATTTCCGGGGCTCGTCGGCTGGGGATCGAAGTCCGCGGCGGCGGTGCTGGCGAAGTACACGCACCTCGAGAAGATCCCGCCGGCCGGAGACGACTGGGGCGTTGGCGTGCGCAACGCCGGACGATTGGCCGCGGCGCTGCGGGAGAACTTCGAGCTCGCGCTTCTGTTCCGTCGCATCGCGACGATCGAATCCGACGCCGACGTCGTGTCGTCGGTCGACGAGATGGCGTGGACGGGCCCGAAGCCCGAGCTCGTGCCGCTGGCCGAGAAGATCAACGGCCTGGGTCTCGCCGAGCGGGCGATCAAGTTGGCGAAGAAGCGAGCGCCGACGTGAGCCCGAAGTCCGTCGTGGAGATCGAGATCGCGGGCAAGGTCGTGTCGATCTCGAATCCCGACAAGGTGTACTTCCCGACACGCGGCGAGACGAAGATCGACCTCGTCAACTACTACCTAGCGGTCGAGGCGCCGCTGATGGCGGCAATGGGCGGGCGGCCGTTGCTGCTGCAGCGCTTCCCCGAGGGCGCGACAGGCAAGTCGTGGTTCCAGAAGCGCGTGCCGGCGTCGCATCCCGACTGGTTGCAGACCACCGTCGTGAGCACGCCGAACGGCACGACCAGCGACGCGCTCGTCGCTGCTGATCTCGCGCACGTGCTGTGGGCGGTGAACCTCGGTTGCATCGGCTTCCACGTGTGGCCGTATCTCGCTGCTGATCCCGAGCACGCGGACGAGCTACGCATCGACCTCGACCCGTCGCCCGGGGTCGTCTTCGAACAGGTTCGCGAAGCGGCGGGGGTCTTGAAGGACCTGCTCGACGAGCAAGGGCTGGAATCGCATCCGAAGACCACCGGCAACCGCGGGCTCCACGTGTACGTCCGGCTGCAACCGCACTGGGACTCGTACGACGTGCGCGCCGCGGCCGTCGCGGTGGCGCGAGAGCTCGAGCGTCGACGACCCGACCTGATCACGGCGGCGTGGTGGAAGGAAGAACGGGGGTCGCGCGTGTTCATCGACTTCAACCAGAACGCCCCGCACAAGACCGTGTTCGGCGCGTGGTCGGTACGGCCGCGAGCCGGCGGGCAGGTGTCGACACCGTTCCGCTGGGACGAGCTCCCGACCGTCTTCCCGGAGGAACTGACGCTCGTCAGCGTTCCCGAGCGTGTCGCGCGTGACGGTGACCCGTGGGAGGGGAGCATCGACCGACTCCAATCGCTCGACCCGTTGCTCGAGATGTCCGCACGCGACCTCGAGTCAGGGTTGATGGACGCACCGTGGCCGCCCGTCTACCCGAAGATGGAAGGCGAACCCCGACGTGTCGCCCCGTCCCGAGCCCGCAAGGACGCTGATTCTTGAGGCAATAGCGTGCGGAAAACCGCAGGTCATGACCTCGAGAACACCTCGCGGAGCTCGACGGGGATGGCGACGTCGAGCTGGTCGTAGCGGCACTGCTCCGGGGTCTTGTCCGGCCGCCACCGGATGAAGCGAGCGACGCGCCGGAACCGGTTGGACTGCAGCTGGTCGAACTCGACCTCGATCACCCGCTCGACCCGGACGGGTTCCCAGGACAGGTCCTTCTGCGCGTTCCAGCGGCTCATGCCGCCCGGCATCCGACCCTCACCCTGCGCCTCGGCCCAGCCGCGCCACGGATGGTCCTCGAGTGCGTTCTCGCGCAGCGCGTCGAGATCGTGCAGCAGCTCGACGCGGAACTTGGCGGCGAACGAGGCGCACACGCCGACGTGGTGCAGCACGCCCTCGTCGTCGAACAGTCCGAGCAGCATCGACCCGACGCCCTTGCCGTCCTTGTGCATCCGAAACCCGGCGACGGCACAGTCCGCGGTGCGGTGGTGCTTCACCTTGAACATCACCCGCTTGTCGGGGATGTACGGCTGGTCGGCCGGTTTCGCCACGACGCCGTCCAGCCCCGCGCCTTCGAAACGGTGGAACCAATCGGTGGCTTCTTCGATCGAGGTCGTCGCGGGCGTCAGATGTACGGGAGGCTCGACCGAGCCCAGCTCGGACTCGAGCCGCGCCCGCCGCTCCGTGAACGGCAGGTCCATCAGGTTCTCCGAGCCGACGGCCAACAGGTCGAAGGCGATGAACGATGCCGGTGTTTCGGCTGCGAGGCGATTCACGCGCGATTCCGCGGGGTGGATGCGCTGCTGCAACGCGTCGAAGTCCAACCCCGCGGCGCGCGGCACCACGATCTCGCCGTCGACGACGATCTTCGGCGGCAGCTCGCGACAGAGCGCCTCCACCAGTTCGGGGAAGTAGCGCGTCAGCGGGCGTTCATTGCGGCTGCCGAGCACGACCTCGTCGCCGTCCCGGAACACGATGCAGCGGAACCCGTCCCACTTCGGTTCGAACACGAGATCCGCACCCGCGGGCAGCGCATCGAACGAGGCGATGCCCTTCGACAGCATCGGAGGCACGGGCGGGAGCACCGGAAGGTCCATTTCCAGAAGAGACTAGAAGCGAAGCGGTCCACTACTTTGGACCGCGCATGTCGCAACATCCCGCCAGCGAGCGACTCGAACAGCTCAACAAGCGCAAGGAGCAGGCGCTCAACGCCGGCTCGGAATCCG
Organism: Acidimicrobiales bacterium; assembly: GCA_036275935.1. Lineage (GTDB taxonomy): Bacteria > Actinomycetota > Acidimicrobiia > Acidimicrobiales > JACDCH01 > DASUCS01. The sequence goes on from DASUCS010000248.1 coordinate 15,254, forward strand.
CCCGTGAACGGCAGCACAGCCGGGGCAAGATGCTCGCTCGCGAGCGCGTCGAGTACCTGCTCGACGAGGGTTCGTTCCACGAGCTCGACCTCCTCGCCCGCACCCGCCTGCCCGAGGCCACCGACCGCCCGTACACCGACGGCGTCATCACGGGGTGGGGCACGGTCGACGGCCGCAAGGTGTTCATCTTCAGCCAGGACTTCACGATCTTCGGCGGCGCCCTCGGCGAGGTCTTCGCCGAGAAGATCCACAAGCTGATGGACATGGCCCAGAAGGTCGGCGCACCGGTCATCGGCCTCAACGACGGTGCCGGGGCGCGCATCCAAGAAGGCGTCGTCAGCCTCGACAGCTATGGCGGCATCTTCTACCGGAACGTGCAGTCGTCCGGCGTCATCCCACAGATCAGCGTGATCATGGGGCCGTGCGCCGGCGGTGCGGTCTACAGCCCGGCGATGACCGACTTCGTGTTCATGGTCGACGGCACGTCGTACATGTTCATCACCGGACCTGACGTCGTGAAGACGGTCACCGGCGAGGAGGTGACGCAACAGGAGCTCGGTGGCGCGGTGACGCACGCATCGAAGTCGGGTGTGTGCCAGTTCATCTCGTCGGACGACAAGGCGTGCCTCGACGACGTTCGCTATCTCCTGAGCTTCCTGCCGGCCAACAACCTCGAAGAGCCCCCGGTCTTCCCGACGACGGACGACCCGCAGCGGTTGTGTCCGGAACTGATCGACCTGATTCCCGAGTCTCCGAACATGCCGTACGACATGCACCAGGTGATCGGCGCGATCGTCGACGACGGCGAGTTCTTCGAGTATGCGACGCGCTGGGCGCCGAACATCGTGTGCGGGTTCGCCCGTATGGACGGGCGTCCCGTGGGCATCGTCGGCAACCAGCCGATGCACCTTGCCGGCGTGCTCGACATCGAGTCGTCGGAGAAGGCGGCACGTTTCGTTCGCACGTGCGACGCGTTCAACATCCCCTTGCTCACCTTCGTCGACGTGCCCGGGTTCCTGCCCGGTGTCGACCAGGAGTACGGCGGCATCATTCGTCACGGCGCGAAGTTGCTGTACGCGTACTGCGAGTCGACGGTGCCACGCATCCAGATCGTGGTGCGCAAGGCATACGGCGGCGCATACGTGGTGATGAACTCGAAGTCGATCGGTGCCGACCTCGCGTTCGCCTGGCCGTCGGCCGAGCTGGCAGTCATGGGTCCCCAAGGTGCAGTGGAGATCGTCTACCGCCGTGAGCTGCAGATGGCTGCGGATCCCGATGCGCGCAAGGCCGAGCTCGTCGAGGAGTACACCGAACGGTTCGCCAATCCGTACGGCGCGGCCGAGCGCGGCTTCGTCGACGACGTGATCGACCCCGCCGAGACCCGCGCCAAGATCATCGCCGGCTTCGAGCTCTTGCAGTCGAAGCGGGAGGAGCTCCCGAAGCGCAAGCACGGCAACTCGCCGTTGTGACGACGCACCTCGCTGACCCGAGCGAAGAAGAACTGGCGGCGATCGTCGCCGCGATCGAGATGGCGTGGCCGCGCCCGGTCGTCGTTTCGCAACCTGTCCAAGCACAACCTCCGCGCTGGCGGTTTGCCGGCCGGTGGTGGAGCAAGCCGATCCCGGTTCGCCGCGACCGGCCCTGGTGACCGTCGAGCTCACCACCGTTGCTGACGACGAGATCGTCAACTTCGACGGCGCCACGGAGTACGCGCACCGCTCGCTGCAACCCGACACCGAGTACGAGTTCGAAGGGATCAGTGCTCAAACGTTGCCGCGCCCGAGCGGACAGCTGTTGAGTCGCTTCGCGACAGTGAACGACGTGCACTTCGGCGAGACCGAGTGCGGCCTGATGGAAGGCTTCGAGCTCGGCCCTGTCTTCACCGTCGAGGAAGGCGACGACCCGTACCCCGAGACGATGAACCGAGGCGCGATCGACAACATCCGCGCCATCGATCCCGATGCGGTCCTCGTGAAGGGCGACCTCACTTCGCGCGGCATCAAGGAGGAGTACGAGGCGTTCCTCGATGCGTACGTCGGAGCGTTCGGCGACATCCTGCATCACGTGCGCGGCAACCACGACGCGCATGAAGGCGAGCCGTTCGCCTCCGACGCGCCCTTCACCGTTGACCTTCCCGGTGTGCAACTGGCGGTGCTCGACACCGTCATCTCGCGTCACCACACCGGACAGATCACCGCGGATCAACTGGAGTGGCTCGACACGATCGGCGCCGAGTCCGACGGCCCGGTACTCGTCTTCGGCCACCACCATCCGTGGAGCCCCGACTCGCGCAGCCGGGAACTGGGTTACTTCGGCATCAACCCCGACGACTCCGAGAAGTTGGTCGACATCGTCGCCCGCCGTCCGTCGATCCTCGGCTACTTCGCCGGCCACACGCACCGGAACCGTGTTCGGCACTTCCGCTCGACTGGTCCGGTGCCGTGGGTCGAGGTCGCGTGCGTCAAGGACTTCCCTGGCTCATGGGCCGAGTACCGCGTCTACGAAGGCGGCATCCTGCAGATCCACCGACGGATCTCGACGCCCGACGCCCTCGCGTGGACCGAGAAGACGCGCGGGATGTTCGGTGGGCTGTATCCCGGCTACGCGTTCGGCGAGCTCGAGGACCGCTGCTTCGTGATCAACCCGCGCTAGTCGGCGGTGGCGACCTCGATGCGATCCTGGTGCCACTCGCGCGCCGCTTCGAGCGCCTTCTCGGCTCGCTCGAAGAGCTCCCACGCATCGAAGGCATGCGCCGGATAGCACGCAATGCCCGCCCACAACGTCTGGCCGGGCCGCACGATGGCGAGCGCACGGCGGACGCGTTCCACGGTCCAGATCGCGCCGTTCTCGGGGGTGTCCTCGAGGATGAGCGCGAAGCGGCCGTCGTCGAGCCGGCACGCGGTGTCGGCATCGCGCAGCGTTGCCCGCACACCCTCGGCCACCAGGTCGGGTGCGACGGGCTCGGGCGCGCCTTCGCGCACACCTTCGGACACCTGCACGAGGACGACCGCGACGGGGCGGAGGTGACGGCGGGCAGCGGACACGCGCGTGTCGAGTGACACGCGGAAGAACTGCTCGTTGAACAGGCCGGTGGCGTCGTCCGTCAGCGTGCTCGCGTCTTCTTCGAACGCGGCGAGCGGATCGGTCGGCGGCTCGAGCGGTTCGGGTGCCGGCTGCAGCTCGGCAACGGCGAGGCGGGCTTCCTCGACCTCGCGCTCGAGGGTGTCGACCCGCGCTGCGAGGGCGTCCCCGCGCGCGTTGGCGGCCTCGAGGTCCTCTCGACGGCGCGCACCGATGACGGTCAGCCCCAGCGCGGCGACCGCGCAGATCACGAGAGCGCCCACCAGCACCGCGATCGTCACTGTTCAACTATCGGCCGGACCCCCGGCCGATTCAAGCGCCCCGGCCAGTCTCCACGAGATCCGCGATCTCGCGCATGATCCGGCCGAGCTCGAAGTCCTTCGGCGTGTACACCGCAGCAACGCCGTCGGCGAGGAGGGACGACCGATCGTGTTCCGGAATGATGCCGCCCACCACCACGGGCGCGTTCACCCCTTCGTCGCGTAGCAATCGGACGATCTGCGGTACGAGCTCGAGGTGCGACCCGGACAGGATCGACAGCCCGACGACGTCGACGTCCTCGTCCCGTGCCGTTGCGGCGATCTGCTCGGGCGTCAGGCGGATGCCCTGGTACACGACCTCCATGCCTGCGTCACGGGCGGCGACTGCGATCTGTTCGGCGCCGTTCGAGTGACCGTCGAGCCCCGGCTTGGCGACCAGGAGTCGCGGTGGACCGCCAGCCATCGCCTTCGAACGCTCCGCGACATCGCGCAGCGACACGGTGCTCCCCGCGTGGCCCGCAGCGGCGCCCACCCCCGTCGGGGCGCGGTACTCGCCGAACACCTCGCGCAGCACACCGGCCCACTCGCCAGTGGTGCCGCCGGCCTTCGCCAACTCGATCGTGGCGCCCATCACGTTCTCATCGGACGATGCGACGCGGCGCAACTCGTCGAGTGCCCGCTTCACTGCGTTCGCGTCTCGGTTCGACCGCCACGCCTGCACGTCCGCGATGAGGTGATCCTGTACGCCCGGGTCGACGGTGAGGATGAGCTCCTCCTCGTCGAGCGGTGACGGCGCGGTTTCGGTGAACGCGTTGACGCCGACGATCTTCAGCTCGCCGTTCTCGATGCGCCGCACGCGCTCGGTGTGGCTGCGCACGAGCCGGCCCTTCAGCTCGTCGATCGCTTCGAACGCGCCGCCCAGTTCGAGCACGTCGTCCAGTTCGGCGCTCGCCTCGTCGATCAACTGGGCCGTCTTCGCCTCGACGACCTTCGAACCGTCGAACAGGTCCTCGTACTCGAGGAGGTCTGTCTCGTAGGCGAGCACTTGTTGGATGCGCAGGGACCACTGCTGGTCCCACGGCCGTGGGAGCCCGAGTGCCTCGTTCCAGGCCGGCAGCTGGATCGATCGAGCCCGGGCGCGCTTCGACAACGTCACGCCGAGCGCTTCGAGCACGATGCGCTGGACGTTGTTCTCCGGCTGCGCCTCGGTGAGCCCGAGGCTGTTCACCTGTACGCCGTAGCGGAACCGGCGGGCCTTGTCGTCGGTGACGCCGTAACGCTCGCGGCCGATTCGGTCCCACATCTCCGTGAAGGCACGCATCTTGCACGTCTCTTCGACGAACCGGATGCCGGCGTTGACGAAGAAGCTGATCGACGCGAACACCGCCGGGAAACGGTCGTCCTCGACCTGACCGGACTCGCGCACGGCATCGAGCACGCCGATCGCGGTCGCCAGGGCGTACGCGATCTCTTGCACCGGCGTCGCGCCCGCTTCCTGGAGGTGGTAGCTGCACACGTTGATCGGGTTCCACGCGGGGACGTGATGTGCGCAGAAGGCAACCATGTCGACGATCAACCGTCGGCTCGGCTGCGGCGGGAAGATGTACGTGCCGCGGGACAGGTACTCCTTCACGATGTCGTTCTGCGTCGTGCCTCGCAGCTGCTTCGACTCGACGCCCTGCTCGCCGGCGTTGGCGATGTAGAGGCCAAGCAACCACGCCGCCGTCGCGTTGATCGTCATCGACGTGTTCATCTCGCCGGGTGGGATGCCGTCGAGGAGCTGACGCATGTGGCCGAGATGCGCGACCGGGACACCGACCTTGCCGACCTCGCCGCGTGCCTTGGGATCGTCGGGGTCGTATCCGGTCTGCGTCGGGAGATCGAACGCGATCGACAGTCCGGTCTGACCCTTCGCGAGGTTGGTGCGGTACAGCTGGTTCGACGCCTCGGCCGTGGAGTGGCCCGAGTAGGTGCGCATCAACCAGGGGCGGTCGCGATCGGCCATGGATCCATTCTCCCGTCAGGCGAATGCCGGCGGCAACGCCAGCGGCAGTGCCCTCTCGAGTCGCCGTAGATACTCGACCCTCGGCACCTCGACCGCGCCCAACGACGCGAGGTGCTTCGTCTGCCACTGCACATCGAGCACACGGCCGGCGCCGTCGTGTCCGTCGTCCCGCAACAGATCGACGAGGGCGACGAGCGCCACCTTGGACGCGTCCGTCGCACGATGGAACATCGACTCGCCGGCGAAGAGACCGCCGACCGCGACGCCGTACAGCCCGCCGGCCAGTCGTCCGTCGGCCCGTGACCAGGCCTCGACGCTGTGCACCCAGCCCAGGTCGTGCAGCCGAAGGTACGCGCCACGGATCTCGCTGTTGATCCACCGGCCCGGACGTCTCGGATCGGCGCACGCGTCGATCACCTCTTCGAACGCAGTGTCGATCCTGATGTCGAAGCTGCGCGCGGACTTTCGCAGTGATCGACTCACGTACAGGCCGTCGAGTGGGATCACCGCTCGAGGGTCGGGCGACCACCATGCCATCACCGCGTCACGCTGCAGCGGCATCGGGAAGATGCCGCTTCTGTACGCGAGCAACACGGTGCCAGGTTCGAGATCGGCGCCGACCCCGACGATGCCGTGTTCGTCTGCCTCGGTTACGGACGGGAACCAGTACGTCGATGCCGGCGGTTCGATCGGCCGATCGGTTCGATTACTTGCGGTAATCGTGGAAGCCCTGACCCGACTTCCGGCCGAGATGACCGGCGGCCACCATGCGTCGAAGCGTCGGGACCGCTGCGTAGTTCGGATCGCGGAACTCGTCGTAGAGCGCGTCGAGGATGGCGAGCGACGTGTCCAGACCGACGAGGTCGAGCAGTGCGAGCGGACCCATCGGGAAGTTGCAGCCGCCCTTCATCGCGGCATCGATGTCGTCGCGACTGGCGGTGCCGTTCTCGAGCATGCGCACCGCGTTGTTCAAGTACGGGAAGAGCAGTGCGTTGACGATGAAACCGGCCCGGTCCTTCACCTCGACGGGGCTCTTGCCGCACGCCTCTGCGAACTCGCGGGCGTGGGCGATCGTCTCGTCACTCGCAGTCAGCGGGCGCACGATCTCGACGAGCGACATCGCGGGCGCAGGGTTGAAGAAGTGGATGCCGCACACGCGCTCGGGGCGCTCCGTGACGACGGCGAGATCGACGACGGGAAGCGTCGACGTGTTCGTCGCGAGGATGGCGTCGTCCTTGACGGCGAGGTCGAGGCCGCGGAACAGCTCCTTCTTGACCTCGAGGTCCTCGACGACCGACTCGATGACGAGGTCGCAGTCGGCCAACGCATGGAGGTCGTGCGTTCCCGTCACGCGTCCCAGCACCTGGTCGCGCTCCGAAGCCTCGAGGCGACCCTTCTCGACCTGCTTGTCGAGGGACTTCGCGAGCGAAGCGACCATCGCGTCTGCCGTGGCCTGCTGACGCGAACGGAGGAACACTTCGATTCCGGCCTTGGCGGCGACTTCGGCGATGCCCGACCCCATGATCCCGGAGCCGACGATTCCCAGACGCTTGATCATCCCGGGAAGTTACTGGCCGGTAGAAAGTCGGGTCCATTGCGCCCACTAACGTCAGCGATCCGATGAACGTCCCGCTGGTGTGCTCATGACTGGACCGCTTGCCCTCGTCGGTGGTGGCGAGTGGACCGATGGCTGCACGTTCGACCGGACGTTGATCGACGCAGTGAACGCGACCGAGGTGGTGGTGTTGCCGACCGCGTCCGCGTACGAGCACCCGGACCGTCTGATCGCAAACGCGGACAAGTGGTTCGGCTCGCTCGGCATCGCGGTGAAGGCCCTCATGGTCCTGAGACGGCCTGACGCCAACGAGACGGAGAACGTCGACGCCGTGCGAAGCGCGCGCTTCGTGTACCTCGCCGGCGCGTCACCGATGCACCTTCGGTCAGTGTTGAAGGACTCGCCGCTCTGGGACGCAATCGTCGCGGCCTGGAGCGACGGCGCTGCGGTCGCGGGGTCGTCTGCGGGTGCGATGGTCCTGTGCGATCCGATGGTCGACCAACGTGGTGGCGCCTTCACGCTCGGACTCGGCTTGCTGTCCGGGATGGCGGTCGTGCCGCACCACGACACCTGGTCAGAAGACAAGGTGCACCGCACGCAGCAGCTGGCCCCGAAGGGCTTGGTCGTCGCCGGCGTCGACGAGCGCACCGCGCTGGTGCGAGCTGCTGACGGGAAGTGGACGGCGGCTGGCGGCGGCTCGGTCTCGATCTGGCGCGACGGTGCTGACGTGGGCCTCGACGCTCTGCCCTGACCGAATTGCCCCACAATCGGGTCATGGTCAGATGGTCCGGTCGGGCTATGGACCGGTCCTGACGGGGTTGACACCATCGAACCGATGTTCCGGCGTCCTACGCGCGCGGGTGAGGGCTTGGCGGTCGACGAGATCGACCGGCTTCGGCGCGCCGAACTCGCCTTGGCGGCGGCGCCGAGCATCGAGGCGGCGGCGCACGAACTGGGCAAGCACGCCATGGCGTTGCTCGATGCGCCCGCGGCGATCGTCATCATCGAAGGTGTCGGTGACACGGTTCGCATGGAAGCGGGGGACACCCGCGGGCACTCGGTGTACGAAACGGGCTCTCGCATGCGGCTGCTCGACGACGACGGGACGCCGTGTGGCTCGATCGCAGTCGCGGCGCGATCTGGGCGCCCATATGGCGAGCGCGACGAACGCATCCTCGATGCACTGGGCGAACGCGTTTCGTCCACGCTGCACCGACTGTCGTTGTTCGAGGCAGTGCGCGCCGAGCAACGCACACTCGCCGACGTCCTGAGCTCCACGTCCGACGGCATCTTCTCGGTCGGACCCGATCAGCGGGTTCGTTCGTGGAACCAGGCCATGGCGCGCATCACGGGCACCGCGGAAGTCGTCGCCGCCGGCCAACACTGCTGTGCCGTGTTCCGACCGTGCGACGAGAAGGGCGTGCCGTTGTTCGGCGTCACGTGTCCGATTCGCACGGGCGACGAAGCCGAGCTGCTCGTGCAGATCGAAGCCGGACGGGGAGGGCCGATCTGGCTCAACTGTGCCTTCTCCCGGATGTCGGACGGGGGCTTCGTGGTGATCGCCCGCGACGTCACGACGCGCAAGCAGATCGAGGACGAGAAGGCGGACTTCCTGGCGACCGTGAGCCACGAGCTGCGCACGCCGTTGACGCCGATCAAGGGGTTCCTGCAGACGTTGACGCGCCGCGACGCGGAGTTCACGCAGGACGAGCGCGCACACATCTACGAGGTGATGTTGCGCGAGGAGCAGCGCCTCGAGCGGCTCGTGCATCAGTTGCTGTTGGCGACCTCCCTCGACTCGGCCGAGTCCTTCGTGATCAAGGAAGAAGTCGACTGGGAGATGACCGTCCGCGCGCAAGTCGATCAAATCGCGCGTCACGACCCCATGCACGAGTACTCCGTCGCGCTTGCTCCGGACCTTCCGAAGGTGATGGCCGACGAACAGCTGGCGGGTCAGGTGCTGGGCAACCTGCTGTCCAACGCCGCCAAGTACTCACCAGAAGGAACGGTGATCGGGGTCGGCGTTGCGCACGACGGACATCGCATCGTCACGACGGTGGTGGACCGCGGGCCCGGTGTGCCGATGGCCGATCGTGATCGCATCTTCGATCGATTCACGCGACTCGGTGATCACCTGACGCGTCCCGAGCAGGGCGTCGGTCTCGGCCTGTTCATCGTGCGCCGGTCAGTGGAAACCATGGGCGGCACAGTGTGGGTCGAAGATGCGCCGGCAGGTGGCGCGGCGTTCTCGTTCAGCTTGCCTGCGGTCCGCGCACGAGCGCGGCGACCGATCAGGATTCGATGATCGAGATCGCGTTGACCTTGATCTCCTCGGTGGGCGCGCCACTCGAGTCGTTCGTACCTGCCTTGTTGATCGCGGTCACGACGTCGAGTCCGGACTGAACCGTTCCGAACTTCGAGTACTGGATGCCGAGCCCGGCACCACCTTGTCCGACGACGACGAACCACTGACTGCCATTCGTGTTCGGTCCGCTGTTCGCCATCGCAACCGCGCCTTCGGTGTACGGGCTCGGGTCTTTCGGAAGTTCGTCCT
>DASUCS010000249.1:0-13333 GCA_036275935.1 Acidimicrobiales bacterium
ACGGCCACATTGTGATCGCGACGTGAGTGAGCCTCGCAGGACTCGCACCGGTGATCGCTGCGTGTGAGCGGCTTCCGGTGCCGGGTTCATTCGAGAAGCTGAGTGGTTTCCCGACAGACGGATCGTCGCCAAGGACGCGCGAGCGGCAGGGTTGGGACTTTCAGTGCGTCAGGCGGTACAGGTCGCGCAGTACGCCGATCTGGGTCCCGTGGTGGCTGACCTCGTTGAGCACCGATCCCACGATCTGCGCACCGGTTCCCATCGGTCCCGGTTTGCCGTAGCCCCAGAAGCGTGTCGGACGCTCGAGTTGTTCGTCGGTCGCAGATCTGAGAACCGTGTCCAGTGCCCTCCAGCCGCTTTGCATCGCCGTGACAGCGTCCTCCGCGCTCGTGAACATTGGGTGCGCAGCGATGTACGGCGAAGTCCATCCGCTCTCGGCACTGTGACCACCGCCGAAGAAGTCGAGTTCAGCGGCCCGTCCCGGCTGCGATCCAACATGCCAGAACAGCCAAGCGATCGACGTCATCGGCTCCACGGCGTCGCCTGCGATTGCACTTTCGACCACTGTCATGTCGAAGTCCGCCGCCAGTCGGCCGGTGATGAACGGCGTCCCCGTCCGGCTCTCGGTCACGGGCCGAACGCTCCACGATCCTTCTGCCGGCTCCCACATCAGCTCGTCATCGGTGAGTTCGGTCCACGCCCGGTGAAGGGTGAACATCTCGATGAACAGCATCATTTCGAGGAGTGTCTCGGCGCGCTTCCCGATCACGAGCGGACAGTAGCCACGGCCTCGACCTCATGCCGGACGTCAGCGACCACGCCGACATCGCCCGAGCGCGCAAACGTCGGCGTTCGACGAACGCGGGCTGCAGGCGGGATGAATCATGTTCGGGCAAAGTCGCAAACTCGGGGCAACTCGCTGACCCGGGCGAACAGTGTGGGCGTAACAAGACTCGAACTTGTGACCTCTGCCGTGTGAAGGCAGCGCTCTAGCCAACTGAGCTATACGCCCGGACTGGGTCGCGCAGGCTACCGCGCGATGGCCGCTGGACCGCCCACGATCAGGACCACCGAGGTCAGTACGTGCGCAACTCGACACGGTTGCCGGCCGGGTCCTTGATGTAGAGGCCGCGACCCGTCCCTCGCGCGCCCCAGAGGTCGGCGGGGCCCATGTCGACCTCGAAGCGGCCGGACGCAGCGAGCTCGTCCAGGTCGACGTCGTCGACCACCAACGCGACGTGATCGACGTTGGTGCCGGAGCGGTCGCCTTGGAAGACGTCGATGAGGGTCGAGTCGGTGATGCGCAACGAGGCGAACAGCACCTCGCCGCGGCGCCATTCGTCGAGGCGTTCGGGGGCGAGCCCGAGCTCGTCCCGGTACCACGCGATGACGGCTTCGACGTCGGGCACCACCAGCACGTAGTGATCGACCCCTCGGACCTTCACGAACTACACCTCCAAGCAGTACACGGTCGTGCCGGACAGCGGGGCCAGTCGCTCGCTGCCGGCCGGACATTGCTGCGTGGGATCGACGGTGGCGATGACGAGGCGCGCACCGACGGTGCCACACGCCGCGGGTTCGACGGCGGAGTCGCCCACCGATCGCACGCAGCGCCCGAGGTTGTTCGCGGGTGTCGGTGTGGGCGTGGTCTTGCCGCCGCCCGTCGCGGCGTACGCCGTGAACACGAAGATCGCGAACAGCACGACCACGGCGATCATCCACGGCAGCCCGCGGACGATGCGGGCGGTGCTGTCGATCTCCTCGTAGTCGATGACCTCGGGCATCGTCCCGTCGCTGCGGCTCGAGAAGCGGACGTCGGCGGTCTGCGGTCGCGACGGCATGAGCTCGAGGTCGTACCGACGCCGCCGACGCGGGTTGCCGAGGATGCGCCACGCCTCGTTGACCTCGCGCATGCGGCCTTCGGCGGCATCGCGCTGCGTGGCAGACGCATCGATGTAGCGGTCCGGATGCGACTCGCGGGCTCGGGACAGATAGGCGCGACGGACTTCGTCCGCGCTGGCCGTGGGCACCACGCCGAGCACGTCGTACAGCGTCCGGGCCACGAACTGCACGGTAGCGGCGCGCGTAGCCTGCGAGCCCATGGGGACAGCAGCCGACACGACCCGCACGAACCGCACGCGCTCGTGGTGGGGCTGGGGCTGGGAGGACGAAGCCCTGTCACCGGACACGGTTCGCAAGCTCGGCGAGGCGATCGGTGGACGCTTCGGGTGGACCGATGTCGAGGTGCGGCCGCCGGTCGCGCTGAGCGACGTCGACCTGCGGGCGCCACGGGTGACGCCTCCCGCGACGCTCGCCGCGTTGTGCTCGACCGACCGCTTCGACCGCGCCTCGCACACCTACGGCAAGTCGTACCGGGACGTCGTGCGCGGTTGTCGCGGCGAGCTCGACGCTCCGCCGGATGTCGTGGCGTTCCCGAACACCGAGGACGACGTGGTCGCGCTGCTCGATTGGTGCGCGGGCGCGAACGTGGCGGCGATCCCGTACGGCGGTGGTTCCTCGGTCGTCGGTGGCATCGAGGCGGGCTTGATCCCCGACTCCTACACAGGAACCGCGTGCATCGATCTCACGCGGCTCGACCGCGTGCTCGAGATCGACACGGTGTCGCGGGCGGCGCGCATCCAGGGCGGGGCGCTGGGCCCGGTGCTCGAAGACCAGCTGCGACCGCACGGCTACACGCTGCGCCACTTCCCGCAGTCCTTCGAGTTCTCGACGCTCGGCGGTTGGCTCGCGACTCGGTCGGGCGGCCACTACGCCAGCGTGTACACGCACATCGACGATCTGGTGGAGTCGATCCGCATGGTCACACCCGCGGGCGTGATCGAGTCACGACGGCTTCCAGGGTCCGGTGCGGGACCGAGTCCCGATCGGCTCGCGCTCGGTTCCGAAGGTTCGCTCGGCGTGATCACCGAAGCCTGGATGCGCGTACAGGACCGGGTGCGGTTCAAGGCGTCCGCGGGAGTGCGCTTCACCGACTACCACGATGGGGTCGCGGCGACGCGAGCGGTCTCGCAGTCCGGATTGTTCCCGACCAACTGCCGGTTGCTGGACGCGTCAGAAGCGATGATCGCTGCCGGAGTCCAGGACGGGAGCGCGCTGCTGGTGCTCGGCTTCGAGTCGGCCGACCACCCCGTCGACGCCTGGATCGACCGGGCCGTGGAGCTGTGCCGCGACCATGGCGGCGTCGTTCCAGAAGTGAAGTCGGGCGCAACCGAGGACTCGGTCGGCACCTGGCGCAACTCGTTCCTCCGCGCGCCGTACGGACGCGACGCGCTCGTGCAGCTGGCGGTGATCGTCGAGACGTTCGAGACCGCATGCACGTGGTCGCAGTTCCCCGATCTCCACGCCAACGTCGTCGCGACGGTCGAGAAGGCACTGACCGACATCTGCGGCGGCGGATGGGTGACCTGTCGGTTCACGCACGTGTATCCGGATGGGCCCGCGCCGTACTTCAGCGTGACCGCGCCGGGCCGGTTCGGGTCCGAGCTCGAGATGTGGGCCGAGATCAAGGCGGCCGCCTCGGAGGCGCTGCTCGCGCACGGCGGCACGATCACGCACCATCACGCCGTCGGCCGCGATCACCGTCCCTGGTACGACAAGCAACGGCCGGATGCGTTCGCGGCGGCGTTGACCGCCGCCAAGCACACGCTCGACCCGGCCGGGATCCTCAACCCGGGTGTCGTCATCGACCCGTAGTGCCGGGAGTCAGACGTCGGGCTCGTCCACATCCACGCTGCCGCCGGCGCGCCAGTACTCCCCCGCCTCGCGTTCCATGAACTCGTCGTCGACGAGGTAGCGGCGCAGCGCGGCCGTGTCCGGGTTGAACCGGCGCAGGATCTCGTTCACCTCACGCTCGGAGTAGTGCACGCCGGGCTCGAACTGCTGGGCGAGCAGGTCGAGCAGCAGCAACCGCTTCTTGCGCTGACGCGGGATCTGCACGAGCCGGTCGTCCTCGAAGTAGGGCGCGAGCGCGGGATCGATGTCCACGGCCGATGCTCAGTATCCGGCGTCGGTGTCGACCAGACCGAGCAGCGAGTCGCCCGCCTGCCACCGCTGCACGTTCTCGGTGATGCGCGCCGCCAACAACGGCAGCGCCATCTCCGGGGTGTTGCCGATGTGGGGCGTGATGATGCAGTTCGGCATCGACCACAGCGGATGGTCCTCCGGCAACGGTTCGGGGTTCGTGACGTCGAGCGCCGCTCCGCCGATCGTGCCCTCGCGCAACACGGCCACGAGATCGTCGGTGACGATGTGCTTGCCGCGAGCGACGTTGACGATCCAGCCGCGCGGATGCAGGCGTTCGAGTTGCCGACGGCCGATGATGCCTTCGGTCTGCGGGGTCAGCGCCAGGGCGAGCACGACGCCGATCGCACCGTCGAGGGCGTCGTCGAGCTCGGTCACATCCACGACTCTGGCTGCGCCGACCATGGGGTCGGGCCGTCGGCGCACGACGGTGACGTCGGAGGTGAACGGCGCGACCAGTCGAAGGAAGGACTCGGTGATGCCCCCGCCCCCCAGGACGACAACCTTGGCGCCGAGCAGGTTCGTCCCCTGCGGTCCCGTCCACGAGCTCGCCCGGTTGTAGTGGCCGAGCCCGCGTAGTCCTGCGAGCAGCAAGGTGAGCGCGTGCTCGGCCACCGGCTCCGCGTACACGCCCTTGGCACAGGTCCAGATCCGGTCGGACCGCATCACGCCGACGTAGGGCTCGACACCCGCCCACGGCAGCTGCACCCACTTCACGCCGGACGCCCGACCCTGCAGCAACGCATCGAGCTCGTCGGCTTTGGCGGGCTCGGCCCACACGAGGATCTCGGCGTCCTCGGGCTCGACGACGGTCGCACCGGCAGCTCGGATCGCGTCGGCAAGCCACTGTCGGACCCCGTCGGGCGCAAGAGCAACGCGAGCACCAGCCACGGACCGACGCTAACGGCTCGCGTGCACGACGCTCTGGAACAACAACGTGAACGCGTCGTCGTCGGTCTGTGTCAGGAGCCGAAACGGACGCAGGCGGGCGCGCACGTCGACCGGCGGGTTGCGGCGCGCATCGGCGAGAACCTCCGGCGCCAGGCTGCGCAGGCGTTCCTCGATGGGACCGAGCGGCCACATCACCGGGAGGACCCGGAAGCGGTCGACCGCGTGCTGCGGATCCTCGACGAAGTCGAGATACTGCGGCGCGGCCGTGGCGTTCGGACCACTGACGAGCACGACGGCCATGTCGGTGAGCAACAGCCCACCCTCCTCGGGCACGACGAATCGGATGTCGGGGTGGTCGCGTTCGAGCCCGACGGTGTCGCTGGCGCGCACGATTGCCGCGTCGACATCGCCCGCGACCAGACGGTCGATCGGCCGCGAGCCGTCGAACGGCTTGATCTGGCCCAGCGTGATCGAGTTCGCGAGCCGCCCCGCCGTCTCCGTGGCCTGGACGATCGTGACGCGAGAGGGATCGACTCGATCGGTGAGGAGCGCCGTCCCGAGTGCGACACGCATGTCGGTGGGAAGCGCGACGCGGCCGTGGAGCGGCGGTTGGAAGAGGTCCGCGAGGCGGCGCGGTGCGGCGGCCTTCGCGTTGTACGCGATGCCGGTCATGCCGAGCGCCCAGATGCAGGACGGAGGCGCATCGAGCCA
This sequence comes from Acidimicrobiales bacterium, assembly GCA_036275935.1. Lineage (GTDB taxonomy): Bacteria > Actinomycetota > Acidimicrobiia > Acidimicrobiales > JACDCH01 > DASUCS01. The sequence goes on from DASUCS010000249.1 coordinate 5,644, forward strand.
GCCCCGATCGTCGAGCCGTTGTGCCACCCAGTCGCTCACGATGACGACGTCGCGATCGACGCTCTCGCGCCGATCGAGTCGAGGCGTCACCGATGCGAGCCACGCCCCATCGTCGGCGATGTCCTCGTGGTACTCGACGGGGATCCGCGTGGTCGTCTCGAAGGCGCGGTTCGTGTTCGGGTCGATGTACAGCGGATGGTTGCTCACGACGACCGCTCGTTGCAGCGGCGCCGGTCGATGTCTCGAGCACGCCGCCAGTACCGCCGCACCGGCACCGGCGAGCAGCGAGCGCCGAGTCAGCGTGCCGGGCATGATGGCAAGCGTGCCCGACCTGCAGGAGCTTGCGAAACAGCACCTGTGGCTCCACTTCGCACGCATGGGCGCATACGCCTCTGGCCAGGCGGACATTCCGGTGTTCGTGCGGGGCGAGGGTCCCTACCTGTTCGACGATCAGGGACGGCGCTACCTCGACGGCCTCTCCGGCTTGTTCACCGTGCAAGTCGGTCACGGGCGGGCCGACATCGCCGCAGCCGGCGCACGCCAGGCGGAGCAGCTCGCCTACTACCCCATCTGGTCAGCGGCGCACCCGGCGGCGATCGAGCTGGCGGCGCGTCTCGCCGCGCTCGCACCGGGCGACCTGAACCGGGTCTTCTTCACGAGCGGCGGCTCCGAGGCGGTGGAGTCCGCCTGGAAGCTGGCCCGTGCGTACTTCCGAGCGATCGGCCAGCCAGACCGGCACAAGGTCATCGCTCGCAACCTTGCGTACCACGGCACGACGATGGGGGCGCTCTCGATCACTGGTCTCCCGGCGATCAAGTCGGCGTTCGAGCCGCTCGTGCCCGGAGCGGTGCACGTTGCGAACACGAACCGATTCCGTTCGGTGTTCGCCCCGGAGGTGACCGCGGACGACGACCGCTTCTCGGAGGCCTGCGCCGGCGTCATCGAGCAAGCGATCCTGACGGAAGGACCGGAGAGCGTCGCCGCCGTGTACCTGGAGCCGGTCCAGAACACCGGCGGGTGCTTCCCGCCCCCGCCCGGCTACTTCCAACGCGTGCGCGAGATCTGCAACCGCTACGGCGTGCTGCTCGTGTCGGACGAGGTGATCTGCGCGTTCGGCCGGCTCGGCGCGATGTTCGGCGCGCAGCGCTACGACTACCTCCCCGACATGATCACGTTCGCAAAGGGCGTCACCTCGGGCTACGCGCCGCTGGGCGGCGTGATCGCCCGCGAGACACTGGCCGAGCCGTTCTTGTCCGGCAACGCCAGCTTCACGCACGGGCTCACGTTCGGCGGTCACCCGGTCAGCTGCGCGGTCGCGCTCGCGAACCTCGACGTGTTCGACCGCGAGGACATCGTGGGACACGTGCAGGCGAATGCCGGTGAGCTCCGGCGGACCGTCGAGTCGTTGCGCGACCTACCACTGGTCGGCGACGTGCGGGGCGACGGCTACTTCATCGCCATCGAACTGGTGAAGGATGCCGATGATCACTCTGTGCGCTTCGCACCCGAAGAGCGTGAGAAGTTGGTGCGCGGGTTCATCGCACCACGCCTGTTCGCAGCGGGGCTGATCTGCCGGGCGGACGATCGTGTCGATCCCGTCGTGCAGTTCTCGCCGGTTCTCACGTGCGGCCCCGAGCAGTTCGCCGAGATCGAAACCGTGCTGCGGACCGTCCTGACCGAGGCGGAGAAGTGTCTCTCGCCGTAGGGATTCCCACCGAGGTCAAGAACAGCGAGCATCGCGTCGCCCTGACTCCTGACGGCGTGCGCGAGCTCGTGCACCACGACATCACCGTGTTGGTGCAGGCCGGCGCCGGTGCGGGGGCGGCCATCGACGATGTCGAGTACGCGAACGCGGGCGCCGAGATCGTCTCGACCGCCGAGGACACGTGGGGTCGTGCCGATCTCGTGTGCAAGGTGAAGGAACCGCAGCCGTCCGAGTACGCACTCCTGCGGCGGGACCTCGTGTTGTTCACCTATCTGCACCTCGCGGCGTATCCCGAGGTGGCGAACGCGCTCGTCGACGCGGGCACGACCGCAATCGCCTACGAGACCGTTCAACTCGACGACGACTCGCTTCCGCTCCTGGCGCCGATGAGCGAAGTGGCCGGCCGGATGGCAACGCAGATCGGCGCGCACTACCTCGAGAAGGAGAACGGCGGGCGCGGCGTGTTGCTCGGCGGCGCACCGGGTGTGCGCCCCGCCCGGGTGGTCGTGCTCGGCGCGGGCAACGTCGGCTGGAACGCGGCATGGATCGCGGCGGGCATGGAGGCCGAGGTCGTGCTGCTCGACAAGAACCTCGATCGGCTGCGCTGGGTCGACCAGATCCACAAAGGTCGGATCATGACCCTGGCGTCGAACCGCGGGACGGTCGAGCGAGCGGTCGCCGAAGCGGACCTCGTCATCGGTGCGGTGCTCGTGGCCGGCGATCGGGCGCCGGTGATCGTCACCGAGGCGATGGTGGAAGGAATGCGCTCCGGCTCGGTGATCGTGGACGTGGCCATCGACCAAGGGGGATGCGTCGAGGGCATCCACGAGACCACGCACACCGACCCGGTGTACGTGCGCCACGCGGTGTTGCACTACGCCGTCGGGAACATCCCGGGCGCGGTACCGCACACCTCGACGTACGCGCTGACGAATGCGACGTTGCCGTACCTGCGTGAGCTCGCGGTGAAGGGACTCGACGGGGCCAGCAGCGACGACGCTGCGCTGGCGGCAGGCGTGAACGTGCGCGGCGGCGCGGTCGTACATCCCGTCGTCGCCGAGGCCCTCGCGGTCACGTAGCCGGGATCGCGAGCAACTTCTCGGCGAGCTGTTCGAGACCGGCGACGCGGCTGCCCTTGACGAGGACCGCGTCTCCTTCACCGAGAGGGCCGAGTTCGGTGAGCGCCCCGCCGACACCGGACACAGTTGGAACGCCGTAGTCCGGCGCGTCAACTGCGATCACCGTGATCCCGAGCTCACGCGCGACTGCGGCGACGTCGCGGTGCAGCGTGGGACCGTGCGGTCCCAACTCGGCCATCACGCCCAGGACCGCGAACCGTCGCGTTGCGGGAAGAGCAGCGAGCGATCGCAACGCCGCTTCCACGGACGTGGGGTTGGCGTTGTACGCGTCGTTCAGCACGAGCGCACCGGACGAGGTGCGCTGCAGATCCATCCGCCACGGCGACAGCGTGGCGTGCGCGAGTCCCTGCGCGACGTCGTCGGGCGTGACGCCGGCGGCCATCGCAGCCGCGGCAGCGGCGAGCGCGTTCATCACCTGATGGGCGCCGCGAACCGCGAGCGTCAGGTCGACCTGCCCCCACGGCGAACGCAGGGTGAACGACGGGCGCAGCTCGTCGTCGTACGTGATGCGAGTCGCGGTCACGTCGACGGGATGCTCGAGCCCGAAGGTGACGACCTCGGCGCGACTGCGTCCTGCCATGTCGAGCACGTACGGGTTGTCCGCGTTGAGCACGGCCGTCCCACTCGGCGGCAGACTCTCGATCAGTTCGCCCTTGGCGACGGCCACGTCCTCGATCGTGCCGAACATCTCGGCGTGCGCCAGCGCAACCGTGGTGACGACCGCGATGTTGGGTCGCGCGATCCCGCAGAGCAGCTCGATGTGGCCTCGCCCGCGTGCGCCCATCTCCACGACGACCGCGTCGACGTCGTCCGGTGCCGTGGTCAGGGTGAGGGGGACGCCGAGCTCGTTGTTGAACGAACGCGGGCTGGCGTGCGTGCGGAATCGAGTCGCGAGCACTGCCTTCGTCAGGTCCTTCACCGTCGTCTTGCCGACGGAGCCGGTGATGCCGATGACCGCGGCGTTGTCGGCGAGGCGCGTGCGCGCATGGCGGCCCAGCTGCAGCAACGCGTCTGCAGTGTCGTCCACCTTGATGTGGGTCCCGTCGACGTCGACGTCACGCGAGCACAGGTACGCGACTGCTCCCGCGTCCACCGCTTGTGCGACGAACTCGTGACCGTCGCGCTCCGCGATCACGGGCACGAACAGCTCGCCTCCGATGATCAGCCGCGAATCGATGGCGACGCCGTCGACCTCGACGTCGTCACCGGTGAGGTCACCATCAACGGCGTTCGCGATGTCGGTGGCCCGGAACTTCACGGCGGGAGTCTTACAGTTGCCTCGTGCCGAACCGGAAGACACGACTCGTGGTGCTGTTCGGCGGCCGGTCGGCGGAGCACGAGGTGTCGTGCACGTCGGCACTGCATGTGCTGAAGGCTGCGAACCCGGACTCGTTCGATGTCGTGCCGATCGGCATCACTCGTGAGGGCCGATGGGTCGAGGCCGGCGACGCCGTCGCCGCCCTCACCGCCGGTGTCGCCGGTGCGGGGATCACCGCGCTTCCGTCCCCGGACGACAGCGACGGCGCCGAGATCGATCCGCTCCCCGCGATCGTCCCGGCCGGCACCGACGAGCAGGTCGTCGTGCTGCCGCTGTTGCACGGCCCGATGGGTGAGGACGGGACGGTGCAGGGTCTCCTCGAGCTCGCAGGCGTTCCCTACGTCGGTGCCGGCGTGCTCGGCTCGTCGCTGTGCATGGACAAGTCCGCGGCCAAGGACATGCTCATGCGCTACGACCTTCCGCAGCCGCACTGGCTCACCGTGCGCGAGCACGAGCTCGACGAGCGGTTCGCGGAGCGAGCGATCGCCATGTTGGGCGCCCCGATCTTCGTGAAGCCCGCGAACCTGGGCTCGTCGGTCGGCGTCACCAAGGCCCACGACATCGACGAGCTGCGCGCCGCCATCGACGAGGCGCTGCGCTACGACGATCGCATCGTGCTCGAGGAGGCGATCGTCGGCCGGGAGATCGAAGTGGCGGTGCTCGGCAACAACGAACCCCGTGCATCGCTGCCGGGCGAGATCGTGCCCGGTGCCGAGTTCTACGACTTCGACGACAAGTACACCGACGGCCGCGCCGAGCTCCGAATCCCGGCACCACTCTCCGCAGACGAAACGAGGGACGTGCAACTGCTCGCCGTGCACGCGTACAAAGCGCTGCGCGTCGACGGCATGGCCCGTGTGGACTTCTTCTACGAGACCGAGGGTCGCGAGCGGGGTTTCTTGATCAACGAGCTCAACACGATCCCGGGCTTCACGCCGATCTCGATGTATCCCAAGCTCTGGGAAGCATCGGGGCTGTCGTACTCGGAGCTGATCGACGAGCTGGTCCGGCTCGCACTCGAGCGTCACGAACGACGCTCGCGCTTCGACACCAAACGGTGATCCTCGGCGAGTTCCTACGTGACCAACGCGTCTCGTAGCAGCGCGAGCAGATCGTTGCGGCGCCGCACGAGCGAGCGCAGCGTCTGCTCCTGACCGAGCGCGCCGAGCACCTCCACTTCGGTGGCGACGCCCATCACCACCGAGTACGCCGCGATCAGCACCAGCGCCGGGTCCCGTCGGCGGAAGCGACCCGCCGCCATCTCCTCCTCGACGAAGCCCTGCGCGCGCTTCACCAGCGGGTCGAGCCGGTCGACGAGCTGCAGCGAGGCCGGCGGGCCCAGCCGAGAGACCTCACGCAACAAACCGAGCAACGCCGGACGGCGCGCCGCCAACCGGAAGACCTTGCGCACGACGGCCTCCACCCGGGGCCAGCCGTCCGGTGCGCGGGCAAGGGTGCGCTCGAGCTCGCTGATCAGCTCGTCCGCGCTCGCATCGATGACCCCGGCCAGGAGCGAGTCCTTGTTCGGGAAGTAGTAGAGGATCGTCTGCTTGCGCACGCCGAGATCGGCGGCGATGGCATCGAGGGAGGTGGCCTCGAACCCCCTCGTTCCGAAGGACGCGAGGGCGGCGTCCAAGACCCTGCCTCTGGTGTCCGATCGGGATTCGCTGGCGGGCACTTACCAAATGGTAGACAATCCTCTCGTGATCGCCCAGTGATCCGGGAGCAGCTGGCAGGCAAGACCATCGCGGTGACCGGGACCACCGGCTTCCTCGGGACCGCGCTGCTCGAACGGCTCCTGCGCAGCGTCCCCGACGCCCACGTCGTGCTCCTGCTGCGGGCGGGACGGCGATCGACCGTCCAGCAGCGGGCCAGCCGGGAGATCTTCAAGAACGACGCGTTCGACGTGCTCCGGGCCCGAGCCGGCGGAGGTCCGGCGTTCGACGAGCTCATCGCCGAGCGAATCACCGTGATCGCCGGCGATGTCGGGCGTGACGGCCTCGGTCTGGATGACGCGGGCCGCGAGGCACTCGCGGGCTGCGACCTCGTGATCCACTCCGCGGCCACGGTGGCGTTCGACTCCCCGCTCGACGGCGCGGTCGAGGTGAACCTGCTCGGTCCCACCCGCATCGCCCACACGCTGCAATCCCTCTTTCCCGAGGGACAACGGCCCCATCTCGTTGCCGTGTCGACGTGCTACGTCGCCGGCAACCGCCGGGGCGCGGCGCTCGAACAGCTGCTGAGCGAGAGCCCGTTCTTCCTCGACATCGACTGGCGCGCCGAGGTCGATGCCGCGCGCCGCGCCCGTGCGGACACCGAAGCAGAGAGCCGCACGCCCGAGCTGCTGGCGAAGTTCCGCAAACAGGCGCGTCGCGAGCTGGGTGCCGCTGGTACTCCTCTGCTCGCCGCCAAGACCGAGCAGCGCCGCACGCAGTGGGTGAAAGAGCGCATGGTGGATGCCGGTCGATCGCGCGCCACGTCGCTCGGCTGGCCGGACGCGTACGCGTACACGAAGGCGTTGGGCGAGCGCGCGCTCGTCGAGTCACGGGGCGACGTTCCCGTGTCGATCGTGCGACCGTCGATCATCGAATCCGCCGTGGCCGAACCGAAGCCTGGCTGGATCCGCGGGTTCCGCATGGCCGAGCCCGTGATCATCTCGTACGCCCGCGGCTTGCTGAGCCAATTCCCCGGCGTGCCCGAAGGCATCGTCGACGTGATCCCCGTGGATCACGTCGTGGGCGCGGTGATCGCCGTGGCGGCGCGCGGTCCGGATCCAACCGCGAGCCCGAGCGGTGTGGACGTGACGCAGGTCGCGTCGGGTTCGGTCAACCCGCTGCGCTACCAGCGTCTCGTCGACACCGCGTCGAACTGGTTCCGCGAGCATCCCCTGTACGACACGAAGGGTCAGCCGATCGTCGCTGCCGAATGGTCCTTCCCAGGCCGCGGGCGCGTGCAGGGCCAGTTGACGCGGGCCAAGCGCACCCTCGAGCGAGCGGAGGCCGTGCTGCAGTCACTGCCGCTGCGTGGCGCGCAGGCCGAGTGGAGCGCGCGGCTCGAAGAGAAGCGCGAGGAAGCCGAACGGGCCTTGTCCTACGTCGAGCTCTACGGCGCGTACGCCGAGTGCGAAGCGGTGTACGGCGTCGACCGTTTGCTCGCGCTGTGGGAGTCACTCGACGCGCAGGACCGCGCCGACTTCGCCTTCGACCCTCGCGTGATCGAGTGGCCGACGTACATCACGGATACGCACCTTCCGTCGGTGGTGAAGAGCGCCCGCGTCCGGACCACCCCGGGCAAGAGCACGGTGGAGAACCGGCACGACCGGTTGCGCCGCCAGGTGCTCGCGCCCGAGCGCCATCTCGCGGCCTTCGACCTCGAGAACACGCTGATCGCATCGAACGTCGTGGCGTCGCACGCCTGGCTGGCCACGAAGCGCTTGCCGACGGAGGACCGGCTGCGATTCGTGGTCCGCACGCTGGCCGAAGCTCCGAAGCTCCTGGCGATGGACCGTCGCGATCGCGGTGACTTCCT
>DASUCS010000250.1:0-5152 GCA_036275935.1 Acidimicrobiales bacterium
ACGAACATCTTCGTGCCGTTGATCTTGTAGCCGTCGCCGGCCTTCGTGGCCGAGATCGTGATGCCGGCCTCGTCCCACCGTCCGGACTCCTCGGTGAACGCGAGCGTGGCGATCGTCTCGCCGCTGGCGATGCCCGGCAGCAGCTCCTTCTTCGCGGCATCGTCGCCCGAGTGCAGCAGCGTGTTGCCGGCGAGCACGACCGACGAGAAGTACGGCGCGCACAGCAGCGAGCGACCCATCTCCTCGAGCACAACCGTGAGCTCGACGTAACCGAAGCCCTGGCCGCCGAATTCCTCGGGGATGATCAGCGACTGCAGGCCCAGCTCGTTGGCCATCTGCGACCACGTGGCCGGGTCGTAGCCCTCGGTCGTCTCCATCAGGCGACGGACCTCGGTCTCGCTCGACTTGGAGTCGAGGAACTGACGGACGATGCGGCGGAGCTCTTCCTGCTCCTCGGAGAAGGCGAAGTTCATAGGCCGACCAGTTCAGCCGCAGGTGCTGGTCAGCCGCCACTGGGAGCGTGTACACATGTGTACATGGAATCGCGGCACAGCATCCGGGAGCTCAGGGCCAACCTGGCTGCGGCGGTGCGCCAGGCCGAGGCCGGCCATCGAGTCGTCGTGACGGTCGGGGGGCGGCCGGTCGCGCAGCTCGGACCCCTCGACGCCGGCAGCGGCGCACCGACGCTCGACGACCTCGCATCCCGCGGCTTGGTGCAGCGTGCGCGTCGCGCCGATCGTCCGGGCCCCGATCTCGTCGTCGCGTTGCCGGTGGGCGCACGCCTCGACCGGTTGCTCGACGAGGTGCGCTGACGTGCTCGCCCTCGACTCGTCCGCGCTGTTGGCCCGCTACCTGGGTGGACCGACGCGCCCCGTCGTGCTCGACGCGATGGCGGCGGACGAGGACTGGTGCGCGTCGTCACTCGCGTTGAGCGAGGTGCTCGCGCTCATCGAACGTGCGGCCTCGCTCCAGTCCGAGCGTGACGCGCTTCGGCGCGCGATTCGCGACGATTGGGAACGCGTCAACGTGGTGCCGGTGGATCAGCTGTGCCTCGACCGGGCCGCGGAGCTCGGCCGGACGCAACCGGTGCGCACCGTCGACGCGATCCACCTCGCCGCCGCGGATCGGCTGCCGAAGCCCGTGACGTTCTGCACGTTCGACCCCCGCCAGATCCCGGTCGCGCTGTCACTCGGGTTCGACGTCGTGTCGACTTGAGACGAAGCGAGCTGCGGCCTCAGCGTCGTCGACGGTCACGACGAACCGGCGTCCGTCACGAAGGTCGAGCTGCAGACCGGGACCGCCACGCACGACCCACGCCGCCCGGCGGAACACCGTGAGCGACCCGCGGTAACCCCATCCGCCGACCTTCATCGGCCGCACCTCGATCGCAGTGACGGCCGCGATCCTCGAGAACGGGAACGCCACCCGCGGGAAGCCGATGGGCCCGCTCACACGAACCGCGGACGCATCGATCGTCACGTTCACCTTGACGAAGAACGCGCACGCCACCCCAGCGATGAACAAGGTCAGCGACACAACCGGGAAGAAGGGGAGGAACCCCGCCCCGGAAACACCCAGTGCGACCGCGAGCCAACCCATCCGCCCGCCCTGTGCCGACCCGTGCCACTCCATCTCGCTGCAGCAGAACACAGAACAGTCGCATCCTGGAACCCCTCGCCCTAGCGTCAGGGGCATGAGTGACGCCACGAAGACGCTCCACTACGAAGACAGTCAGGCGGAGATCCACAAGGTCGTGGTCGGCCCGATGGACAACAACGTGTACGTGCTGCGCTGCAAGCAGACGGGCGACGCGGTGCTGCTCGATGCCGCGAACGAACACGACCGGCTGCTCGACCTCGCCAAGCGGTTGAACGTGCGGCAGGTGCTCGAGACACATGGCCACTGGGATCACATCCAGGCAGTGCCGGAGATGCGTGACGCCGGTTACTCGGTGTTCGTCACGCAGCAAGACGCGGGGATGCTGCCGTCGTACGACGAGCTCCTGGAGGACGACGACGTCATCACCGTCGGGCGACTCGAGCTGCATACGATCCACACGCCGGGCCACACGCCGGGATCGATGTGCTTCCTCGTCGAGGGTTCACCGGTGTTGTTCAGCGGCGACACCCTCTTCCCGGGCGGTCCCGGCAACACGTCGTTCGAGGGCGGTGACTTCCCGACGATCATCCGCTCGATCGACGAGCGGCTCTTCGGCAAGCTCGCGCCGGAGACGATCATCCTTCCCGGTCACGGCGATCAGTCGACGATCGGCGAGGAACGTCCGCATCTCCAGGAGTGGGTCGACCGTGGCTGGTGACGAGCTCGCGCTGCGTTCGGCCACCGAGCAGGCCGCGGCGATCAAGAACAAGGAGATCTCGTCGCGCGAGCTGCTCGAGGTGTTCGCCGCGCGCGTCGAGCGCCTCGACGAGGCCGTGCACGCGGTGGTCACGCTGGATCTCGACCGAGCGCGTGCCGCCGCGCACGCCGCCGACGACGCCACCGCGCGCGGAGAGTCGTCCGGACCGCTGCACGGGTTGCCGATCACCGTCAAGGACGCGATCGAGACGCAAGGCATTCGCTCGACCGGCGGCGCGACGGAACTGAAGGATCACGTTCCCGACGCGGACGCGCCAGTCGTCGCCAAGGTGAAGGCCGCGGGCGCGATCGTCTACGGCAAGACCAACCTGCCGCGGTGGTCCGCGGACCTCCAGAGCTACAACGAGATCTTCGGAACGACCAACAACCCGTGGGATCCTGCGCGTGTCCCGGGTGGTTCGTCAGGCGGTCCCGCGGCATCGGTCGCCTGCGGGCTCACCAGCTTCGAGATCGGCACGGACATCGGCGGATCGATTCGCATCCCGTCACACTTCTGCGGCACGTGGGGACTCAAGCCGAGCTTCGGCGTCGTGCCCCAGCGCGGTTACCTCGACCGCGTTGGTGGCGGTGTCACGGATTCCGACATCAACGTGTTCGGTCCGATGGCGCGCAGCGTCGACGACCTCGCGCTCTTGCTCGACATCCTCGCGGGCCCGCCGCCCGAGCAAGAACCGGCGTGGACGATCCAACTCCCCGCCCCGCGACACGAATCGCTCGCCGGGCTGCGCATCGCGATCAAGTTCGAAGACCCGTCCACTGCCGTTGACCGCTCGTACCTCGACGTGCTCCGAGCAACGGTCGATCGACTCGCCGACGCGGGCGCCAAGATCGAAGAAGCGGACCTGCCGGTTCCATTCGCCGAACAGAACGAGATGTTCGGCAACCTCATCCTCCCTGCGATCTCGCCGAGCTTGGGGGAAGACGGCGATGCCTTGAGCGGATCGCACTACGCATGGCTGCAGGCGCAGGACCGGCGCGCCCACATGCAGCGCGCGTGGGCCGAGTGGTTCGCGTCCGGCGTCGATGCGTTCTTGTGTCCCGTCACGCCGACACCGGCGTTCGAGCACAACCAGGCGGGCGAGATGATGACGCGCACGATGGAGGTGAACGGCGAGGAGCGCTCGTATCTCGAGAACACGACGTGGACGGGCTTCATCGGCGTGGTCGGTCTGCCATCCGCAGTGCCGCCGCTTCCGCGCACGTCATCGGGCCTTCCCGTCGGCGTGCAGGTGGTCACTCCCTACCTGCACGACCGCACAGCCATCCGACTCGCAGCACTGATTGCCGAGGCCGCAGGCGGCGGCTACGAACCGCCGCCCATCGCCCGCTGACCGATGCGGTACGACGAGCGGCCGGTCGATGACACCGCGCTGCACACCTCCGAGCTCCCGGCCACGCCCGTGCGCGACCGGAACATCCCCGCGACCGCGTGGATCGAGGCGCCGGCCGTGGTGCTCGAGGCCGGCCGCGACCTCCCCGGGCAACCGGTCGCCGACTACAAGCGGCGCATCGGCCCGTGGCTGTTGTGGCGGGCCGGCCCGGCCACCGGCGCCGATGCCCGCTACGTGGTCGTGAAGGACGCCGACTTGTCCGAGTCGTACACGTTCCGCCTCCAGCCGGACGGCACCGGCTCCGGGACTGGACCGAGCGGCACCACCCATGACAGGTTTCGATCCTGGAAGGAAGACCTGCGCGACCATCCGTCCTGACCGGCGGCGACGTACGCTCTACGCACGCTTCGGCGAAAGGAACGCAATGAACTTCGGTGCTCCCGAACTGATCATCGTCTTGCTGGTCGTCCTGCTTCTCTTCGGCGGCGCCAAGCTGCCGCAGTTGGCCCGCAGCCTCGGCCAGGCGAAGAAGGAATTCCACGAGGGTGCGGCCGAGTCCCGGGCGGCAGAGGCCAAGGCGGCCGAAGCCAAGAAGGACGACGCCACCTCCTGAGCTCTGCGCTTTTCCTGGTACCGGCGGGATGTTTCTGTCCCGCCGGTACCAGGAGAGCGGCGGTATTTGCACTACGGCGATAGTGCGAATAGAGGTCCCGGTTCAATAGGCTGGGGCCGTGGCGACCGAGGCCCCCCTCTTCGAGATCGACGATCTCCACGTGGGCGTCGTCGGCGGCGCGTCGATCCTGAACGGCGTCGATCTGACCGTCGGAGCGGGCGAGGTCCACGCGTTGATGGGCCCGAACGGCTCGGGGAAATCGACGCTCGCGTCGACGCTGCTCGCCAGCCCTGAGTACGAGGTCACGAAGGGCACGCTGCGCTTCCACGGTGACGACATCACCGACTGGCCGACGGACGTGCGCGGCAAGGCCGGCATGGTCCTCGCCTTCCAGTACCCGCAGACGATCGCGGGCGTGTCGGTCCTCAACTTCCTGCGCCAAGCGCTGTCCGCTCGCAAGGGGATCGACCTCTCCGTGCTCGAGCTGCGCCTCGCGATCATGGAGTGGATGGAACGCCTCGAGATGGACCCGTCGTTCCTCGACCGCTACCTCAACGAGGGGTTCTCCGGCGGCGAGAAGAAGCGCAACGAGATCCTGCAGATGGCGATCCTCGAACCCGAGCTCGCCGTCCTCGACGAAACCGACTCCGGCCTCGACATCGACGCCCTGAAGGTCGTCGCCAAGGGTGTGCAAGAGGTGCGCCGCGATCGACCGGAGCTCGGCGTGCTGTGCATCACGCACTACCAACGTCTGCTCGAGCATCTGCAACCGGATCGCGTCCACATCCTGATCGACGGCCGCGTCGTCGACTCCGGCGGCATGGAGCTGGCC
>DASUCS010000251.1:0-5113 GCA_036275935.1 Acidimicrobiales bacterium
GCCGACGTCGTGTTCGGCTCGCGCTTCCAAGGCCAAGCCGCGCACCGCGTCCTGTACTTCTGGCACTCCATCGGCAACAAGGTGCTCACCTTGCTGTCGAACATGTTCACCGACCTGAACCTGTCGGACATGGAGACGTGCTTCAAGGCGTTCCGTCGCGAAGTGCTCGAGTCGATCACGATCGAAGAGGATCGCTTCGGCTTCGAACCGGAGATCACCGCGAAGGTCGCCGCCGGCGGTTGGCGGGTCTTCGAGGTCGGCATCTCCTACAACGGCCGCACCTACGCCGAAGGCAAGAAGATCGGCTGGCGCGACGGTGTTCGCGCGTTGTGGTGCATCGTCAAGTACTCGCGCCTCGCTCGCTGACGCGAGCTACTGCATCGTGCCGCCGGCGAGGGCGGCAGGAAGCTGGTCGCGCCAGGCGCTGATCGTGTCCTCGAGCGGCACGTCGAGCACACCCTCGACGATGAGGCGGTCCCCCTCCGCGGTACCGAGCAGCTTCGCTGTGATGCCCGCGTCGACATGACGGCGATGGACCTCGCCGAGCTTGTCGTGCTCGATGCAGACGATCGCTCTCGAGGGGTGTTCCCCGAACAACGCGTCGACCGTCGTGAGATCGGAGACGTCGAAGCCGACGCCCGAGCGCACCGCCATCTCCGTGAGCGCGGTGAGCACGCCGCCGTCCGCAACGTCATGGACGCCCAGCAGCAGGTCGTCGAGGACCAACGAACGCACGAGATCACACAGCGCTGCATGCGCGTCGGTGTCGAGTTCGTCGAACCCCCCGCCGCGGAGCCCTCGGGCCCACGCCCAGCGCGAGCCGGCGAGCGACGGAGTCGCCCCACCGATCAGCACGAGCTGCGCACCTTCGCGCAGCCCGACACCCGGAGGACGGCGGTCGAGCTGGTCGACGACGCCGAGCATCCCGACGATCGGTGTGGGATCGATGTCACGCCCGCGCGACTCGTTGTAGAAGCTGACGTTGCCGCCGACGACGGGGACGTGCAGCGCGCGGCACGCGTCGCCCATCCCGTCGATCGACTCCGACAGCTGCCACATCACCTCGGGATGCTCCGGGTTCCCGAAGTTCAGGCAGTTCACGAGTGCGACGGGACGCGCCCCGACGCACGCGAGGTTGAGCGCCGCTTCGGCGACCACACGGGCCGTGCCCTGGCGCGGGTCGACTGCGCACCAGCGATGGTTGCCATCGGTCGTCAAGGCGAGGCCGCGGCCGGTGTCGACTCCAGTCGTCGGGTGCTTCAGCCGCAGCACGGTCGCGTCACCACCGGGCCCGGCGACGGTGTTGAGGAACAGCTGGTGGTCGTATTGGGACCACACCCACGAGGTGTCCGCGATCATCGACAGCAGGTCGTCGCGCACCTGACCGAGGTCGGACGTCGACGCCACGGGTGCATCCGCTCGGCGCGCGTCGAGATCGGCGGGCGGCGTGCGCGGCCGGTCGTAACGGGGGGCGTCGTCTTCGAGGGACTTCGCCGGCATGTCGGCCAAGACGGTCCCGTCGAGCCGGTCGAGCACCCGTAGCCGTCCGGTCCCGGTCACGGTCCCGACCACCGACGCGTGCACCTCCCAGCGCTCGGCGATCGCCAGCACCTCGTCGAGGTGCTCCGGGCGCACGATGGCGAGCATCCGCTCCTGCGACTCGCTCGTCATCACCTCGAAGGGCTCCATCCCCGGTTCGCGCTGGGCGACCTCGGAGAGGTACACATCCATGCCGGCACCGCCCTTGGCCGCCGTCTCGCTCGTCGCGCAGGTCAGCCCGGCACCGCCGAGGTCCTGCACGCCGACAGCGAGGCCGGCATCCAGCAACGCGAGGCACGCCTCGATGAGCCGCTTCTCTTCGAACGGGTCCCCCACCTGCACGCTCGGTCGCTTGGCCGCATCCTGCGCTTCGTCACCGAAGCCCGCCGAGGCGAGCACGCTGACGCCGCCGATGCCGTCGCGCCCCGTGCTCGACCCGAGCAGCACCGCGAGGTTGCCGGCTCCCTCCGCACGCCCGAGCACGAGACGTTCGACCGGCATGAGGCCCAGGCACAGCACGTTCACGAGCGGGTTGTCCGCGTACGTCTCGTCGAACACGACCTCGCCGCCCACCGTCGGCACGCCCACCGCGTTGCCGTAACCCGAGATCCCCGACACCACGCCCTCGGCGATCCAGCGGCTCCGGGCGTCGTCGAGGGGACCGAACCGAAGCGGGTCCATCACGGCGATGGGGCGGGCTCCCATCGAGAACACGTCGCGCAGGATCCCGCCCACCCCCGTCGCCGCACCTTGGTACGGCTCGACCGCGGATGGGTGGTTGTGGCTCTCGATGCGGATCGCGGCGCCGATGCCGTCCCCCACGTCGATGACCCCTGCCCCCTCGCCCGGGCCCACGAGGACGTCCTTGCCCTCGGAAGGCAGCCGGCGCAGGTGCAGGCGCGACGACTTGTACGAGCAGTGCTCAGACCACATCACGGCGTACATCGCCAGTTCGAGCTGGTTCGGCTCTCGACCGAGGATTCGCTCGATCGTCGCGTACTCGTCGTCCGTCAATCCCAGTGCGGTGTGCAGGGATTGATCCGTCACTCCGAGCACCCTATCCAACTGCCGACGAGCGGCCGTGCGTTGCTTTTCGTCAAATGGTGTGCTTCGATTTTCTTCTATGGCAGCCCAACGAGGCCCTCGTTCAATGACCGATGAGCACAAGAAGGCTCTCGCTGAAGGGCGAGAACAAGGCCGGGCCATCCGGGCATATCTCGAAGCACTCGAGTCCACAAAGCCAAAGCGGGGCCGCAAGCGTACGGCGGATTCCATCAAGAAGCGGATCGATGCGATCGAGCGCGACCTCGAAAGCGCCGACCCTCTCAAGGCCTTGAACCTCCGCCAGGAGCGGCGCAATCTCTACGGCGAGCTGGCCGGCATCGACGACAAGGTCGACGTCGCCGAGATGGAGGCGGGCTTCATCGCCGCCGCCAAGTCCTACGGCGAGCGGCGCGGCATCGCCTACGAGGTCTGGCGCGAGGCGGGCGTGGCGCCTGAGGTCCTCGAAAAGGCCGGCATCAAACGCGGGACGTGAGTCCGGCGGCGGCGAGCAGTGACCGCAACAACGGTCGCCCGTCGCTCGAGCCGAGCAGGTCGTCGCACGCCCGTTCCGGGTGCGGCATCAACCCGACGACGTTGCGACCCGAATTGCACACCCCGGCGATGTCATCCATCGCACCGTTCGGATTCTGCACATACCGCAGAACGATGCGGTCCTCCGATTGGAGCTCGGCCAAGGTGTCCGGCGAACAGGTGTAGTTCCCCTCGAAGTGATTGATGGGAATTCGCAGGATCGATCCCCGCTCCGCTTCCCGGGTCAGCGCGGAGTCCGTGGATTCCACCCGCAGATCGACGGTCGTGCACATGAACTTCAAGCCGCGGTTCTTCTGCAGCGCCCCCGGCAGCAACCCGGCCTCGGTCAGCACCTGGAACCCATTGCAGATGCCGACGACAGGTCCGCCGTCGTCGGCGAACTTGGCGACCGCTGCCATCACCGGTGAGAACCGAGCGATCGCGCCGGGCCGCAGGTAGTCGCCGTGCGCGAAGCCGCCGGGCACGACAACCGCGTCGACGTCGCCCACGGAACGGTCGCCGTGCCACAGCAGACAGGCCTCGCCGCCGAGGGCGGTGACGGCTTCGACGACGTCCTGCTCGCAGTTCGAACCTGGGAACAGAACGACCCCGACCTTCGTCACGGGACCAGCGCCTCGATGCGCACGGTGGAGTCCTCGATCACCGGATTGGTGAGGAAACGAGCGCACATCTCGTCGACCTCTCGGCGCGCCGACGCTTCGTCGGTCGAGTCGATGTCGAAGCGGATGCACTTGCCGACGCGCACGCCGTCGACACCGTCGAAGCCGAGATGTGGAAGCGAACGCTCGATCGTCGCGCCCTGCGGATCCGCGACGCCGGCACGCAACTGCACCTCGACCACCACCGAGAACCTCACGATCGAAGCCTACGCACCGGGCCAGTCGTCGAGAGACTTCCCGGTGACGCGCTCGTACGCGTCGCGGTAGCGCGCGCTCGTGGCGGCGATCACGTCGTCGGGCAGCGGCGGCGGGGGCGGCGACTTGTCCCAGTCGAGGCCGTCGAGATAATCGCGCAGCGGCTGCTTGTCGAAGCTCGGTGGCGTGATGCCGGGTTTCCACTCGTCGGCGGGCCAGAAGCGCGACGAGTCAGGAGTCAGCACTTCGTCGCACACCACGAGTTCGCCGTCGATGAAGCCGAGCTCGAACTTCGTGTCGGCGACGATGATGCCGCGCGCCGCCGCCCACTCCGAACCGCGCCGGTACAGCTCGAGGCTGATCTCGCGCGCGCGGTTCGCAACGTCGACACCGACGAGGTCGACGGCCTTGTCGAAGCTGATGTTCTCGTCGTGCAGACCTTGCTCCGCCTTCGTCGACGGTGTGAACACAGGCTCGGGCAGTTGCTCGGACTCCTGCAGTCCGCTCGGCAGCTCGACACCGTGCATCGTGCCGCTGCGGGAGTACTCCTTCCACGCCGAGCCCGACAGGTACCCGCGCACGATGCACTCGACCGGCAGCATCTCGGCCCGCCGGCACAACATGGCGCGGCCCACCCATTCGGGATGTTGCGCGGCTTGCGGCACGTCGTCGAGCGATGTCGAGAGCAGATGACTGCCGGCGACGTCGCGCAGCTCGTGCAGCCAGAACGCGGTCATCGCGGTGAGCACGCGACCTTTGCTCGCGATCGGTTCGTTCATCACGACATCGAACGCCGACATGCGGTCCGACGTGATCATCAACAGCCGGCCATCACCGGCATCGTAGATATCGCGAACTTTGCCCGAATACAGATGGGGAAGCGATGTGTCAGCCACGCGTTTGACCGTACTCGCAGGGCAGGCCTCTTGCGGTACTAGCTCGAACTGACCAAGTGAAAATGACCCGTGCGAGTGGTCTACGTCACCGTCAGAACGGCCGATACAGAGGTTCATGTTGGGCGATCGAATTCGAAGGGCGTTGTTCCTCGCGGTCATCGCCGTGACGACGATCATCGGGGCCGTGTTCCTCGCTCCCGGCGCCAAGGCCGACGGGAGTGCGACGAA
>DASUCS010000252.1:0-19852 GCA_036275935.1 Acidimicrobiales bacterium
GGCCGCACCGTCGCCTCCGGCCGAGTCACCAAGATCCTCAAGTAACGCACGGGGGCTCTGCCCCCGCGTGCCCCCGAAGTGCAGTGCCGCCTTCGGCGGCGCAACAATGAATCCCTGAGTGACCACCCCGACTATCGTCGGGGGGTCCACGGAGGGCGGAGCCCCTCTGTGCGTTCCTTGAAAAGTGAGTGGAGCAGCGTTGGCTGACAAGCAGAAGATCCGCATCCGCCTGAAGGCGTACGACCACGAGATCATTGATCAGTCGACGCGCAAGATCGTCGAGACCGTCGTGCGCACGCAGGCGAACGTTCGGGGTCCGATCCCGTTGCCGACCGAGAAGCACCGCTACACGGTCATCCGCTCACCGCACAAGGACAAGGACAGCCGAGAGCACTTCGAGATGCGCGTCCACAAGCGCCTCCTCGACATCCTCGAGCCGAGCCCCAAGACCGTTGACTCCCTGCAGCGCCTCGAGTTGCCCGCCGGCGTCGACATCGAGATCAAGATCCAACAAGCGTAGTCCCGACACAAATCGCTCGCCCTGCGGGCTCCCTGCTTTTGTGATGTCAGGCGGCCGCCTGGTCGCTGCGCTCCCTGCGGACGGCTTCGCCTGACCGAGCTGCAAGTCGTTCGGACTGGCCCGGTCCTCTCCTAGAGTTGCGCTCCTGATCATGCGGGAGTGCAGGACGTGAGTAACGGCGGAGACGGTGCCTTCCTGGGCATCGGTGGCATCGACACGATCACCGAGATCGGACGCTCGGCGACACACACCACCTACCGGGTGCGCGACGTCGCGTCCGGGCGGATGGTCGTCATCAAGCTGCTGAACGCAGCGCGCGAGTGGCCCGGGCTCGAGGAACGATTCGAGCGCGAGCAGACCGCGATGGCGGCGCTGCACCATCCGAGCATCGTGCAGGTGTACGGGCACGGCTGGTCCGACACCGGGATGCCGTACATCGTTGCCGCCGAGGAGACCGGCGGGTCGATCGCCGACCGCCTGAGCGGCCCGACACCGATGACAGGGCCGGACATCCTGAGCCTCGGCGTCCGGTTGGCCGGCGCGTTGGAGTCGGCGCACCGCTCCGACGTCGTGCACGGCGACCTACGGCCCGAAGACATGATGCTGTCGGCACAGGGCGAGCCGCTGGTCGCGGACTTCGGCCTCGTGACATTGGTGCGTCCGAACGCGGCCGACGTCACCAACCCCGCCGACCTCGCGCACGTCGCGCCGGAATTGCTCGAGGGTCGCCCGGCGTCTGCCGAGAGCGATGTGTACGCGCTGTGCTCGGCGCTGTTCACGCTGTTCAACGGTGCACCGGCGTACGTGCGACCGGACGACCGCTCGATCATCCCGGTGATCAAGCGCATCTCGTCGGACCCATTGCCGGATCTCGCGGCGAAGAACGTCCCTGCGCCCGTGGTCGAGGCGCTCGCTCGGGGGATGGCGAAGGATCCGGCTGAGCGTCACCGCAACGCGCAGGACCTCGGCCGATCGCTGCAACAGGCGCAGGTCGCGCTCGGGCTGCCGATGACCGAGATGGTCCTGCTCGGTACGCCCCGGCCGACGAAGTCCGCGACGGCGGGTGCAGTGCCGGTGACCGCCACCGCCACCGCCGTGCCGCCGCCGCCCGTTGTGACGACGACTGGTCCGCCCGCGAGCGGACCGAACAAACCGAATCGGACGCCGCTGATCGTCGGCATCGTGATCGGCGTGCTCGCCATCGCCCTGCTCGCCTTCTTGTTGACCCGCGGTGGCGATGACAAGAAGACCGCGGCGACGACGACCACGACGACGCGGCCCACGACCTCCACCACGACGACGTCCACGACGACAACGACGACATCAGCCTCGGGCGACGTCGAGCTGCTCACCAACGACGGCGGTCAGATCGAGGCGGACGTGCCCACGTCATGGTCCGATCACGACACCGCACCGACGTCGAACGGTGCCCCGAGTCTGCGAGCGTCGACGAACCTGACCGAAGCGACCGCCGGGACGTACAAAGCGCCCGCCGTCGAGCTCGTCGCGTTCGATCCGACGGTGATCGACCCGAACAACCTCGATGGCGCGCTCGACGCGATCGTGAACCTGGATCGAACGGGCGGCACCCTGGCATCGATCTGCACGCGAGGTCAGCGCAACGACTTCACCCCGCTCGGCGAGAACCTCGACGCTGGTCGGCTCGAGCGTCTGACGACGTGCAACGGCGGCGGCGACGTGATCATCGCCGCCGCCACCGATGTCGGCAAGACGTTCACAGTGCTGGTCGAGGTGCACGTCGGTGATCCTGCGGACGACGCTGGCGTCGATGTCGTGATGTCGTCGTTCAACGTGGTCAAGTTCCCGTGAGCGATGTCGATCTCGGGATCGACGGCATCTCCGACGTCGAACAAGTCGGGCAGACCGAGAACACGACGACCTACCGGGTGCGCGACACCGGGACGGGTCAGCACGTGCAGCTCACCATCATCAACGCCGCCGGGCTCGCGCCCGAATCGATCGAGCGCTTCGGCCAGGAGCAGCGAGTCCTCGCCGAGATCTCGAGCCACCCCAATCTTCTGACAGTGCTCGGCACGAGCCGCACCGCCAGCGGCGATCCGTTCGTCGTGACCGACATCCCGGGCGCAACGACGCTGGCCTCCCGCGCCAGCGGGTCGGCTCCCATGACAGGCCCGGACGTGCTCCGCGTGGGCGTACGGATCGCAGGCGCGCTGGAGTCGGCACACCGAGGTGGTGTCGTGCACGGCGACTTCCGCCCGGAGAACGTGGCGCTGGCGGACAACGGCGAACCGATGGTCACGGAGGTCGGGCTCTCGACGCTCACCGGCAGCTCGGTCGGGCACACGGACGACCCGAGGCGTCTCGAGCACGTGTCACCGGAAGTGCTCGATGGCGCCGCGCCGACGCCGGCCAGCGATCAGTACTCGCTGGCCGCCGCCATGTTTCGCCTGCTCGCCGGCGAGGCCGCGTTCGTGCGGCCCGACGACACGTCGGTGATCCCGGTCATCAAGCGCATCGCCACCGAGCCTGCACCCGACCTGAAGTCCAAGGGCGTCCCGCCCGCGGCGGCGGAGGCCGTGCACAAGGCGCTCAACAAGGCGCCGGCGGATCGGTTTGCGAACCTCCAGGACTTCGCTCGCGCGCTGCAACAGGCCGAGGTGGCGCTGACGTTGCCGATGACCGACCTCACGGTGCTGACGCCGTCGGCGCCGCTCGCGACGACGTGGGGCGCCACGACGACGGGCGACAGTCCGGCACCGACGCCGAGCCCCGCACCGGCGCCCGCGGCCGCCGCACCTCCCGCGCCGGTGCCACCCCCGACGTCACCGCCTCCGCTCGCGGCGAAGAAGTCGCGTACGCCGCTGTTCGTCGGCATCGCCGCGGTGGTGGTGCTCGCGATCGTCGCGGCAGTGCTGCTCACCCGCGGTGGGAGTGACAAGAAGGCGTCGGCGTCGTCGAGCTCGTCGTCGAGCACCGCGAGCAGGTCCGCCTCGTCGAGTTCGAGCCAGAGGGGCGCGTCGGGCGCAGGTACCGACGCGAGCGACGGCTTCGCGCCCGCCGGCTTCATCACCGTGAACCACTCCTTCGAGCACGGCGATGTCGAGCTCTTCGTGCCGAACGACTGGACGCAGAACGAGCCGGTGGACCTCGCCAACGGCGAGCCGCGGCTGCAGGCCGCGCCGGACGTCGCCGGGTTCGTCGACGGCACGTTTGCCCATTCGGGCGTGCAGCTCGACGCCTTCGGCGTGACGGAGAACGGCGTCGCCAACGCCGACGATCTCGACGCGCTGGTCGACAACTTCGCGAGCCAGCCCGCGGAGAACGGCGGTTGGCCCGGCGGACCTCTCGCAGCCGTCTGCACTCCAGGCGCCCGTGGCAACTATGCCGACGATTTCGGCACCACGAGCGACGGCGGCTTCGCGGGTCGGTTCCGACGGTTCGACTCGTGCCGCGGCGCCGGTGCGATCGTGGTCGTGTTCGCCACGCCGGCGGACAAGTCGTTCATCGTGCAGATGGTCGTCGGCATCACCTCGCCCGACGACGAAGCCGCCCTGCCGACCATCGTCGGCTCCGTCATCGTCGTGAACTTCCCCTAGGCGCACCAGTGACCGACGCAGCAGTTCCATCCTGGGAGGGCGTGCGTGAGCGCAGGATGGCGCGCCTGCGGCGTATCGACCAGAAGCTCGTCATCGCGGTCCTCATCGGTCTCGTGTCGGTGACCGGAGCGGTGATGACGTGGAGGTCGTCGCAGCTCGGCGAGAAAGCCGTCGATCGCGATCGTCAAGCGATCGCGGAGACCGTGCTCCAGGAGCAGAGCAACGCGAACGTCGAGACACAGCTGCGCGACGAACAACAGGCCTTCGCGCAGTACAAGCAGCAGCTCACCAACGCGAATCTCCTCGAGGCCGAAGCGCGTCAGTTGGAAGCCGCCGGCGCGACCGTCGACGCCGCCCGGGCGCGAGACCAGGCCGGAGAGCAGCGTGAGGTCGCGAACAACCTCGCTTCACTCACCTTCAGCACGGCGTACGTGGTGTTCGACGACGCGAGCGGACTCCCGAAGGACTTCTTGATCGACCAGCGCCGCAGCGACCTTCGCCAGAACGACTCACAAGCGGCGAAGGTCAACCCCGACCAAACGGTGGCGCAGGCCGTCGAGTTCCGGCAGCGCAGCCAGCGGCTCGAGGGCTGGACGATCCCGCTCGTCCTCGCCGTCCTGCTCCTGACGCTCGGCACCATCACCAAGAGGACGCAGCTGCGACCGTGGTTGGCCGGCGCGGCCGTCGTGGTCTTCGTCGTGTCCGCCTCCATCGGGATCCTGGGGGACTGACGTGCCTGAGATCGAAGCGCCGGAACTCGAGGTCGACGAGGACGCGCCGGCGTTCCGTCGGCGGTTGGCCCTCGTCGTCGTCTTGATCACGTTGTTCGCGGCGTTCGTCGCGTACCTGCACGAGCAGAACTCGAACCTCGAGGACAACGCCGCTCGCGAAGCGCAGATCGCGTCGATCAAGGGATTCGGACAGCAGGTCGGCGCGTCCACGGAGTTCCGTTTCGACTACCGCCTGTTCGTGCAGCGGCAGCTGCTCGAGCGTCAACACCTCGTCGCCGCGGCGCGGCAGCGCACGACCGTCGATCCCGCGCTCGGCGCGCTCTACGGCGGTGACAGCGATCGCTACACGCAGCTGCGCGACACGATCGGCAACGGCGCTCCCGTCCAGGACCTCGCGGGTGCAGACAGCGTCAACGGGAAGCTGCAATCGGCACCGGACAAGGCGCGGCTGGAACAAGAGGTCTTCTCCAACAAGGCGAACGACTACGGCAACAAAGCCGACTCGTTCGTCGCGCTGCTCACGGTGCTCGCCGTCGGGCTGTTCCTCATCGGTCTGTCGCTCACGCTGTCGGGACGAGGTCGGTACTACCTCGCGATACCGGGCGTGGCCATTGCCGTCGTCTGTTTGCTGTGGGCGGTGATCATCGGCACCGGAAGCGTCACCAGGGTGTCGCCCAACGCCATCGACCTCACTGCGCAGGGGCAGCAGCTGCAGTCGAGTGGCGACGCCGCCGGTGCGATCGACAAGTACAAGGCGGCGATCGCCGACAGCCCGCAGTTCGGCGCGGCGTTCGCTCGCCTCGCCGACGCCGAGTTCGTCAATGGCGGCCACGCGCTGTCCGGCGGGCAGTTCATCAGCATCTCGGACCCCGAGGCCACGAAGCGCGCCATCGCCGCAGGAGAAAAGGCGATCTCGCTCGGGGAAGGGGGAGCGTCGCTCCTCAGCGACATCGGCTTCTACCACTTCACATTGGGCGAGTACGACCGAGCCGAGGCGTTGTCCCAACAAGCGTTGGACAGCAACGACCAGTTCCCACCGCTCGTGTTCAACCTCGGTGTCGTCCAGGTCGCGCAGGGCGAGGCGTCGGACGCCGAGGCGACCTACCGGCACGGGATCGACCTGTTGACGAAGGAACAGGATTCGACGTTGCGCCTCGAGGTCATCGCCGCGGCGCGCACCGACCTGGAGATCGCGGTGAACACGACGCCGTCGATCAAGGACCTCGCGCAGAAGATGAAGGGCCTGCTCGCGGTGGCCGAGGCGCCGGCCCTCGACAACAGCGTCAAGATCCCCGACAGTGCGCCCGGCGGCGCGACGGTGGACAACGTCGGCATCAGCACCGACCGCTTCCGCCTCGTCGCGTCGTACGACACCAGCGGGCTCGACACGGCCACGCCGCTCGTCAACGTGTGGTACTTCCGCGGACTCGACGCGAACGGTCAAGGACCGTTCGAGCAGATCTACCCGATGGATCAGGTGTCGTTGTCCAGCGATCAGGTGCGCACGATCCCGGTCGAGAACGGCGACTGCCTGCCTGGCGGCGACTACCGCGTCGAGGTGTACGCGGGCCACGACCTGCTCGCCACGCAGGATCAACACATCGGCGACAGCCCGCTCGGCACGCTGGTGGTGGCGGGAGGTGAGGACGCCGGGTTCAGCATGTGCCACCCCGACAACTGGAAGTCCGTCGACCTGACCGGACAGCCCGGTTCGTTGGCGTTCTCCAATCCGGACAACCAGTCGGAGTCGTTCGTCGCGCTGAACTTCCCCGTGGGCGCAGCGACGGGCAACGACCCGCTCACCTTCCTCAACGCGTTCATCCAGAACGTGCTCCAGCAACAGCAGCTGCAGACGGTCGGCAGTCCCGTTGCCGGTCAGGAGTTCGTCGGTCGTACGACCGACGGCCAGGACGTCGCGCTGGACACCACGACGATCACCGCGACGGATGGACGAGGCGACATCGTGCGCATCACCGGGTCCGCGGGCACCGACGGCGTGGTCCGCGTCGTGCTGCTGTCCGCCAACGCCGCCGACCGTCTCGACGTCCTGCGCGCCGAGTTGGTGAACTCCGTGCGCTTCTTGCGGGTTCCGAACCCTGCTTCCTAGTTCCGGCGCTAAGGTCCCCCCGTTTCGCCTTACATGACGTTCGAGGAGATCTGGCAATGTCCGACGAAGCTGCCTTCGAGTACCTCAAGACGCACGAGTTGATGTTTCTCGCCACCGCCAGCAAGACGGGAAACCCTCACGTCTCCCCGATGTTCTACGCATGCGAGGGAAAGAAGATCTACTTCTCGGCGCCTCCAGGGTCGGAGACCGAGCGCTGGTTGAAGGAGAACCCGATCGCCGAGATCGCGGTGTCCGAGATGCCCGAAGAGTGGTCGCAAGCTCGCGGGCTGCAGATCGAAGGCCCCGTCACCGAGCTCGATGGTGACGAGGAGACCCACGCCGGCGAGCTCTTCAAGGCGCGCTACCCGTTCCTCGGTGACAGCGCGATGCACACGCACTACTGGCGACTCGATGCGAAGGACGTCGTGTACATGCACACCGACGAGAAGAACGCGGACGAGACCCAGGAGTCGCTCGGCCAGACCTGGGCCAAGTCGAAGGGGTAACTCCGAGACGCATCGCTCACCCTTCGAGCGCCGACCTCGGCGTCACCCGCCTGCGAGGGTGGCGTCGACCTTGTCGAGCTTCGCTTGGACAACCGTGCGCTGCGCGTCCGCAATCGGCAGCGTGAGGAGCTGAGCCAGCAGCGGCTTCGCGGCAGCGGCATCGTGGAGACGGTCGAACCGGACCGTCGCGAGGAACCACAACGTGTCCGGATCACCGGGTGCTCGGGTCAGGCTCTGCTCGAGCAAGGCCGCGCCCTTGGCCGGGTCGGTCAGCATCGCGGTCGTCCACCCGAGGTAGCGCAGCGCGCGGGCCTGGTCGGCCGGTGCAGTCGCGCGTGCCGCGGCTTCACCCGCGTGGAACTGCGCACGCTGCAACTGCGTGACCCGCGCGTCGTTGTTCGTCTCACCGTCGGCGGCGTGGAGGTAGCGCTCGACGAGCGCGAGGCGCATCGGCACCACGTCGGGGTTGGCGGCGACGACCGTCTCCATCTCCTCGTTCGACACCTGCGAGAGGTCGCGTCCGTCTTGGGTGGTGGCCGGCGTCGGACCTGCAGGCGCGACCGGCGCGGAGCGGGCCGCGGCGTGACCGCCCACGAGCAACCACGCGCCGACCGCGAGGGCGACCACGACCAAGACGCCGGCAATGACGACGGCGAGCGTGCGGTCGGACCACGAGCGAGTGTGCGGGTCGTCGAACGGGATGGAGCCGTCGACGCCGAGCGGCTGGATCACCGGGCAGTGGGCCGACGTCGCCGTCGCCCTCGTCGCCAGGTCGCCGGTGACATCACGAGCACCGCAAGGAGACCCGCGAGCGCCAAGGGTGCGGCGTCCGCGGTCTGGGTGCGGGTGCTCAGAGAGGGGTGACCCGGGGGTAGGGCCTTGCCGGCCTTCGCGAAGCCCGGTCCCTTGACCGTGAACTGCGGCTTGTCGTCCTTCACGCAGTCGAAGATCGATCCCCCCTTCACGTTCTGCGCGCCCTGGTCGCAACCCAGCGTCTCCGAGCCGTCTTGGCTCGACGCCGAACCGGCGGTGGTGACGGTCATGTCCGACAGCAACGTCTCGAGCCGGCCTGGATGGTCGTTGTCCGAGAAGATCCGTGCGCCGTCCGGCACGTTGAAGCCCTGGCCCAGAAGGTCTTGTTGTTCTTGCGCGAGCCCACTGACGAAGTACGGCGGCAGGTGGCGCACCCGCATCGTCGCGGTCACCGCGATGTCGTCAGGGCTGGCAACACCGAGGCTGTCCGGCACGAAGAACGTGTACGCGAACTTGCCGGTCTGCTGCTCGTCGCCGGCCGCGTCGAGTCGGACCGGCTGCAGATCCTTCACGGGTTCGCCGGTCGCGACACGGCCGCGGATCTGCACGAGGTTCGGAACGAAGCTCTGGAAGGCAACTTCCTTCTTGGTGCCCGTCTGATCTGGATCGCCGTCGGTCAGGATCTTCTGGAAGTTCGTGAGCCAGGGATCGCAGTCGTCGACACCGAACGGCTTGGCGAACTGCACATCGAGGTTGGGCACGGTGATGCCGGTCGCGGTGTCCTTGCCGCCGTTCGACTTCAGCGTGTCGACGTCGAGGCCGAGTGACTTCGCGACGGCCCCCGTGTCGCACTGCTTGAGATCGGTGCTCACGTCGTCGGCCGAGGGGCCGTCCTTCGTCTTCTTGATCACCGCGTCGGGATCAGTAGTGCTGTCGACGCCGAGCACGCCGGAGGCGCAGGGCGTGGCCACAGGGAAGGTTCCCTGAGCGTCGACGAACGGCACGGACAGACACACCGGCGTGCCGTCCTTCGTCGTGGCAGACACCTCGAGCCAGAACTGGCGGGCGAACGCGAAGCCGGTCGGGAAGGTGTGCGCCAGCAGGTTGTTGCGCACGTCGACTTCGAAGTTGACGAGCTTGCCGTGCGCGCCGTTCTGCGTGGCCAGCGCCGGGTTGGCGGGGTCGAACAGCGCCGGTTGGCCTGACGCCGTTTCGCCCGGCTTCACCTGCAGCGTGACGGCGCTGCGCACGAGGGCTTCGCGTTCGGCGAGGGCCTTGTCGAGTGCATTGCTGCCGAGCCCGGATTCGTCGTACTTCGACAGGTCGAGGTCGTAGTCGACACCGACGAAGGTGTGCGTGTGGTACTCGCGCTGGGGGATCGAAAGGATGCCGGGCGCGTAGTCGACGACACCGCTCGTCGAGTCGTTCTTCGACGGCAGAGGCATGTGGCAGTCCGAGCAACCGAGCGGCGCGTCGAGCGGGTTGGCGAACTTGTCGAGTTTGTCGGAGCTGTAACGGTTCTTGAACCCGTTGTCCGCGTTGAAGAACGCGACGTAGTCCTGCCACTCGTCGTACGTCGTCTGCAACACGACGTCCCGAGTGGGATCGACCTCGTTCTCGTCGAGCTCGAGGTTGTTGTTGCGATCGTGGCTCTGCGCCGTGGAGAGATCGGTGATCGGCGCGCCGTTCGTATCAAGTCCGTCGAGCGTCGTCTGCGCCGCGGTCGTGTCACCCGGCGTCGCGTTCGGGTCGTTGGCCAGGCCGTCGCCTTGGAGGTCGGCCTTCACGTTGTGGCAGGCGCCGCAGATCTGACTCGTTGCCACCGAGTCGTTCCAGAAGTTGTTGTCGCCCTGACCGATGTCGTGGATCCGCTGCGGCAGCGGGTTCGGGTTCTCGAACAGCGGCGCGAACACCGAGCCGAAGCCGCCCATGGACGACGTCTCGTTGTTCAGCGGACCGAAGGCCGCCTGCAACTCGGCTGGCGGCTTGCTCGTGCCGTGACACACCTGGCAGCTCACGCCGTCGGATTGCGTCCCCGGACCGCCGCCGTCGACCGCGGTTCCCTGTGCCTTCACGCCAGCGGTGTTCGCGTCGTCGAACGGATAGAGCGCGTCGGGGTTGGCGGCGAAGCGGGCCCCGACGGGGCTGTGGCACGTGATGCACACCTTGGCGGTGGCCTTGAAGAGGTCGTCCTGGTTGACGGGCTTGTCCGGGTTCGGATTGTTCGCCGCGACCTGACCCTGGTCGGCGAGCAGCCGGTTGTGCGCGAGCGTCACGGGAAGTTGCGCCACGGTGATCGTCGACGTCTGCGCGTGCGACATGACCGACGCGCCCCATTCGGCGTACTCCTTCGAGTGGCACCCAGCGCACGACTCGGCCGACACGAACTCGGCCTTCTTGTCGTTGTTGAAGGGGTTCGTGCCGCCGAGCACGTCCCACATGTGGTACCCGAGCACGACGAACAGAAGGATCGTGAGCGGCGGATGCAGCGCGCGCCACAGCTTGTAGCTGCGAATGTGCGTGCGCTGGCCGCCAGTGCGCGGGAAGTGCTTGTCGACCTCGGCGCGCAACTGCTTGACCTTCGCCCACCGCTCTTGCAGGTCGGGCGGGAACTGCGCCATCTCCGCGTCGATCTCGGCGACGGGGCGTCCCGTATCGGTGTAGTCGGCGACGAGGCGGCGAAACGCTCGAGGCTGGCCGGTCGTGATCTTGCCGATCGCGACGTTGACGTTGAGGGCCGCCTTCTGGACGCCGATGAGGTGGTGGCGGCACACACCGGCGATCGACACGAGGATGCCGAGGACCAGCAGCACCTTTCCTGACGACAGGTGCGCCCGGAACGGCACCGTCGTCGCGTGCACGTAGCCGGCGACGAGCGCGAGCACCGGCAGGTACAGGTGCGAACGGATCCACGCCATGGTCCCGCCGGGCAGCTTCGCCTTGACCCACTTGTTGCGCTTGCGGAGGACGTAGACGATCCCCGGCCCCGCGAAGAACGCGAACGTCACGATCCCGAGCAGCACGACGAACAGGAGCGTCGGGTTGCCGGCGCTGTCCATTCCCTGCAGGAGGAACAATCCGCCGAAGCCGACCAGCAGGACGACGAGCGATCCGATGAGAACGCCGACGTCCCACTTCCTCGACCGGATCTGAAACGCGCCGCCAGCCACTGCCCGGGATGCTGTCACACCGCGCGGGCGCTCGCGCTCAACTACCGTGCGGCGACATGGTGGTGGCGTTCAACGTCGACGTCTTGAAGGTGTCCTCGACGCCACTGCAACTGCTCATCGTGGTCGTGATCGTCGCGGCAGTCGGAGCGTTCGCCTTCTTCCTGGCAACGATCATTGGCGCACCGTTCGTCGACAAGCGGTGGCCCGCTGACGAACCGCTCAACCCGATCGAGATGCTGTGGGGCGAGTCGGGCGGCTACATCCAGCGCACGTTCCGCGGTCTCGACCTCGGTACGTCGAAGGACCTCGCGTCGCAGTTCCAAGAGGTGAAGTACAAGCCCGGCGACACGATCATCGAGCAGGGCGATCCGGCGACGCACTTCTACGTGATCAAGGACGGCAACGTCGAGGTCAGTCAGACCATCGACACAGGCGCGGCGCGACGCGAGGACGTGATCAACCAGTTCGGTCCCGGCCAGTCATTCGGCGAAACCGCGATCCTGCGTCGCACGGCGCGTACCGCGACGGTGAAGGCGCTCACGGAGTGCACGGTGCTCGAGCTGACCGCCGAAGACTTCGTCGCCGGGGCCGCCCTCAGCGCGGCCGAGGACAACGAGCTGCTCGCACGAGTGGACACCTACATGCAGGCCGACGCGGCCAGAGCAGCATCCGCGAAGCGAACGCCAGGCATCGGTTTCCTGTCGCGTGACGAAGCGCCCGCAGCGGCGGCTGCAGCCGTGAGCGCGACCACGGAGTGGCGGCCGACGCATCGGGTGACCGCTGAGGCGTCGGCGTGGTCCGAGCCCGACCCGGCGGCCGACCCGACGGCCCAACTCGCCGCGGGCGTGCAGGTCGCCGTGCTCGAGGAGCGAGGGAGCTGGGCGCACGTCGCAGCCGAGAACGGCTGGGAAGGGTGGGTCGACGCCCGGGGCCTCGACCCCCTGTGAGGTGAGCACCGACCCATCGTCCGATCTCGAGGCGGCGATCGCGGAGCTCACGGCGATCGTCCGTCAGCAAGGCGAGCTGCTCGCGCGCATCGCCGACAAGCTCGGCATCGCCGAGGCGGACCGCACGGTCGCAGCCATGCGAGAGCACGCGGGGGACGCGTTGTGGCAACGGCTGGGTCTTTCCGAAGGCGAGCGGCGCACGGTCACCGTGTTGTTCGCTGACGTCTCCGGGTTCACCGCGCTGTCCGAGCATCTCGACACCGAAGAGTTCGAACTGGTGATGAAGGACGCGATGTCGGCGATCGCCGCGATCATCACGCGCCACGACGGCTACATCGAGAAGTTCATCGGCGATGCGGTCTGCGCGATCTTCGGGGCGCCGATCGCCCACGACGACGAACCGCAGCGCGCGGCACGAAGTGCGCTCGAGATCAACCGCATGCTCGCTGACAAAGCCGCAGCGCGCCCCGACCTGCCTGTCATCGCGATGCACGCAGGGATCAACACCGGAGTCGTGATCGCGGGCACTGTTGGCGATGGCTCACAGTTCGGCGTGATGGGCGACACGATCAACACGGCGTCGCGTCTCATGAACCTCGCGCAGCAGGACGAGATCTTCGTGTCGGCGGAGACGGCCCGGCGGCTGCGTCGGGAATTCGTGCTCGAAGACCGCGGCACCTTCGAGGTGAAGGGGAAGCAGCATCCGGTCTCTGCGTTCAACCTCGTCACCGAACGCCACCCGGACGAGCACGGCGACGAGGAGCGGCTGAGCGCGCCCTTCGTGGGCCGGGCTGCCGAGCTCGCGCAGCTTCGTGCGATTGCCGCCCAAACGCTTGCGGGCGACGGTACGTCGGTCGTCGTCGTGGGCGAGCCCGGTGTCGGGAAGTCCCGGCTCGTGTCGGAGCTCGTGGAAGCCGACGGCGGACGGTTCCAGGTGTTCTGGGGGTCGGCGCGAGTCGTGGGCGACCAGCCGCTCGGGCTCCTGATCGAAGGCTTCGGCCACCGCATCGACGACCTCCCGGCGGGCACGGATCGCGACACCGTCCGGCCGGTGCTGGAGGGGTCGGTCACGCTGCCTCCGGACTTCGAGTCGGCGTTCGCGCGCCTGCTCGCGGCTGCGGCGGCGACCGAACCGCTGCTGGTGGTCCTCGACGATCTCGAGCTCGCCGACGCAGGATCGGTCGAGCTCCTCCATCAGCTGTCGCGCGCGACCCGCCGCGACGCGATCCTCTGGATCTTCGTCGCAAGGCAGGCGCCGCCGATCTTCGACGCCGCGACGGAAGGCGACGACGACCTCGTCACGTTCCGACTCGCGCCGCTGTCGGACGAACAGATCGCCACGCTGTTCGACGGGTTGCTTCCCGGTGTTTTTTCGGACGCGCAACGGGCCCGACTCGCGTACCAAGCGGACGGCAACCCGGAGTTCGCGGAGGAGATCGCGCTCTCGCTCATCGACTTGAGCGTCGTCACGCAGTCGGCGGACGGATCGTTCCGCCTCGTCGGTGACCCGGAGACGCTGGACATCCCGAGCTCCGTTGCCGAGCTCGTCGAAGCGCGTATGGATCGGGTGTCCACGAACGCGCGCATCACCCTCCAGGACGCGGCGGTGATCGGTGTGCGGTTCCGGGAGATCCTGCTCCAACGCGTCGCCAGCATCCCGACCTCGGTGTCGGCGTCGCTGGCCGAGCTGGCCGCGGCCGAGCTGATCGAGGAACCCGATGACGACGACCCGTACTGGCGCTTCCGGAGCCACGTGGTCCGCGAGGTCGCGTACGAGAGCATCCTGCGCCGGCGACGACCGAGGCTGCACCGCGCCATCGCCGACGCGCTGCTCGAGCTCGAGCCGGAACGCATGGTGGACAACGTCGAGCTGTTGGCCACGCACTTCGAGCTGTCGGACGAGCCCGGGTTGGCGATCCCGTACCTGCGGATGGCGGTCGAGTACGCCGAAGCGGCGCACAGCGTGACGGGGACTGTCGAGCGCGCCCGGCGCGCGCTCGGCATCCGCGCTCGCGATCCGCACGCGGTCAGCGACGCCGACGTCGCGTGGTTCGAGGAGCACCTCCGCATCGCGGAAACCGCGTCCGGTACTGTCGGCGACCGATGAAGGTCATGGTCTTGTCGGCGATCAGCCGAGAGGATTCGAGCTGCTACATCCTGGCGTCGAAGCTGTGTGAGATGGCCCGCGCCCGTGGCGTCGAGGTCGACTTCACCCACCCGGCGGATGCGAACCTCCCCGTGAACGACGGGACGCTCGCGTGGGACGACCCCCGCTCGGTCGCGTGGCAACAGCGGGTCGACGAGATCAACGCCCATCTGTGGGTGTCACCCGAGTACCACAGCGGGATGACAGGCGGGTTGAAGAACCTGTTCGACCACCTCGCCAAGGAGCCGATGAAGGGCGATGTCGTCGGACTGTTCGCCCTGGCCGGCGGCGCGATGGCGGCGCTGAACACCCTCAACAACATGTCGGTGGTGGCCCGCTCCCTCGGAGCGTGGGTGGCGCCGGACTACTGCGCCCTCAACTCCAACGAGGTCAAAGAAGGTCTCGACGAGCGAGCGCTCCAGCGGGTCGAGAGCGTCGTGAACGAAGTCATCGACACCGCCCGGCGCCTCAACCTCGAAGGCTTCTAGCGCTCTCCTCGTCGTGTCTGCAGACACGCGCGGAGGCATGAAGACGATTTCGCCGGGGAAGCCCGGTTGGGATGGATTCCGGGGCACGGTGGCCGGCGGGGTTGTGGCTGGTGCGGCACGGTGAGAGCTGCGGCAACGTCGCACGAGACGCGGCGGAGGCGTCGGGGCACGAGCTGATCGACATCGCGGAGCGCGACATGGACGTCGAGCTCTCGCCCCTGGGGCGCCGACAAGCGGATGCACTGGGCCAGTGGCTCGGCGACCGACCGGAGCACGACCAACCGACGGTCGCGCTCGCCTCGCCCTACGTGCGCGCCGTGCAGACCGCGTGCATCGCGCTGGAAGCGGCTGGGTGCAGCGGCGAGGTCGTGCGCGACGAACGCTTGCGGGAACGCGAGTTCGGCGTGCTCGATCGGCTCACGAAGGCCGGAATCGAGCAGCGATTCCCCGCAGAAGCCGAGGCCCGAAGACGCCTCGGAAAGTTCTACCACCGGCCCGCCGGCGGAGAGAGCTGGGGCGACGTCGCGCTGCGCGTGCGCAGCGTCCTCGATTCGATCGGCCGCGAGTACCCGGGTGAGCGCGTCCTCGTCGTCGCCCACCAGGTGGTCATCCTGCTGTTCCGGTACGTCCTCGAGCACCTCAGCGAGCAGGACCTGCTCGCGATCGATCGAGAACAGGAGCTCGCGAACTGCGGCGTCACGGAGTTCCGCCTGCAGGACGATGCGATGGTGCTGCACCGCTTCAACGACGCCGAACCGGTCGCCGCCGCCGGCGAGGCCGTGACGGCGGAGTCGGACACGGCCGTTGCCCCGCGCTGACGTCGTCGATGTCGACCACGACGTGCTGGCAGCGCATCCGTTGCCGCGAACCGGCGAGGCCACCAGCAAGAACCAGCGGGGACGCGTCCTGGTCGTCGGCGGCACCGAGGAGACGCCTGGCGCGCTGATCCTCACGGGTCTGGCGGCGTTGCGCGCCGGCGCCGGCAAGCTCCAGCTCGCGACCGTGGCCGACGCGCAATCGTCGATCGCGGCGGCGGTGCCGGAGGCCCGGGTCATCGCGGGCCTGGACGGTCCCGTGGTGGTCGAGGCCGCGGACGACTCTGATGCCGTCGTCCTGGGGGTCGGGATGTTCGCCGGCGACGCGGCGGCGCAACACCGAGATCGTCTCGTCGATGCGATCGACCCGCCGGTGCTCGTGCTGGACGCGGGCGCGCTCACCGGGTTCGACCGGTCGGTCACCGAATCGACGATCTTGGTGCCGAACCCGGGCGAGATGGAGGACCTGCTCGGAGGGCCCGTCGACGACCCTGCCGACGCGGTCCGAACGCTGTGCGCGCGAACTGGGGCGACCGTCGCGCTCCGGGGGCCCGAAACGTGGATCACCGGGCCGGATGCGCCGGTCTTCGTGTTCCGGGGCGGCCATCCGGGGCTGGCGACCTCCGGGTCGGGCGACGTCTTGAGCGGCGTGGTCGGGGGCCTCGCCGCCCAGGGCGCGGAGCCGCTCGCCGCGGTGCTGCACGGGGTCGTGGCCCACGGCCGGGCGGGCCACCGGGCGGCGGAGCGGATCGCCCCCGTCGGGTTCCTCGCCCGGGAATTGCTCGGCGAACTGCCGGCCGCCTTGGACGAGAGCCGGAACTGCCGGTAGTCTCTCCCGTCCGCTTGTAACCGACGTCTGCGTCCGCCTGCCCTCCGGGACAGGGACAACGCAGCAGCAACCGAACACCGCTCCGCCGGGCTGCCTTGCCCTGCGGAGCGTTCGCGTGAGAGAGGCCAGAAAGGCCAGAGATGGCAACGAAAGCGATCGTCGGCGAGAAGGTCGGCATGACGCAGGTGTGGGGCGAGGACAACCGCGTCGTCCCGGTCACCGTGGTCAAGGTCGCGCCCCTGCGCGTCGTGCAGGTGAAGACCACCGAGCGCGACGGCTACAGCGCCGTGCAGGTCACGTTCGGCCGCGCCAACCCCCGACGGCTGAACAAGCCCGAGGCCGGTCACTTCGAGAAAGCCGGCGTCGAGGCCGGCTCGCGGATCGTGGAGCTGCGGCTCGACGACGTGAGCGGCTTCGAGGTGGGACAAGAGATCAAGGTCGACGTCCTCGAGAACGGTGAGCGCATCGACGTCACCGCCGTCAGCAAGGGCAAGGGCCACAGCGGCGTCATGAAGCGCCATGGCTTCTCGGGCCTCGGAGCCGGTCACGGCGTGCACCGCGTGCACCGTGCGCCGGGCTCCATCGGCGCCTGCGCGACGCCGGCGCGTGTGTTCAAGGGCACGCGGATGGCCGGACGCCTCGGCGGCCAGAAGGTCACGACGCTGAACCTCGAGGTCGTGTCCGCCGACGTCGAGCGCGACCTGCTGTTGGTGAAGGGCGCCGTGCCCGGGCCCAAGGGTGGCCTCGTCGTGATCCGTGACGCGGTGAAGGCGGAGGTGAAGCCGTGAAGAAGGTCGACGTCACCCTCAACGACGAGATCTTCGGGCTGACACCCAACGTCGCAGTCATGCACCAAGTCGTCGCGGCGCAGCTCGCAGCCCGACGCGCCGGTTCGCAGCACGCCAAGACGCGAGCGGAGGTCCGCGGCGGCGGGGCCAAGCCGTGGCGCCAGAAGGGCACCGGTCGCGCCCGTCAAGGTTCGATTCGGTCGCCGCACTGGCGCGGTGGCGGCATGGCGCACGCGCTGTCGCCCCGCAGCTACGCGCAGAAGACGCCCAAGAAGATGGTGCGCCTCGCGTTGTGCTCCGCTCTGTCGGACCGCGCGGCGGACGACAAGATCGTCGTCATCGACGAGTGGTCGATCGACGTGCCGAAGACGAAGGAAGCGCTGGCCGCGCTCGAGCAGCTGAATCTCACCGGCAAGGTCCTTCTCGTCCTGGGCGAGAACGACGAAGCGGTGTGGAAGAGCTTCCGCAATCTCAAGGACGTGCACTGCCAGTTCGCCCGCGAGCTGAACGCCTACGACGTGCTCGTCTCGGACTACGTCGTGTTCACGCGCGAGACCCTGCCCGGCGCGGCTCCAGCTTCGGAGACGGCGGTCAAGGTGAAGAAGGAAGAGGACACCGCCGATGCCTGATGCCCGCGACGTCATCATCGAGCCGATCGTGTCCGAGAAGTCGTACGCGCTGCTCGAGCAGAACGTCTACACGTTCCGCGTCCACCCGCACGCCACCAAGCCGCAGATCCACGACGCGGTCGAGCGTGCGTTCAACGTGCGTGTGGTGAAGGTGAACACGCTCAACCGCAAGGGCAAGCGCAAGCGCAATCGCCGCTCGTTCACCTTCGGACAGCGTCCGAACACGAAGCGGGCCATCGTGACGCTCCATCCCGACGACCGCATCGATCTCTTCGAAGGCTCGTGAGGTAACGGTCATGCCACTTCGCAAGCGCAAGCCCACCAGCCCTGGACGCCGGTTCCAGACCGTCTCCGACTTCAAGGAGATCACGAAGAAGGAGCCCGAGCGCTCGCTGCTCGCGCCGAAGCACAAGACCGGCGGACGCAACTCGTACGGTCGCAAGACGGCGCGTCACAAGGGTGGCGGTCACAAGCAGCGCTACCGCATCATCGATTTCAAGCGCACGAAGGATGGCGTCCCGGCCAAGGTCCACGCCGTCGAGTACGACCCGAACCGCAACTGCCGCATCCTGCTGCTGCACTACCTCGACGGCGAGAAGCGCTACATCCTCGCTCCGAAGGGGGCGAACGTCGGCGACCTGCTGCAGTCCGGCCACGGCTCGGAGATCCGTCCGGGCAACGCGCTGCCGCTGCGGTACATCCCCGTCGGTACCGTCGTCCACAACGTCGAGATCAAGCCGGGCGCCGGCGGCAAGATGGCCCGCAGCGCCGGTTCGAGCGTGCAGCTCGTCGCCAAAGAGGGCGACTTCGCCACCCTGCGCCTGCCGTCGACCGAGATGCGGCGCGTGCCCATCGACTGTCGTGCGACGGTCGGGGAGGTCGGCAACGCCGAAGCCGAGCTGGTGAAGATCGGCAAGGCCGGCCGCAACCGCTGGAAGGGCGTGCGCCCGCAGACCCGCGGTGTCGCCATGAACCCGGTCGACCACCCCCTCGGTGGCGGTGAGGGCAAGAGCTCCGGCGGACGCCATCCGGTGTCGCCATGGGGCAAGCCCGAAGGCCGGACGCGCAACAAGAACAAGGAATCCAAGAAGCTCATCGTCCGCCGCCGGCGTACGCGCGGTTCACGGAGGTAACGAGGACATGCCGCGTTCGCTGAAGAAGGGCCCGTTCGTCGACGACCATCTCCTCAAGAAGGTCGACGAGCTGAACACGAAGGGCGAGAAGAAGGTCATCAAGACGTGGAGCCGTCGTTCCACGGTGATCCCGGACATGGTCGGGCACACGATCGCGGTGCACGACGGGCGCAAGCACGTGCCCGTGTACGTCACGGAAGCGATGGTCGGTCACAAGCTCGGCGAGTTCGCGCCGACCCGCACGTTCCGCTATCACGCCGGCCAGGAGAAGGCCGTCCGAGGTCGTCGCTGATGCCCGCGTTCGGAGTGAAGACCAACGAGCGTCCTGGTACGCGCGCCGTCGTGCGTCATGCGCGCATGTCGGCGTACAAGGCGCGCGAGGTGCTCGACCTCATCCGCGGCAAGGAAGTGCAAGCGGCCGACGAGATCCTGCAGTTCGCCGAGCGCGACGCGGCCATCGTCATCCGCAAGTGCCTGCACTCGGCGATGGCCAACGCCGAGCACAACGACGTCATCGACTCGACCGAGCTGTACGTGAGCGCGTGCTACGCGGACGAGGGTCCGACGCTCAAGCGCTGGCGCCCGCGTGCCCGCGGCCGGGCGACGCGCATCCGCAAGCGCACGTGCCACATCACGATCATCGTGACCCGCCTCTCCGAAGCCGAGCTCCAACGGCGCCGCGAGCGTGAGGCTGTGTCCGCGGCGGCCGCCG
>DASUCS010000253.1:0-15446 GCA_036275935.1 Acidimicrobiales bacterium
TGGGAACGCGACCTCATCCGTGCAGTCTCGGCGCGCTCACCCGCCCTGAGTGACGACGGAGTCGCTCCAGTGCGCGACTACTTGCAGAGATGACAGAAGACATCGGGCATGAAGGCCGGTGGAAGGCGATCATCCGCGTGATGTCGCAATCGGCGCTTGCAGTACTGATCGTGGCGCACATCGTTGAAGAGCTCCTGTTCCGCGCGCGTCGCCTTCGGCGCTCCACCACGGGCTGGTTGGATCGCGTCGAGCATCGCGAGAGAGTCGAGCTGTTCAGGTCAGAGGTCGGACTGCTCGCGAACCTCGGGCGACGCGCAGGGTGAGTTCCCAGCGTCTCGATCTCGTCGAGTAGTCCGGTCGTTCCGCGTCACACCAGTACACGTTCGCACGGCGATCACACTCCATCAGTGCGTGACGACGGCGCGGAACGTGCCGGTCTCGCATGTTCCTGTCAGGCGCCCTTGACAGACGCCTGCTGTCAGGCGATCCTGACAAAGATGGCTGACGCGGATGAGCTTTGGACGCGCTGGCGGCGCCTCACTCGCAGCGACGCGCCCGACCCGCTCGAAGTCGCCCAGATCGCCTCGACGTTCGAGCGCTACTTCGACGCGGTGAAGACAGAGGCCGTCAAGGCAGCACGCGCATCGGGACACTCCTGGGAAGAGGTCGCCGCGATGCTCGGCACGTCGCGTCAGTCAGCATGGGAACGGTATCGAGCCGCAGAACGGGCGAAGTCGGCAAGGTGGTGGCCCGTCCCGTTGCCGAAAGAAGAGCCTGGCCGCTCGCGCTGAAGTGCCGCTCCGACCCGGCAGGCGCCCTTCGGCGTCGTGGTCACGAGGTGCCTTTGAGGTCGCGAACCTCGAGATGTCCCGCTGAGCGAGGCGAAGGTCTCGACTGGTGCGGGGGTCGGATAGCGGACACTCAAATGACGTTGTGCTCTTGGCCGCGTTCACGTTGAGGTCCACGATGCGCTTCGTGGGGCATGACACCGATCTGTGGACTGACGAAGGCCTGGAGATCCTCGACGAGGACCAATGTCTCGGGCTGTTGGCGACGGCGGCGGTTGGACGTGTTGCTCTGTGCCAGGGGGCGTTGCCGGCCGTGCTGCCGGTGAACTTCGCTCTGTACGGGCACAAGATCGTGTTCCGCACCGGCCAAGGCACCAAACTCGACGCCGCGGTGCGCCACTCGGTGGTCGCGTTCGAGGTCGACTGGTTCGACGCGACGTGCCACGAGGGCTGGAGCGTGATGGCCGTGGGGCGGGCCGAAGACATCACCGACGACCAGGACCTGATCGGCGGTGACGGTCAGGTGCGGTCTTGGGTCGGAGGTGAACGCGACCACTACGTCGCCATCGACGCCGAACTCCTCACCGGACGACGCATCGTCCACATCACTCCGACGCGCTGACCCAAGCACATCTGGTGTGTGCCGACAGGCATCACGAGCACACCAGCTCGGGAGCCCGCGCGACGAAACCGCCACAGAGCTCGCTGCGACGTGACCACCCGGTACGGTCCGCGGTGGTGCTGAGCCCAGTTCTCGCGTGGTGCGACGGGTGCGAGTTCGGAACGCGTCCCCACGAACCGCACTGGTGGAACCGCTTCGGCCCGTCCCCACCCGATGACCACGGCCGTTCAAGCCATGCGCCTGAAGTCTCGCAGGCGGTCGCGACCAGGTCGCGCTTGGGGGCCGGGCACCACGGCGCGCGCGTCCGATGAACCTCGATCACTTGGGAATCCCGCGGCGGCCGATGACGCGGGTCCACGGCAAGGCATCCAACCGCGTGTACCGGCTCGACACCGACCAAGGATCGTTCGCAGTGAAGCAGCTTGCCGTCGATCGTGACGGGACGTTCCGTCACGACGACGTGTTTCGCCTCGAACGCGCTGCGTTCTTGGCCGGCATCCCGATGCCGGAGCCGATCTCCGCCGACGCCGAGGTGCTCGTGCACCGGTGGGTCGAGGGCCAGAAACTGCCCGAAGCGCCGGTGTCACGGCAGTTCGCATTCGAGATCGGCGAGATCCTCGCCCACCTCCACGCCCTCGACGTCGCCTGGACCGACACCTCGGCCGAGGAGCCGACGCCCCGGGACTGGCCCGGGCTCGCTGAGCGGGCGGCGGCGACACGACAACCATGGGCCGACGAGCTCGCCAACACAGTCGATGCGTTCCTCGCGATCGTCGACTTCGTCGACACCTGCGAACGGCCCGGTCCCGTCGTGTTGACCCACAAGGACATCCACCCGTGGAACCTGCTCGCTCGAGACGGCCGGCCGGTCGTGCTCGACTGGGAGATCGCGGGCAAGCTCGACCTGGCCAGTGAGCTCGGGTCGACCGCGCTCACCCTGTCGAAGGGTCCGGGCTTCGACGACATCGACCCTGCGGTCTTTCACTCCGTCCTCGACGGCTACGTCGCAGGGGGCGGCGCGCTGCCGCCCGCAGGTCCGAGCTGGTTCGTGTTCATGATCAGCGGCTGGCTCGGGTTCACCCGCCGGAACATCCTGCGCTGCCTAGGTCACGTCGACGCGCCCACCGGTCCCGAGCTCGCGCTGTGCCACGCAGAAGTGCGCAGAGGATTGCATGGCCTGCCCGACATGTTCAGTCGACTCTGCCAACTCGAGAACCTGCTCGATGGGCGCTGATGCGAGGGTGACGATCGGATCAGGATCGATCGCGTTGATGTGCCGATCCGGTCGAGCAGTCCGCGAGACAATGACGGTGTGTCGGGGTCGCGGTTGGCGTTGCTCGCTTGTGTCCTGACGGTGATTCTGGGCTGCACGAGCACGAGCTCGCGCGCCGGAGGCACCACTTCGAGCGACTCCGCGCCTGGATCTGTACCAACGCAGCGCGCGTCAGAGACAGGTTCTGCGGCCTGTGGTCCCGTGCCCACCGTTACGTGGCCAAGGTCGGATTTCCTCCCGGCACGAGCGCGAGATGAGCTTGCGGACGCAGCGCGCCGGTTCGTAGTGAGCGAGGCATCGCTGGGCGATCCACGTGTCACCGCGGTCTTGCCTGCCTCGGCGGACCCGGCGTGCGGAGTGATCGTTCACGTGGAGGCGGCTGGTCTGGCTGGGGACGTCTCGTTACCTTCGCCGCAGCCGTTCGCGCGCTCGGATCACTCGACGCGAACGTGGTCGTGACGGTCGGCCCGAAGGGCGACCCTGACGCCTTCGGACCGCAGTCCACGAACGTGCAGATCGAGCGCTACATCCCGCAGAGCCTGCTGGTGGTCCAGCGGTGCAGTGTGCATCACGCTTCGAGTCGATCCCACACCAACTCCGTTACTCGGACCTCGCCGCCCACCGACACCGGTGGAGTTCGTAGCGTCAACCGGCGACCGACGAGTTCAACGAGTCGCACGAGCTCGGTCCCCACCCAGTTCTCGACGGACGACACCTCGACGTGGTGAACGACGCTGGCCTCGCGTACCGCGAAACGACCGGCATACGCGAAGAAGGTCGCAAACGCTGCTGCCCGTTCCTCGACAGGAGCAGCGACCCGATCGCCCGATAGCCGAGCACGATCGCTGTAGCTCACCATCGCGACGACGCGGCCATCCGCCGTATACGTCAGAACGCCGCGAGGAGCGTCGCCGTAGGGTGCCTCGTCGGTCACGTCCGCTGCCCGTGCGTGCGCCGAGACGAGCGACCATGTTCCAACGAGCTGTTGAGCCTCGAGGACCATGGGCCGACGGTACGACCCCGTCGTCCACTGCGCTCCTTGTCGGCACAATCGGTGCGTGACGTCGGGTGGGCCATCGTGCATCGGCTCCCTCCAGCCACCGAGGGCGTCCCGACAGAAACCGGGACGGCAGTTTCGGCGCGGGTTCGTGGTAGCACCATCCGGTGTTCAAGTTGGGTCGGGTGTCGGCGGCCTCTTTGCGGATGATCGCTCAGGAGCGGGAGGCCGCACAGGTCACCTACGACTTCATCGGTGCCACGCTGATCGATCGTGCGCCGCGAGGCTTCCGACATGATCAGTACGAGGTCATCCTGCCGAGCCGCGCCGACGCCTTCGAGGTCGGCGTCGACGGCCTTCAGCAATGGGCCGCCCATGTGCGGGCCGGTCTTCGCGTTGAACCACGCGAACCCCCTGACGAAGGGGCGACGGTTGCGGTGGCCGCACCGGTCGGACCAGTCACCGCGATCGCCGTGTGTCGGGTCGTGCGGGTGGTCGATGAGCCGGACCGCTTCGGTTTCGCGTACGGAACACTTCCCGGCCATCCCGAAAGAGGCGAAGAGGCGTTCGTGCTTGAACGTCGGGAGGACGCTGTCGTGTTTCGCGTCATCGCCTATTCGCGCCGGGCGGAGCTGCTGGCCCGCGCCGGCGGACCGGTGACTCGACGGATCCAGAGATCGACGTCACTCCGGTACTTGAACGGCCTGGTCTCGTTCGTCAGCGACGCGTGATCGCATGTTGCGCTTGCGGCTACGGCAGCCGCAGCCCGACGGCGGTCGCGATTGATGCCCATGCCTGCGCAGACGCTGCCCAAACGACTGCTGACGATCCGTTGTTCTGTTCAAGCAATGTCTTGCAACGTTCAGCGGCGTTCCACGCCTCGGTGAGCGCTGTGTCCATCTGTCCCTTTGGGTCTTCCGGCATCGTCATACCAGCACCATCACCCGGCTAGAGCGCTCGTATACGCCGTCGGGAGCCCGAGGCATCCGGGACGGCCGTCATCGTGCGGGCACATCCGGCAGTGCCGGTCGTCGAGTGCGCTCTGGTCGGACGACCACCTCATTCGGTCGTCGCGCTCTGGTGGGATCTACCTGGACGCGAGCGCAGCGTTCTCGTTGTCCAACGAGCGGGCGACGACCACACCGATGCAGATCCATGCGATGGCGGTGAGTCCCGCGCCGAGGAAGTTGTTCATGGCACCGCCGGGGGCGATGAAGCCATGATCGCCGAAGATCGTGACCGTCTCGACCAACTGTTCGGCGAGCGCGATGCCAGCGACCACACCGAGCCATTGCGGAAGGCCGTCGCGGCGCTGCAGCGCGAGGATCGTCACCGGAGCGAGCGTCATGATCGTCGTCGCGGTGAGAACCGGTCCCCAGTAACTGGCGATGTCGAACACAAGGCGGGCAGTGGCCGGCTGCAGTGTGTCCGTGTGCCAGGCGAGCGCTGCCCACAACCAGCCATACACGGCCGTCTGCGCGGCGAAGGCGGCAGTGCCGAAGAAGAACACATCGCCGTACGGCGGGCTCAACCGGTTGCGGATGAACGAGCCGTACAACGCGAAGAGTGGCAGGGAGAGAGTCAGCAACCACAACCACGTGTGTACGTGGCCGCTGTTGTCACGGAACCACGAGACCACGTCTTCTCCCCGGTCCGCCGCGTCCGGCGGCGTTCCGAGCGCGAGGGTGCTGGCGAGGTAGAGGACACCGATCCCAATGGTCGTTGCGAGCAAGACGGTCGAGCGCTTCATGGCTCAGAAGTGCACCACGCCGCCGCACATGAGGGTGGGAGGGTTGGCGTCGCTCGAAACTGCCGGGCTCGCCCTCCAAGAAGTCCGAGATGCGCCCGACCGCCCCGGTCTCGAGATGGTCTTCGTCAGTAGGCGACCCAGCTCCTCGCGCCGTGCCAGTTCGGGCGCGTCGTTGTCACCGCCGGTCGAGTTGGCGTAACCGGACGTCGATGAGCTTCTCGATCAGCGGTCGCGGAAGCGGAGCGTCGACCGCAAAGCGCAGCGCGCCGCTCGAGGTGCGGTAGCCGGCCAAGTCATCGGCGAGGACGGGAAACACTGATCCGCTGTGTGGCAAGTAGCTGAGGTGGTTCTTGAACGCCGCGAAGCCCGCGAACACTTTGCCGCCGATCTTGAAGGCGGGCACGCCGTACGAGATGCACTCTTCGGCATCAGGCACGACCTCGAGGATCGTTCGGCGCACCTCCTCGAGCGTCGAGCGCTTCGGCTCCTCAACCGACGAGAGGTAGGCGTCGACCTCTTCTCGAGACATGACGACCAGCCTTGGTCGTGATCCGCGTGACGTCAACGCACCGGTCACGGACGGCCCGCCGCCGCGTGACGTCCGCGGGCCGCAAT
Source organism: Acidimicrobiales bacterium (assembly GCA_036275935.1). Taxonomy (GTDB): domain Bacteria; phylum Actinomycetota; class Acidimicrobiia; order Acidimicrobiales; family JACDCH01; genus DASUCS01. Next base: position 6,046 of record DASUCS010000253.1, read on the forward strand.
CGTTACGGGGCCAGAGATTGGGGTTCGGACCGCCGAAGTCCCGCGTGTCGCCGGAGGCGGTCTCGATCATGGGGATACACGCTCGGCCAGACGTCATCGAGCGCCCACCACGCGGGGTCCTGACCGGGTTCGCCAGCGAGCCGGCGTGCAAGATCGATGGCCACCTCGAAGGACAGGCCCCAACAGCGCGGACCCACGAACACATCGGTCCCCGCATACAGGGCGGCGACCCTCAGGTCCTGTGCGGGGACCTCGATACCCGTTTCCTCGGCGAGCTCTCGAACCGCGGCAGCTCGCATGGTCTCTCCCGGCTCGAGCCGCCCGCCGGGCATGACCCAACCTCGAACGCGATGTTCGACGAGCAGCGTGTGCCGATACGCGGGATCGAAGACCCAGACGTCGGTCGCGAGATGTGGGACCGCGCCTGCCGCCAAAGCCTCGAGACCGATGTCGTCGTCTCCGAATCGCCACACCGCGTCAGCGGCCTCGCGCACGAGATCGGCGATGACCTCCTCGAGCGTCACATGCAAAGCTTTCCAGGCCGATGGTTGTCGGCCGAGTCGAGGGGGAGTGTCGAATGTCCCGGATCCTGTCCACGAAACCGATGGAGCCGGTCGACGGGCACGTCGACCTCACGTACCGCGACCGCAGCGGCTGGTCCGACAGCCTGGGTGCCACGATCCTCGGGATCATGGCGGGTGACGATCACTGCGGCCCGTTCATCGTGCTCAGCTACGTCGAGCCGTCCGAAGAGCAGATGCCGCTGTCCTTTGCGCATGCCCACGCCTCCGACAACTGGCGGATCTCGGTCCGCGGCACGACCAACATGGGCCGCGACACGTACGAGCACGGCCAGTTCCGCTTCCACGACGGTGGCGTGCCGTACGCGAGCGACAACTTCGCGTGGGGTCCCGACGGCGGTTACGGGATCATCATGTTCGCCGACCGGCGGGGTTTCGCCATCCGGCCGGTGAAGGCCGAGATCGCCGAGGTCGTCACGCCGCAGCAGGAAGCCGCGGGCGCCGCGCTCGGCATCGACATGCAGGATCCATGTCCCGGCGCGCCTGCGATCGCGACCACGATGGGCCTCACCGAGCGCTCCCACCTCGATGGCGGCTTCGACCGGTCCGGCGACTGGGACGAGATCGCTCCGGGTGTTCGCATGGCTGCGGGCGTTGCCGGCGAGCCCGAGTGCGGACCGGTGCTGGTGTTCCTGGATTGTGCTCCCGGCACCGAGGTTCTCCCGACGCATTCGCTCGGTACCGAAACCGTCGTGGCGCCGGTGTCGGGATCGATTGCTGCCGGCGGCATCACGCTGTCCCAGGGCGATGTGCGTGTCGAGGAACCTGAGGTCGAGCATCGCGCACTCGTTGCGGGGGCCGACGGTGCACAGGTCGTCGTCATCTTCGCCGACCGTCGCGCGGTGCGTTCCGCGATGGACGACGGCACGCTGGTCGGCGCGCTCGGGGCCGCGCTCTCCACGACGCTCGCCGAGCTCGAAGGTCAGCTCGCGCCCGCCTCTGCGTAGCGCTCCGGTCAGCGCTTGGTACCGATGTAACCGAACACCTGGACCGCACCGCGCAGCGGGAGGCCGTCGCGGACGTGCTCACGGGCGTGGGCGGTCGCACGTTCGAGGAACTCGGCTTCGCCGATGCTCTGGATCGACTCGTACGCCGGTCCCGACGCGGCCAACGCGCGCGCGTACATCTCCGGGTCGGTCCACTCGAGGACGAAAGGGACCTCGAACCGCGGCTCCACGTCGAATCCTCGTTCCGCGAGAAATGCCTCGCCGACGCCGGGTCGACCGAGCGCGACCATGTCCGCTTGATGCTGCACCACCTCCGCGGTCGCCCAGAGGAAAGGCTGCATCATCCATCCGCCGGGCGACTTGCCAACGTTGCCCCACACCGTCATTGCCAGTCGTCCGCCGGGCGCGAGCACGCGGTGCGCCTCGGTGACGGCACCCGGTGTCGTGCCCCAGATCCCTCGGAAGCTCGTGACCACATCGAAGCTCTCGTCGTCCCACGGCAACGCGTTCATGTCGCCGACGCGGATGTCGCTGTCGGGATTGCGGTCTCGCGCGACCGCAACCAACCGAGTCGAGGCGTCGATGCCGGCGCAGACCGCGCCGCGCACACGCGCCAACTCGAGTGCGAGTCCGGACCCGCACGCCACATCGAGAACGCGGCTGCCATGCGTGATGCCGACCCGCTGGTGAACGGCGAGGTACTCACGACACGTCGCCGGCTCGAACAGCGTCGAGAAGTCGACGGCGCGGCGACCCCACCCCTCGTCCACCATCTCCCACGACATGCGCGCCTCCTCGACGTCAGCGTCTGGGCAACGACGATCCGGGCGTGACGGGCAGCGCGCTGAGGCCACGCAGGACGAGACCGTCACCGTGCGCCCAATGGAGCTCGCTGGCCGGGACCGCGAGACGCATCGCGGGGAAGCGTCGCAGCAACGTTGTGAAGGCGAGGTGTGCCTCCAGTCGGGCCAACGGTGCGCCGAGGCAGAAGTGGATGCCGTAACCGAAGGCAAGGTGCCGGCTCATCGGTCGGTCGACATCGAGCACCTGCGGGTCCTCGAACGTTGCTCCATCGCGATTCGCGGCAGCGAGGGAGATGATCACCTGCGCGCCCGTAGGAATCGTGACCTCGCCGAAGGTCAAGGGTTCGATCGCATAGCGGAACGTCGCGTGCGGGACCGGTGCGTCGAAGCGCAGGAACTCCTCGACCGCGGCCGCGATCTTCGTCGGGTCGGCCCTCAGCTCCGCGAGCTGCGTTCCGTTGCGGAACAACGCGACCATGCCGTTCCCGATCAGACTCGCCGTGGTGTCGTGTCCAGCGACGATCAGTTGGAAGATCGACGACAGGAGCTCTTGCGTCGTGAGTCGCTCGTCGCCGTCGCGGGCGGAGATGAGCGCGCTGACGAGTGCCTCGTCGGGTGCGGACTGCTTGCTCGCAACGAGGTCCTCGAGCATCGACACGACCACGTCGGAATGCTGCTTCGCAGCTGCGAACTCCTCGGGCGTCGTCGTCGGGACCAGCATCCCTTGTAGGCCGTCGCCCAACCGTTGTCGATCGGCGTCCGGAACGCCGAGCAGCTCGCAGATGACGGTGAACGGCAACGGAAACGCGAAGGAGCGAATGAGGTCGATCGGGGTGTCGGGCCCGGCCGCGGCGATGTCGTCGAGGAGGTCGTCGACGAGGTCTTGCACTTGGGGCCGCAACTGTTCGACCCGCCGCGGCGTGAACGCGACCGACAGCAACCGGCGAAGCCGAGTGTGGTCGGGCGGATCCACCGTCAGCACGTGACGCGCGAACGACGGGCCGGGGAGCCCTTCGGCCACGACGGCATCGCCGCTGGCGAGCGCGGCATGCATGTCCTTCGACAGCCGAGGATCGTTCAACGCGCGACGGGCCTCGTCGAACCCGACCACGAGGTAGGCGTCGTGCCCGTCGGCCAGCGTCACGGCATGGACTGGTCCCCGCGCGCGAACTGCGGCGAAGACCGGAAAGGGGTCGTCGAGGTCGTACGCGCCCCACGCGTCCAGTGCATCAGTTGTCGCCATGTGTCCCACCCCGTGACCGGCGTGTGACGAGCCTACTGACACAACAAATCCGAAGCCCCTTCTCACTCGTAGATAGGGGGAGTACGTTCGATCCAGGCCTGGGTGTAACAACCGACTCGTCCGGGCGGACGAAATGACAGGCAACCGCCGGCAAACCGGCACAAAGGGGTGGGTATGACTGCAACGGATACACCGGTCAACAACGGCGTCAACGTCGAGGCACTGCTCGGTGCACGGGAGGCCCTGACCTCTGCGCCGGAAGCGGCGCAGTTCGAGTGGCGAGCAACGTGTGAGTGGCAGAACGGCACGCACTCGAGCTCGACGGTCGAGAGCTTCTTCGGTCTCGGCGAAGAGCAATCCCACAACAAGCGCTCCTCGTTCGACACCGATCATCCTGAGCTGTTCGCGTCCGAGGACATCGGCGCCACGCCCATCGAGTACGTCCTCGTGGGTTTGGCCGGTTGCCTCACCGCGGGTGTCGCCGCGGTGGCGCAGAACCGTGAGATCCAGCTCCGCAGCGTCTCGGCGACGATCGAGGGGAAGATGGACGTCCGAGGGATCCTCGGCATCGACAGCGACGTGCGCAACGGGTTCAGCAGCATCAAGGTCACGTACGACATCGATGCAGATGCGTCACCCGACGACATCAGGGCGTTGGTCGCGCAGTCGCAGAAGCGGTCGGCCGTGTACGACATCATCACGAACCCGACCGACGTGCAGGTCGAGGTTCGGACCTGACGGACTGACATCGAAGGACCTGCACAGGCAGGGTCCCGGATGCGTACGACCACCGTCGTCATAGGAGCCGGTCACTGCGGGCTGGCGATGAGCAGCCTCCTCACCGAGCGCGCCATCGATCACGTTGTCCTCGAGCGAAGTGAGGTCGCGAACTCGTGGCGCACCGAGCGATGGGACTCGCTGCGCCTGCTCACGCCCAACTGGCAGTGCCGGCTCCCGGGCCGTGAGTACTCCGACGACGATCCCGACGGGTTCATGACGATGCCCGAGGTCGTCGACTTCATCACCGCGTATGCGAAAGCGATCAGCGCTCCGGTACAAGCTGGAACGACCGTCACCTCGGTGCGGCGCACGGACGACGGCTACTCCGTCACCACTGACCAAGGTCACTTCGAGTGCCGCACCGTCGTGCTCGCCACCGGCGCGTTCAATGTGCCGAAGGTGCCGGCATTCGCCGATGAGCTACCGAGGTCCGTCACGTCGATGACGCCGATGGACTACCGCAATCCCGAGCAGCTCCCCGATGGCGGTGTGATGGTCGTGGGCGCGTCTGCCACCGGCGTGCAGATCGCGCACGAGGTCCAACGATCAGGCCGGCCGGTCACGATGGCAGTGGGCGAGCACGTTCGTGGACCTCGCGTGTACCGCGGAGCCGACATCCACAAGTGGATGGACCTCGCCGGCGTGCTCGACGAACGCTACGACGAGGTGGATGACATCGTCCGCGCTCGACGGGTCCCATCGATGCAACTCGCGGGCACGCCGCAGTTGGCGACGTTCGACCTCAACGCGCTCACCTCGATCGGCGTGACGCTCGTGGGGAAGCTGGCCGCGATCCGCGACGGGCGCGCGCTGTTCTCGGGATCGCTCCGGAACAAGTGCGAGCTCGCCGACCTCAAGCTCGGACGGCTGCTCGACACGATCGACGAGTGGGCGCTGCTCACCGGTGTCGATGACGACGTGCCGCCGCCGCACCGCTTCGAGCCGACCGTGGTGCCCGACCCGCCGACGCTCGGTTGTGACCTGCGCAGCGGCGAGATCCGCACGGTCATCTGGGCGACCGGCTTCCGTCCGGACTACTCGTGGCTCGACGTCGACGTGCTCGACGCCAAGGGAATGGTGCGACACGACGGCGGCGTCGTGACCGACGCGCCGGGTTTGTATGTCCTCGGCTTGCCGTTCCTCCGACGGCGCAAGTCGAGCTTCATCGACGGCGGGCGCGCCGATGCCGAAGACCTGATCGAGGAGATCGCGTCCTACTTGGCTGGAACGTCGGTATGACGCGTGCACGTTCCCGCCATCGGGCCTACCGCGCTCATTGCTGACGCGGCGACGACCGCGTCCACGGGGCCGCCGTCGATGAACAGGGTCATCGGGACCGATCCGTCCGCGATCACACGAACACCCAGGCCGGTCGCAGGGTCGCCGTCGATGTGTTGAACCGCCGCGGCCTCGGGATTGCGCGCGTCGATGTCGATCGTGGTTGACGTGCCGTCACGGGCGAGCGTGCAGGTGTAGGTCCAAGGTGCTGGATCGGAGCTCAGCGCGTACGAGGCGGCCGAAGTGGTCGACACGATCGCGAGCGTTGCGAACGCAGCCGTGGCGAACCGCGGTGAGACGAAGTGAGGTGCATGGACACCGCGGAACGGCCAGCGGAGCCGTGCGAGGTAGCCGTCGGGCAGCACGTCGCTCCCGGACGCCAGTCCGTACGCCTGTGGCCATTCGCCGGCCGGCATGTGAAGCGTTCCGAACAACCAGTCGACGATCGGGCACTGCCCGGCGAAGTTGCGGTCGTGGTGTGCGGGGTCGGCGCTGTGATGCCAGTGGTGGAACCCGGGCGTGGCGATGACCCATCGGAGGCCGGGAAGCTGGACTCGCAGGTTCGCGTGTACGAACAATCCCTGCGCGCGTCGCAGGACGAAGGCCGACACGACGACCGGTGGTGAGAGCCCGAGCGCGAGCAATGGCACAACGGAGGCCGCCTGCCCGAGCGCAGTGTCGAGGACGTGCCGACGGTTTGGCGAGAGCCAGTCCATTTGCGGCGCCGAGTGGTGCACCGAGTGCAACCGCCACAAGAAGGGGAAGCGATGCATTGCACGATGGCCCCAATAGCCGGCGACCTCGCCGATGGCCGCGGCGATGATCAAACGGAGCGGTGAGTCGATCAACGTGTCCAAGTCGGGCAACAGCGGTTCGAGCCACGGGACGAGCACCGAGGCGAGCGCGGCGACCACCGCCGCTGCCGCGACCTGGTCGACGACGAAGTGCACGACGTCCGTTCGCCATCCGGCCCGCAACACGCGCTGTTCGACCAGCGGCCAGCGCCGTTCCAGTCCGATGAAGACCGCGCCGAGCACCACGAGCCCGACCGCGACGTCCGGACGGAGCCAGACGCACACCACGAACAGGGCGGACGCCGCCACTGCGTCCACTTCGCGCCGGCGCTCGACGTTCACCGCGATCCATGCTCCCGCATTCGCAGGGTGCGGTGGGGTCGCGGAGTCAGCGGGGGCGGGTGAAGCGGAACATGACCTTGTCCCGGCGGTAGTAGTCGAGCCAGTCCGCAAGGTTGCGTCGATGTTCGTGACCGCCGTGACCACCGGTCACCGGAACGAACCGCAGCTGCAGCGCGGAGACGGACACGTCGAAGCCGGCGTCATCGAAGACCTGCACCACCTCGTCGAGGTCGTACAGCTTCGGCAACTGCAGCTCGGCGGCCGCAGATGCATGCCACTCGGCCATGAGGCGACTGCCGGCATGTACACCCATCACCGCGAAGTACGGCGCGCCGGGCGAGAGTGCGGCGAACATCGCCCGCGCGTGCGCGGCGTGATCGTGCAGCAGGTAGAGGACCTCGTGGCTGAACGCCACGTCGAAGTCGGTCCATCCGGCGGGCACGGAGTCCGCGCTCTCGAACGTGAGCGGACGGGAGCCCGCGAGACGTCGAGCATCCTCGATCGCTTCTCCCGCGGGATCGAAACCTCGCCCTTCGGCGACGCCGCACTCGTCGACGAGGAGCCGAAGGAATCCGCCTTGGTTGCAGCCCGCGTCGAGCACCCGGAGTCCCGCCAACGAGATGTCGATGGTGTCGAGCATCGCCCGCCAGAGGAAGCCGTGCTCGTCCTGCATCGCGGCATCCTCGGTGGCGCTGCGCCAGTAAGAGGTCATCTCCAGCACCGTAACGAATAGATCCGTGTGGGGCGCTGGGCGCGACTCGTCACGATCGCGTTGCTGCTCGCGTCAGCGTTCGTGCTGACGCCGACCTCACACGCAGCCAACCGACCGCGTCCGTCCGAGGATCCCTTCTACGCGTACTCCGGCACGGCACCGCTCGAGTCGATCCCGCCGGGCACGGTGCTGAACCACCGCATCGTCGACGTGACGCTCGCGGGTTCGACGACGCCCGTCCGCGCCGACCAGCTGCTGTATCGCACGACGGGACAGCTCGGTCAGGCCACCGTGACGGTCACCACCGTGTTGCAACCCACCTCGACGCCTGTGCTGCCGCGGATCGTCGACTACCTCAGCTTCTACGACGGCCTCAGCTCGCAGTGCGACCCGAGCTACACGCTCGCCGGTGGCAACTCAGGCGACCCGACGTACCAGCAGGAGGCGGACGAAGAGGAGCTGCTCATCAGTTGGTACCTCGCGCAAGGCGACATCGTCACCGTGCCCGACTTCGAGGGCACGGGCTTGCACTGGATGGCGGGGCGCGAGTCCGGTTATGGCGCGCTCGACGCGGTGCGGGCCACGACGGCGTATCTCGGCCTTGGACCGAGCACCGAGGTCGGGCTCTCGGGCTACTCCGGCGGCTCCGTCGCCGCCGACTGGGCCAGTGAGGTGGGTCCGGCCTACGCGCCGGAGGTGAACATCGTCGGTGTGGCAGAGGGTGGCATCCCTGCGAACTACGTGAACCATTTCGCGTACATCAACGGAACCAAGGAGTACTCGGCCGCGATTCCTGGGGAGCTCCTCGGATTGGCGCGGGCGTACGACATCGACCTCCGCCCATACCTGTCGGACTACGGCCGCGAGGTGGTCGATCGCATCGGCCAGGGTTGCATCGCGTCGATGTTCGGCACCACGCCCGGGCTGACGATCGAGGACATCATGCGGCCGGGTTACGCGGACCTCGCGCACGTGGAACCGTTCGCGACGATCCTGCGCGAGCAGACGATGGGAACCGCGGCAACGCACCCGAAGGCTCCGCTGCTCATGGCAATCGGTCAGGCCGACGGCAAGGGCGACGGTGCGATGACCGTCAGCGACGTGAAGGCACTCGCGCGCCACTACTGCGCGCAGGGCGTCGCCGTCGAGCACCGCGAGTACCAAGGTGCATCGCACATCGCCGCGGCCGCGTTCTTCGAACCCGAGACCGGCCCCTTCCTCCAGGCGCGCTTCACCGGTGTGCCGTTCGTGAGCGGCTGTGGGTCCCTGTGACACGAGTCTCGTAGCCAGCGAACTCCAAAACGTAGTATTACGTTTTCGTGCGTGTCCGTCGACTCGATCTGCTGCTGGCGCTGCTGGGGAGCGGCGACGGCATCGACGGCAACGAGGTCGCTCGTCGACTCCAGGACGCGGGCCGACCAGCACCCCCGGCGGACATCTTCGCCGCGCTGCTGGAGCTCGAGGCCACCGGACACGTCCGTGTGCGGCGAGGCGAGCAGTACCGCTTCGACCTGACGGCGGTGGGCGAGGAGGCGGCGTACGCGCTCGGGCCCGGTGGACCGGAAGACGCGGTACTCGTGATGGTCGACGTCGTCGGCTATGTCGCGTACACGTCCCGTTACGGCGATGTCGCGGCGCACGCGCTCGCGCAGCGGCTGCTGACCGCTGCGGAACAGGAGTTGACCTCCGTCGGCGGGCGCCTCGTCAAGTCGCTCGGAGACGGCTTCCTCGGATCGGTGCCACCGAGCGTCGACGCTGTTGTCGTGATCCGGCGCATCGCGGCGCGCTTCGAGCTGCGCCATGCCGATGGACGGGAGTGGCCCCGACTCCGCGCCGCTGTGCACCGCGGTCGGCCGATTCGCCACCGCGGTGATCTGTACGGCACCGACGTGAACCTCGTCGCCCGGCTGTGCGAGCAAGC
>DASUCS010000254.1:0-2078 GCA_036275935.1 Acidimicrobiales bacterium
CCGCCCCGGCGTCCGCCGACGTCACCAACCCCGAAGGAAACAACGCACATGCATCCCGTCTACGCCGAGATTCTCGGCGGCCCCGAACTGTTCATCGTCCTCGGCATCCTCGCTTTGCTCTTCGGCGGCCAGCAGATCCCCAAGCTCGCCCGCTCCATCGGACAAGCCAAGAACGAGTTCGACAAAGGAACCCGCGGCGACCACACCGAACCGGCGCCTCCCGCCGCCCCCGGCAGCTGAGGACCGCCGATGCTCAACATCGGCCCCGAAAAGCTGGTCGTCATCCTCGGCATCGCCCTCATCGTCCTCGGCCCCGACAAGCTCCCCGACACCGCCCGCAAACTCGGCAACCTGCTCACCGAACTTCGTCGTCTCGGCGATGGCCTTCACCCTGGCCGACTCCTGGAGAAGGCATCGTCCGACGGAGAGGTCCCGTCGCGGGCGCAGACGGACTCAAGGCACGACAAGCACGTCATCTGAGGGAGCACCCGCAACGTAGATCTCTCACCGACAAAGGCCCCTCATGATTCGCGACACCCTTGCCACTCTCCCGATTACCGACACCACACCCACGCAGTCGCGCGGCCGCCAGGACACTCGCGAGTTGCGAGACCGAAACGAAGCGCGGTGTCGCCGAATCCTCGACCGTTCCGATCTGCTCGACGTCGATGACCTCGACTGGGATCACGTCGGCAACCACCACCTCGACACCGGGATCATCGACACGCTGGTGTACATGCGCGACGTCGAAGGATTCACCGACACCTACGCCGTCGGCTTCGCCGCCCACCGAACCACACTCGCCGACCCCCTGATCCACGACTTCCTCGCGGTGTGGAAGGCCGAAGAACGCGCCCACTCGCTGGCCCTGGCCCGATTCCTCGACGCCTACGCCAACGCCGCGGGCATCGAGGTACCGCCGCCGCAGCCGACACCCACACCGAGGGTTGCATGGTACGAACGAACCCTGGCGCATGTCGGTGGACCCCTCGGCACCGTCGTCGCCGCCGCACACATGACCTGGGGCGCCGCCAACGAACTGCTCACGATGAACGGGTACCGGCTCCTCGCCGACCAGTGCGGCCATCCGATGCTCGCCGACATGCTGCGCCGCATCGCCGCCCAAGAGGCGCGGCACTACAGCTTCTACCTGCTACAGGCCGAGTGGCGCCTGGCGGCTAGCCGACTCGCGCGCGTCGTGCTCCCAAGACTCATGGACGGGTCGTGGACACCAGTCGGTGTCGGCGACGGCTACAAGACGGCGGCCGAGTTCAAGCGAGTCGTCGAGGTGCTGAACCGCCGTCCGGAAAGCGAACGCATCATCGAGCGCATGGACCGACGATTCGCGGCGCTCCCCGGGCTCGACCGCCTACGCATCTACCGGCAGGCAGCCATGGGCCACGCGCTCCCCGGGTGAGCTCGCGCGCGCCCAACTCAACCGCATCGTCGTCGCTGTCGTCCTCGCTGGCGCGATCCTGATCGTCGCGATCGTCGGCGGCTTCCGAGCGCATCGCGGCCCGATGGCTCGCAGCCGGCGCGATCCGAACGATCACGCGGCTCTTCGGCGTCCGCGTCGACGTCACCCGCCTCGGCCACCTCGACGATCATCAGTCGCGGGTCCTGGTTCCCAACTGAACCAACACGCGGTCCGGACCGCCAAGAGGAATCGTTACAGCGCGATCCGTTTGCGCCGATCCGCGAGGTCGCACCCCACGGACAAATGTCGCCGGATGTCGTCCGGGATCGGAAAGCATCGTGCAATGCCAGTCCGTCGCATGACACCCGAGGATGCTCAGATCCTGCGATCTGCGCGATTGCAGGCGCTCAGCGACGCGCCCGAAGCCTTCGGATCGACCCTCGAACGCGAACTCGCGTTCACCGACGACCTCTGGCGAGCACGCCTGGACCCGACAGCGAATCCGCACTTCGTGGAGGAGAGCGACGACGGCGAAGTGCTCGGACTCGTGGCTGGAGTTCGAGCTGGCTGGGACGCTTCGGTCATGTACCTCGTCGCGACGTGGGTCGCTCCTGTGGCGCGAGGCACGGGCGTCGCAGATCGCCTCGTTGAACGAGTGGTC
>DASUCS010000255.1:0-13126 GCA_036275935.1 Acidimicrobiales bacterium
CGCCAGCGTCTTGGCGCGCTGCTGCGGCAGCGTCTGCGTCGCGAGCACGTGCTCGACCTCGCTGGTGCCGATGCCGAAGGCGAGTGCACCGAACGCGCCGTGCGTCGACGTGTGGCTGTCGCCGCACACGATCGTCATGCCCGGTTGCGTGCGACCTTGCTCGGGACCGATCACGTGGACGATGCCCTGGCCAGGGTCACCCATCGGGTAGTTCACGAGACCGAACTCGCCGGCGTTGGCCCGCAGCGTCTCGAGCTGCTTCTTGCTGATCGGGTCGGCGATGGGCTGGTCGATGTGCTCGGTCGGGACGTTGTGGTCCTCGGTGCAGATCGTGAGCTCCGGCCGACGGACGCGCCGGCCCGCCAGGCGCAGCCCGTCGAAGGCCTGCGGCGAGGTGACCTCGTGCACGAGGTGCAGGTCGATGTAGAGGAGATCGGGTTCGCCCTCGGCGGACCGCACCAGGTGGCGGTCCCAGACCTTCTCGCTCAGTGTCCGTGGTCGATCGGGCATCGCTTGTGCTCCCAAATAGTGAGACAGTAGTCTCGTTTCGTGGAACGAAGTGTAGGGGGCGTCGGGGTCCTCGACAAGGCGGTCGACGTCATCGACTGTCTGGTCGACGGACCGAAGTCGCTCGCGGAGCTCGTGTCGGTGACCGGGCTGCCTCGTGCCACCGCGCACCGGTTGGCGGTGGCGCTGGAGCACCACGACTTCGTGCGGCGAGATGGTGATGGTCGGTTCGCGCTCGGGTTCCGTCTGGCCGCGCTGGGGCGAGCGGCGTTGGACAGCACACCGTTGGCCGCGCTGTCGCGGCCCGCATTGGCCGCGCTGCGCGACGAGACGGGGGAGAGCGCGCAGCTCTACGTCCGTGACGGCGAGCACCGCGTGTGCGTGGAGTCGCTCGAGTCACCGCACGGGCTGCGCACGATCGTGGCGGTGGGCGCGTCATTGCCGCTCGACGTCGGGTCGGCCGGAAAGGTGTTGCGCGGCGATGCGATCCCGGGACGCGGGTGGGCGGAGTCGGTGGAGGAGCGCGAGGCAGGCGTCGCGTCGGTCAGTGCGCCCGTACGGGATGCGCATGGTGCGGTGATCGCTGCGGTCGGTGTGTCCGGTCCCATCGAACGCACGACCCGCAAGCCGGGCGTCCGCTACGGCGAGGCGGTGTGCCGCGCCGCCGCGACCATCGAGTCCACCCTCCGTTGACCCTTCTGCCCGTGGTTACACGCCAAATCGGCGTGCAACTACCGCACGAACGAACGGGCCGTCGCGATCGAGCAGGCGTTCATGAGGGCGGGGACGAACGCGCGGGGGTTCGCGGCGCAGACGGCGTGATCGCCGGCCACGGAGACGACGCGCGCTCCCGGGATCGACTCGGCGAGCTTGCGTTGGCGGTGCGGCGGGACGACACGGTCCTGTTCGGTCACCACGACCGCAGTCGGCACGTCCACCTCGGTGATCCACTCGTGGGACGAGTAGCGCGAGATGGCACCGGCGGCCTCGGCGATCGCAGCGGGATCGCCGCTGCGCAGCTCGTCGAGTATCCAGTCACGCGCCGCGACGTCGGGCATGCGGGTCTCGAGCACACGCGACATCACCGCGCGCCGCGCAACGCCAGGCGTGAACCGAAGTCCCGCGGTGAGGAACGGGACGAGCGAGAACATCGCCGACTCGCGCGGGTTTCCCCTGAAGTTCCGCGACGTCGCGCACAGGACGAGTCCGTTCACGAGCGAGCGGTGGCGGTGCCACAGCAGCTGCGCGATCGGACCACCCATCGAGTAACCGACGGCGGTCACCGACGACAGCCCCAGCACATCGGCGAGCGCGGCGACGTCGTCGGCGCAGTCCGCGAGACGGAAGCGCCGCGTGCGAACACCGTGACCGTGACCGCGATGGTCGATCGCGATCACCCGGTACCGCGACGACAACGGCTCGAAGCACCAGAGCCAGTTGAGCCCGCCGGTCGCGCCGAGTCCGTGGAGCAACACGACGGTCGGCGCCCCGACCGGGCCCGGGGCTTCACGGATGAAGGTGGTGCCACGACCCGGGAGGTCGACGTAACGACCGGCCGGCACGAACGACGGCGGAGCGACGACCGCTCGCGGCATCGAGGTCAGCCCTCCAGGCCGACGATCTCGACCTTGAGCACCTTGCCGGTGGGCGTCTCGTAGTCGACGACGTCGCCGACGCGGTGACCGAGCAGTGCTTGACCGAGCGGAGAACCGGGCGACATCACCTCGACCTCCGTGTTCCGCTCCTCGATCGAACCGATGAGGTAGCGCTCGCTGTCGTCGTCGCCGTCGTACCGGATCTCGACCGTCGAACCGGCCTCGACGACCTCGCTGCCGCCGCCTTCCACGATCTCGGCGTCCTTGATGAGCGCTTCGAGATGGCGGATGCGGCCCTCCATCTTCCCCTGCTCCTCCTTCGCGGCGTGGTAGTCGCCGTTCTCGGAGAGGTCGCCCAACTCACGCGCCGTCTCGATCTTTCGAGCGATCTCGACCCGGCCCTTCGTGGTCAGCTCGGTCAGCTCGGCCTGAAGGCGGTCGTACGCGGCACGCGACAGGTGATGCGTTTCGGCCATGGCCCCACGCTACAGATGCGGTAGCCTGGTCAGCGATGCCGAGTCACCACGACACCGTCATCATCATTCCGTAGCGCACGCGACCACTCGCGTGCGCCCATCGACCGTCCGCCTCGGCGGGCGGTTTCTCGTTTTCTGGGAGACTTCGGGGCGTGGGCAACACCAAGCACAAGATCGGCGTCATCGGTGGTGACGGCATTGGCCCCGAGGTCATCGCCGAAGCACTGAAGGTCGTCGAGGCCGCCGGCGTCGAGCTCACCACGTTCGACTACGACCTCGGCGGGGCCCGCTACCTGAAGGACGGCACCGTGCTCACCGACGAGATCGTCGCCGAGTGGCGCCTCATGGACGCGCTGCTGCTCGGCGCGGTCGGCACCCCCGACGTGCCACCCGGCGTGATCGAGCGCGGGCTGCTGCTCAAGATGCGGTTCGACCTCGACCTGTACGTCAACCAGCGGCCGTTCCTGCTGCCCGAGCGCGATGTCGACTTCATCGTGATCCGGGAGAACACCGAGGGCACGTACGCCGGTGAAGGCGGGTTCTTGCGCAAGGGCACGCCTCACGAGATCGCCACGCAGGGCTCGGTCAACACTCGCATGGGCGTCGAGCGCTGCATCCGCTACGCGTTCGAGCTGGCGCAGAGCCGGCCGCGCAAGCACCTCACGCTCGTGCACAAGACCAACGTGCTGACGTTCGCCGGCGACTTGTGGCAGCGCGCGTTCGACATCGTCAAGGCCGAGTACCCCGACGTGACGACGGCGTACAACCACGTCGACGCGGCATGCATCTACTTCGTGCAGTCGCCGGAGCAGTACGACGTGATCGTCACCGACAACTTGTTCGGCGACATCCTCACCGACCTCGGCGGCGCGGTGTCGGGCGGCATCGGCTTCGCCGCCTCCGGCAACCTCAACCCTGATCGCACCGGACCGTCGATGTTCGAGCCCGTGCACGGTTCGGCACCCGACATCGCGGGCCAGAACAAGGCCAACCCGATTGCCGCGATCTTGAGCGCGGCGATGATGCTCGACTTCCTGGGCGAGGCGGATGCCGCCGCCCGGGTGCGCAAGGCCTGCGCCGATCCGTCGGCGCTCGGCGGTACAACTCAACAGATCGGCGACGCCGTCGCCGAGCGCGTCTAACCCTGGAGCAGAGCGGACATGCCCATCACCCCCACCGACAAGATCTGGATGAACGGTGAGCTCATCCCGTGGGAAGACGCCAAGATCCATGTCCTCACGCACACGCTGCACTACGGCATGGGCGTGTTCGAGGGCATCCGCGCCTACGAGACGGCGCGAGGCCCCGCCGTGTTCCGGCTGACGGACCACATCGAGCGCCTGCACAACTCGGCGCGCATCTTGATGATGGACCTTCCGTACTCGGTCGACGAGCTCGTCGATGCCGTGAAGCAGACCGTTCGTTCCACGGGTCTGCCGGGTTGCTACATCCGACCGATCGCGTACTTCGGCTATGGCGAGATGGGGCTCAACACGCTGCCGTGCAGCGTCGACGTCGCCATTGCCTGCTGGCCGTGGGGCGCGTACCTCGGTGACGACGCAGTGACCAAGGGTGTCCGCATGAAGATCAGTTCGTGGACGCGCCACGACCACAACACGATGCCGCCGGCGTCGAAGACCACCGGGAACTACGTCAACTCGTCACTGGCCAAGGTCGAGGCGCTGAAGGCCGGCTACGACGAAGCGATCATGCTCAACCCTGACGGTCTCGTCGCGGAGTGCACCGGCGAGAACATCTTCGTTGCGCGCAACGGCGTGCTGATCACACCGCCTCTGTCGTCCGGCGCGCTCGAAGGCATCACGCAGAGCTCGGTGATGACAATTGCGCGTGACCACGGCTACGAGGTCCGCGTCGGTGAGCTGGCGCGCAGCGACCTCTACATCGCGGAAGAGATGTTCGTGTGCGGCACCGCGGCCGAGGTCAGCGCCGTGAACTCCGTGGACGATCGCCCCATTCCGTGTCCCGGGCCGATGACCACCGTGATCGCGCAGGAGTACGCGCGGGCAGTGCGGGGCGAGATCGACCAGTACAAGGAGTGGGTCGAACATGTCGACGACTGAACCGAAGCTTCCGGCCCGTGTCGACATCTTCGACACGACGTTGCGTGACGGCGCGCAGTTCGAAGGCATCAGCCTCACCGTCGAGGACAAGCTGCGCATCGCCGAGCAGCTCGACTGGCTCGGCGTCGCGTTCGTCGAAGGCGGCTACCCGCAGGCGAACCCGAAGGACGAGGAGTTCTTTCGCCGGGCCAAGACCGAGCTGAAGTTCGAGACGGCGACGCTCGTCGCGTTCGGCTCCACCCGGCGCCCGCTCGGCAAGGTCGACGTCGACCCGACGCTCGATGCGCTCGTCAACGCGGGCGCGCCGATCGCGTGCATCGTCGGCAAGTCGTGGGACTTCCACGTCACCGACGCGTTGCGCACGACGCTCGAAGAAGGCGTCGCCATGGTGGGCGAGTCGGTGAAGTTCCTGAGCGACCAAGGCCTGCGGGTGTTCTTCGACGCCGAGCACTGCTTCGACGGCTACAAGCACAATGCCGAGTTCACGCTTCGCGTGCTCGAAGCGGCGGCGACAAACGGGGCCGAAGTGCTCGTCATGTGCGACACCAACGGGGGGTCGCTCCCGCACGAGGTGCAGCGCATCGTGGGCGAAGTGCACGACTACTTCGGCAACGACGTGCAACTCGGCATCCACACGCAGAACGACACCGGTTGCGCGGTCGGCAACTCGCTCGCCGCCGTGGTCGCGGGTGCGACGCAGCTCCAGGGAACGATCAACGGCTACGGCGAGCGCACCGGCAACGCCAACTTGATGACGTGCATCCCCGACCTCGAGCTCAAGATGGGTGTGCGCTGCCTTCCCGAGGGACGGCTCGAACGGTTGACGGCAGTGAGCCGTCACGTCGCCGAGCTCGTGAACCTTCCCCCGCACGACGCGGACCCGTTCGTCGGCGCCTCTGCATTCGCGCACAAGGGCGGTCTGCACACGTCGGCCCTCGGCAAGGCGGGCGGCGCGACGTACGAGCACGTCGACCCGGCGAGCGTCGGCAACCACACACGCGTGCTGGTGTCCGATCTGGGTGGTCGCGCCGGGATGGCGATGAAGGCGCAAGAGTTCGGCCTCGAGCTCGACGATCGGGCCGCGGGTGAGCTCACCGAGCAGCTGAAGCGACTCGAGGCCGAGGGGTTCGTGTTCGAGGCGGCCGACGCCTCGCTCGAGCTCTTGATGCGGCGTGCGGCCGGGTGGGTCCCGCCGTGGTACGAGCTCGAGGGCTATCGGGTGACGACGTACAACCGGGCGAACACCGTCGAGACCGAGGCGACGATGAAGGTCTGGATCGGAGATCACCGCGAGATCGCGGTCGGCGAGGGGAACGGCCCCGTCAACGCGCTGGACGCTGCGTTCCGCGAGGCGGTCGGCAACCGGCTGCCCGCGCTGGGGAACGTGCACCTCACCGACTACAAGGTCCGCATCCTCGACAACGTCATCGACACGGGTGCCGTCGTGCGGGTGCTGATCGAGTCGACCGACGGTGACGCGGTGTGGACCACCATCGGCGTGTCGACCAACATCATCGAGGCCTCCTGGCAGGCATTGAACGACGCGTACGTGTTCGGGCTGCTCCGAGCTTCGGGTTCCTGACACTCGCCGGGTAGGTTGCAACGCCATGGCCGCGCCCGAGTACGTCCCCGTCAAGCCGATGGACGACGTGCGCACGTACGAATCGCCGCCCCGCCGCCCGGATCCGTGGATCCCTCGCCGGCCGGGCGAGGTGCGCGGGTCGAACCCTCGGGGTGCGTCGTTCGGTGACCCGGGCCCGGACCAGGGCTACGGCCTGATCCTGGCCAAGCGGCTGGCCGATCAGCTTCACCTGCAGTCAGGTGAGAAGGTCGGCGACGTGATCGAAGGATGTCTCGGCGTGGCGTTGAAGCGTGCGTCGCTGTTCGGGCGGGCTCCCGTCATCCACGACTTCACTGCGGCGTACACGATCTGGGGCTACATGGACACGCAGCCCGCCGCCGAGCTCGTGCAGTTGCGGCGCTCGTTGTTCGACGAGGTTGCGTTGCCTGCGCACTACGTCGAGAAACGGCGCATTGTCGCGGCTGTGCGCGACGAAGCCTTGCGCCAGCCACACGCCGCCATCGCCGAGCAGCACCGCGCGGACTGGCGCGCGCTGCTCGACCTCTCCGCGTTCGAGTGACGGTTCGAGTCAGGTTCGCGCCTTCCCCCACGGGATACCTCCACGTCGGTCACGGCAGCAGCGCACTCGCCAACTGGATGCTGGCGCGCCACGAGGGTGGCGAGTTCCTCCTTCGCATCGAAGACACGGACACGGAACGAAACCGGCCCGAGCTCACGACCAACATGCTCGACATGCTCCAGTGGCTCGGACTGAAGTGGGACGGCGAGCCGACCTTCCAGTCCGATCGCGGTGAGCTGTACAAGGCCGCGGCCGCCACGCTCGCCTCGGGCGGTCACGCCTACTACTGCGAGTGCACGGCGGAGCAGGTGCAGGCGCGCAACAAGGAGTCCGGTGGCAAGCCGGGGTACGACGGGTTCTGCCGAGATCGTGGATTGGGGCCCGGGCCGGGCCGGGCGTTGCGGTTCCGTGCGCCCGATGACGGCGAGACGCGCTTCGACGATCTGATCCGTGGGGAGGTCGTCGTCGAGAACCGCAACATCGAGGACTTCGTGCTGTTGCGATCGAACGGCAACCCGACATTCCTGCTCGCCAACATCGTCGACGACGCCGACATGCAGATAACGCACGTGTTGCGCGGCGAAGAGCATCTCAACGGCACACCGAAGTACCTGCTGCTGCGCGACGCGCTCGGATTCGACTATCAGCCGGTGTTCGCGCACCTGCCGCTGTTGGTGAACGAGCAGCGCAAGAAGCTGTCGAAGCGTCGCGACGACGTGTCCGTCGCGGACTACAAGGCCCGGGGCTTCCTGCCCGAGGCGATGGTCAACTACCTCGCGCTGCTCGGTTGGGGTCCGCCTGACGGCGTTGAGGTGCGGCCGGTCGAGGAGATGGTCCCGCTGTTCCGCATCGAGGACGTCAGTCCGTCGCCGGCGCTCTTCGACATCAAGAAGCTCACGTTCGTCAACGGCGAGTGGATCCGCATGCTCGCGGTCGACGACTTCGTCCAGCGGGCGCGTGAGTTCACGGACAGCCCCGCGCTCGAGGCGCTGGCGCCGCTCGCGCAGGAGCGCGTCAAGGTCCTCGACGAGCTGCCGTCCTACTTCGACTGGGTCGACGGGCCTGCGGAGGACCCGAAGTCGTGGGACAAGGCGATGAAGCTCGCGAACGCGGGCGAGATCCTCGACGAGATCACGGTCGCCTACACCGACGCGGCGTGGAACCGGGACGAGCTGCATGCTCGCTTCATGGCGTTGGCGGAGAAGCTCGGTGTGAGCGCGTCCAAGGTGCAGGGACCGATCCGAGTCGCCACCACCGGTCGGATGGTGGGCCTGCCGTTGTTCGAAGTGCTCGAGTACCTGGGTCAGGAAGAGACGCTGGCGCGACTGCGGAAGGCGAGGACGCGGCTGGCGTGAAGCGCCGCGTGTTCCTCATCGTTGCGGGCGTCGTTGCGCTGTTCGCCCTCTACATCGTCGTCACCTTCGGGCAGGTCTGGTACGCGTCGCACCAGGACGAGGCGCGCAAGGCAGACGCGATCGTCGTGCTGGGCGCCGCGCAGTTCAACGGCAAGCCGTCGAAGGTGCTCGCCGCGCGACTCGATCACGCCGCTGAGCTGTTCAGGCGAGGGCTTGCGCCCCTCATCGTCGTCACCGGCGGGAAGCAGCCGGGCGACAACTTCACCGAAGCCCAGGCGTCGGCGAACTACCTCGCGCAACACGGCGTACCCGGCGGCGCGATCGAGCGGGAGACGACGAGCAGCAACTCCTACGACGAGCTCGCCGCGACGGCTCGGTTCCTGCACGAGCGCGGCGTCAACGATGTCGTCCTCGTGTCTGATCCGTTCCACGCGTACCGCATCAATTCGATCGCCCACGACGTCGGTTTGAACGCGCACGTCTCACCGACACCGACGAGTCCCGTCCACGGCATCGACAACGCCGAAGCGCTGCTGCGCGAGACCGCCGCGGTTGCTGCCGGTCGCCTCATCGGCTTTGACCGCCTCGACCGCTGGCTCGGCCGCTGACATCGGGCGTTTGTGCGGTCACAACGCGCTCGGAGCGCGCGCTACAACCGGCAGAACGGGATGGGCAGGTGACGTAGTTGCCGAGCTCACCCGCCGCGATCGGGCGTTGCGCGTCGTTCGCCACAGCCTGGGCGTCGACCCGCGGGTTGCGACCTTGCTCCCGTGCAACGTCGTGGTCCGCGTCGCCGACGGTGGCACGGTGGTGGAGGCGGTCGACCCGCTGGTGATGGCGGACGTCACCGGCGAGCCCGGGCTCGCCGACATCGCCGATGACGCCGCCCGCCGGGGTGCAGGCCGCGCTCGACACGTTGCCGACGCGCTGAGCTCGAGGCTCGAACCGATCTCACTCCACCACGCGCAGGGTGTTGGGGATGTTCATGTGCCTCAGGCGGCGGATGGTGAGCAACGGCGCGATCGCGACGGCGAGCACGCCGAGAACGAACGCCGTGGCAACTGTCGACGGTGACAGCGTCACCGCGAGACCCATTTCGGGCATCGTGCTCCCGATCAGTGCGGTCACGATCCAGCGCAGCACCAGCAGACCACCGACCACGCCGAGCACCGTGCCCAGCAGGCCGATCAAGAGCCCCTCGACGATGTCCATCCGCAGCACTCGTCGCAGCGGCAGACCGAACGCGAACAGCGTCGCGTGTTCGCGCTGCCGTTCGTCGGTGTTGATGCTCGTGGCGTTGTACGCGATGAGCAGCGCGAGCAAGAGGATGAACAGCTCGAGCACGCGGAAGACGCCGACGAACTCGTCGAGGCTGTCCTTCACCACCTGACTCGATGCCGCCACGGGCTGTGCCGACGCGACCGTCGGTTGACCGAAGAGCGACCGCTGCACGTCCTGCGGCGTGGATCCCGGTGCCGGCAGGACGTACAGCTGATTCACGACGTCCGGCATTCCCAGCGTGGCGAGCTGGGATCGATCGAGGTACGTGCTGAAGCGGAAGGGGCTCGGATTGGTGGCGGCGATCTGCACCGGCGTCTGCACGAGCTCGAGCCCGTTGCCACGCTGCGCCGGATGCTCGAGGGTGACCACTTCTCCGGGACCGACGCCGAGGTCCGCGGCCGCCTCCTGAGAGATGACCAGCCCGCCGCGATCCGCAGCGATGGCGCCGCGCTCGACCGTGGGCGTCCACACGTCGTTGCCGAGATCGATGGCGTCGACGAACACCTCGACCGGTTCGCGACCGGCGACGAGCAGACGACCACCGAAGCGCAGCACGGGCTCGACGGCGCCCACCGACGGCCGGGCGCGGATGGCGGCGATCTCCGGACCGTTCGCGTCGTGGAAGCCTTCCATCGCGACCGCCACCCGATCCGGGTGCTGACCGACCACCTCCCGATCGTTGCGGTCCATCGTGTCGACGAACGAGTCGAGCATCCCGAGAATCGAGATCAGTGCGACGACGGCGGCGGCGATGCCGAACGCGGTGAGGAGCGTGCGTCGGGGCGTGCGCAACACGTTGCCGACCGGCATCCGCGCCCACGTGCTTCGGGGGTGGCGGAGGTGGCGGAGCATGCGTGACAGGCCACCGCGTGCGGACCGGTGCGTCGTCGAGATCGCATCGACGGGCAGCACCCGCACGGCGCGCCACACCGGCCACGCCGTCGCGATGACCGGAAGCATGAAGCCCAGCGCCGCGCCGCGTGCGAACGTCGCCGGCTGGAACGCCGTGTGCCACACCGGTAGCGGCAGCATGCCGGTGAACACCGACGCGAGCAGGGCGTCGACGACGAGACCCATGCCGACGCCGAAGACGACTCCGAGCACGGCGATCTCGACACCGACGAGCATCGGGCGCAGCATCAACTCGCGCCGCGGGATACCGAGCGCCATGCCGATTCCGATCTCGCGCCGTTGCGCTTCCACCATGCGGCTGGCGAGGTTGAAGGCGCCGAAGGCCGCACCGGCGAGGATCAGGCCGGCGAACACGTTCCAGAACTTCTGGTCGCCCTCGATGTCGTCGTACAACAGGCGATACGCGTCCTCGTCCCTTCGCTCCATCACCGTGACCGCGAGACCCGAACCGGCGAATGCGGACTTGATCTGTTGGGCAACGACATGCGGATCGGCCCCCGGGCGCACGCGGACCACGAGATCGTTGACTCGGTCGGGGCGGCCCGAGAGGGTCTGCGCGGTCGACAGTGATGTGAACACCGCGGCGAAGTTGGCTTCGGCGAAGAAGCCGCCTTCCTCGGTGACGATGAAGAAGTACTCGGGCGAGAGTCCCTTCCCGACGTACTCGACGGAACGACCAGCGACGTTCAACGACCCTGATGGTGGGAGCCCGTAGAACGACGCGAAGTTGTCCTCCAGCACCGCCGTGTCCGCGTTCGCGTCGAGAGCTGTCAGCGTTCGTCCGTCACCGGCCGCGACCCACACCTTGTTGATGCGCGGCCCGCCGTCACGAACGTCCACGCCGACGATGCGTCCAGGTACGAGGATCTGCTGGTCAGGTGTGGAGGCGTCCACCTGCGTCGGAACGACAAGTCGCTCCTCGGCATCGGCGATGTCGCCCCGGTCAGGCAGACCGCCGAGGACTGCGACCATCGACCCCTCGGACGCGTCGACGCCCTCGGCAGTCTTGACCCGCACGTCGTACATCCCGAGCGCCTCGAAGCTCGCGTCGTTCGACTCTCGCCGCCACGTCGCGGTACTTCCGAGCGCCGAGTACACACCCGTACCGACCGCGATGATCAGCGCGATCGCGATCACCTGCAGCCACCGGCGGCGGAGGTCCCGCCCCGACCACCGCAGCAGGAACAGTGGACGCATCGCCGGTCACCACCGCAGCGACGCGATGTCCGCCTTGCCCCCGACGGGCGGACCGTCGCGCACGATGCGGCCGCTGCTGAGCTCGATCACTCTGTCGGCGGTTCGCGAGATCTCACGGTTGTGGGTGACGACGATCACGGTCCGGCCTTGGTCTGCCTGGGCCTTCAGCAGCTCCAGGATCTGGACCCCAGTGACGAAGTCGAGGTCGCCAGTCGGCTCGTCGGCCAGCAGAACGGGATTCCCCGTGACGAGCGCTCGCGCGATGGCGACGCGCTGCTGCTCGCCGCCCGAGAGCTCACTCGGGAAGTGATGCAGCCGGTCGGCGAGACCGACCTGACCGAGAACGTCGACTGCTCGCTCGCGTGCGTCGCGCGCCTTGCGCGTGATCTCGGCACCCGTTTGGACGTTCTCCAGTGCGGTCAGCGTCGGGAAGAGGTTGAACGTCTGGAAGATGAAGGACACGATCTCGCGCCGGAACCGGAACAACTGGCCTCGATCCGCGCCGGTGATGTCTCGGTCCGCGATGACCACACGACCCTCGGTCGGCGCGTCGAGCGCCCCCATGATGTTCAAGAGAGTGGTCTTCCCGCTGCCCGACGGTCCGAGCACGACCGCGAACTGGCCCTCGTCGATCTCGAGATCGACGTCGGCGAGAGCAGTGACAGTTCCCGAACCGACGGCATAACGTCTCGAGACGCCCTCGAGCACAACGGTGGCGGGCACGCCCTCGCGGTGACCCGGATGCGGCAACGCTTCGGTGGAGATCACCATCTCGGTCCAAGCGTGATCCCCGCAACGCGGCCAGCCAAGGGTCGAAGTGCTCTTGAATCGACCGCAACGGCACTCGAGCGTGCGACTGGTGCGCACGGAAGGGACCGGTTCGTCCTCTCTGTGCGCACCAGCCGCTCGGGTAACGTGTCTGCTCCACCTTCGGGGGTGGTGTAATCGGTAACACTGCTGGTTCTGGTCCAGTCATTGGGGGTTCGAGTCCTCCCCCCCGAGCAACGCAATTCACGTGAATGTGCTGGTCATCGCGTTGGACCTCCAGCACAAGACATCACGAATCAACACGTGAATGGGTGTGTTCGTCACGGACTGGTCACGAGACTTCAGCGCATCTCATGTCGACGGCGCTGACCAACCGACTCGATGCAGCCGTGTCGGCGCCGTGCGCGAGCTATGAGCGTGCGTTGTCGTCGTACCGACAGGGCGTCGCTCCGTGCGAGCGATACCGGACGCTCGCGGAGGCGATGGGCCTACCGCGTAAGAGCGATGTATCGGCAGTGAGGATGCACGTGCAGCGTTCTCCGTGCTGTTAGGAAGCGGCCAGCGTCTCACTCACCCGGTCTGACCGGTGTAACGGCCGACCCCTCTTGAGGGTGTCTTGTAAGTGATCTGTCGGCCGGGTGTGTGAGGTCCTGTGGTGCACGCGCCGGACGAGCGTCCGTGACCGAAGAGGCGCCTGTGCAGAGGCCCCATCACTGTCCTGTCCCCGCCCGGCGGTGCGTGCCACCCCTCATCCAACGAAGAAGAAAGAGGTGGCATGGCCACGATGGCACGGGAGACGCTCGGTCAGATGAT
>DASUCS010000256.1:0-9558 GCA_036275935.1 Acidimicrobiales bacterium
ACAACATCGCCCGGACGATCGCCGCGCTGGTGCCCACATGATCACGGTTCCTGTCGACCTCGGCGATCGTTCGTACGACGTGATCGTTGGCTCGGGCGCGCGTGATTGGTTGCCATCCGTGCTGCCGGCCGGCGCGAAACGAGCCGCGATCGTCACGCAGCCCAACATCGAGTTCGACGTCGACCCTGGCATCGAGCGTGCGCTGTTCCTGCTCGGCGAAGGAGAGGACGCGAAGTCGCTGGCGTCGATCGAGCTCGTCTGCCGATCGTTCGCGCAGTGGGGGCTGACGCGTGCCGATGTGGTCGTCGCCGTCGGCGGGGGAGTCGTCACCGACGTCGGCGGATTCGCCGCCGCGGTGTACCACCGCGGGGTCGCCGTCGTGCACGTCCCGACGACGATCCTCGGGATGATCGACGCCGCGATCGGTGGCAAGACCGGCGTCAACCTCCCCGAGGGCAAGAACCTCGTGGGTGCGTTCTGGCAGCCGAGTGCAGTGCTGTGCGACACCGATGCGCTGGCGACGCTGCCTCCGCGCGAGCGTCGCAGCGGGATGGGTGAGCTCGCGAAGTACCACTTCCTCGACAATGCCGGTCGAGAGCTGGACGACCTTGCGCTCGACGAGCAGATCGCCGCATGCGTACGCATCAAGGCCGACGTCGTCGCATCCGACGAACGGGAAGGCGACCGGCGGGCGATCCTCAACTACGGGCACACGCTGGGTCACGCGCTCGAGACCGCAGGCAGCTACGACCTGCGGCACGGCGAGGCCGTCGCCATCGGGCTCGTGTTCGCGGCGGAATTGGCGCACGTGCTCGGGCGCATCGACGAAGCTCGGGTGATGGAGCACCGCCGAGTCGTGGGGGCGTACGACCTTCCCGCAACCCTGCCCGACGGCGTGGACCGAGACGAGCTCGTCATGCTGTTCGGTCGCGACAAGAAGGCGATCGACGGCGTCACGTGGATCCTCGATGGCCCCCACGGTGTCGAAGTGGTGCGCGGCGTCGAGCGCGACGCCATAGAGGAAGCCTTCGATCGGATCTCGTCGTGAGCGAGCGGATCGTGTTGGTGCTGAGCGGGCCCAACCTGAACTTGCTCGGCGATCGGGAGCCGGAGGTCTACGGCACGGACACGATCGACGATCACGTCGCCCTGTTCACGAAAGCGCTCGATGGTGCGGCGACGGTCGAACATGTGCAGTCGAACCACGAAGGCGAGCTCGTCGAAGCGATCCACGGCGCACGGGGACGGTGCGCCGCGATCGTGATCAACCCGGGTGCGTTCACGCACTACGCCTGGTCGATCCACGACGCCCTTGCCGCCTTCGAGGGCGTCATCCTCGAGGTGCACCTGTCGAACCCGAATGCCCGCGAACCATGGCGCCACACCTCGGTCGTCGCGCCGGTCGCCACCGGATCGATCACGGGTTTCAAGGGTGGGAGCTACGCCCTCGCGGGTCACGCGCTCAAGCAGCTGCTGTCGTGACGCTCGCCACGTTGCCGGCCATGGACGTCGCCGGCCGCTCGGCGCGGCTGCGTTCGCAGCTCACCGTGGACGCGTTGCTCGTGACGAAGCTCGTCAACATCCGGTACCTCACCGGGTTCACCGGCAGTGCCGCACTGCTGCTCGTGCTGCCCGAGGAGCTGCTGCTCGTGACCGATGGTCGCTACCGCGACCAGGCCGCCGACGAGCTGCGGGCTGCCGGCGTCGATGCGTCGATCCGGATCGGCCTCACGATGGAAGGCCAGGCGGAGATCCTCGGTGCCGCGGCCGCAGGCTGCACGCAGCTGGGGCTGGAAGCGCATGCGGTGACGTGGGCGCAGCAGCGGCAGATGGCGGAGACCTGGTTCCCGTTCGTCGGTGAGCTCGTGCCGACCGAACATCTCGTGGAGAGCCTTCGCATCGTGAAGGACGACGGCGAGGTCGCGCGGATCGAAGCAGCCGCGTCGATCGCGAGCACGGCGCTGTTCAACGTGCGCGACCTCCTCGATGAGCATCCGACCGAGCACGAGCTCGGGCTCGCGCTCGACACCGAGATCCGGCGACTCGGTGCCGACGGCAACAGCTTTCCGACGATCATCGGGTCGGGCCCCAACGGCGCGAAACCGCATCATCGGGCGGCGTCGTCGCAACGGCGCATCGGCGACGGCGAGCTCGTCGTGTTCGACTACGGCGCCATCGTCGACGGCTACTGCTCCGACATGACGCGCACGATCTGCACCGGCACGCCGACCGCGCAGCAGCAACGCATGCTCGACGTGGTGACCGCCGCGCAACAGGCGGGTGTGGATCGCGTGCGAGCGGGTGTGAGTGGCGTCGACGTCGACAGTGCGTGCCGCGACGTGATCGGCGAGGCCGGCTGGGCGGACGCGTTCTCCCACGGGACCGGGCACGGTGTGGGGCTCGAGATCCACGAGGACCCGAGGGTCACGTTCTCGGCCGCCGCTACACTCGCCACCGGTCACGTCGTCACCGTCGAGCCCGGTGTGTACCTCCCCGAGCAGGGTGGTGTCCGCGTCGAAGACACGCTCGTCGTCACGGCCGACGGCTGCCGACCGCTCACGCACGCACCGAAGGACTGGGATCTGCACTCATGGCCACCACCAACGACCTGAAGAACGGCATGGCGCTCAACTTGCCCGAGGGCCTCTTCCAAGTCGTGGAGTTCCAGCACGTGAAGCCGGGCAAGGGCGGCGCGTTCGTGCGGACCACGCTGAAGAACGTCCGCACGGGTGCGGTCATCGACCGACGCTTCAACGCCGGCGAGAAGGTCGACCAGGCCGTGATCGACAAGCGCGAGATGCAGTTCCTGTACCGCGACGGCTCGGACTTCGTGTTCATGGACAACGAGAACTACGACCAGCTCCACGTGCAGCCCGCGGCGCTCGGCAGCTCCGCGAACTTCATCGTCGACGGCTCTGCCGTCGAGCTGGCGATGTACAACGGTGAGATCGTCGGCGTGGACATGCCGGCTTCCGTCGAGCTGACGGTGTCCGACACGGAGCCCGGTATCCAGGGTGATCGCGTGTCGGGGGCGCGCAAGCCCGCGACGCTCGAGACGGGGCTCGTCGTGCAGGTTCCGCTGTTCGTCAACGTCGGCGACCGTCTGAAGGTCGACACGCGCTCGGGCGAGTACATCGCGAGAGCGTGATGGAGGGTCGGCGCGAGGCTCGCGAGCGAGCGCTCGAGCTGCTGTACGAAGCCGAGATCAAGGACGCGTCGTCGTCGGACCTGATCGAGTCGTTGCCCATCGCGCCCGACGAGTACTCGGTGCAGCTGGTCGAAGGCGTCGACGCACATCGCTCCGAGATCGATGGGCTGCTGCGGGATCACGTGAAGGGTTGGTCGCTCGAACGGATGCCGGCCGTCGACCGCGCGCTGTTGCGGCTCGCGACCTACGAGCTCCTCCACGAACGGGACGTGCCGGTCGGCGTGGTGATCTCCGAAGCCGTCGAGCTCGCGTCGGAGTTCTCGACCGACGACTCGGGACGGTTCGTGAACGGCGTGCTGAGCGCGATCGCACGGTGCCGTGACTGACGTCGATCTCGATGCGCTCATCGTCGACCTCGACGGCGTCATCCGTCATTGGGACATGGCGCACTTCCAGCAGACCGCTCGATCGTTCGGCATGGAACCCGAGGACTTCTCCGCGATCGCCTTCCGGACGGAGCTGCTCGACGCCGGCATGGTGGGAACGATCACGTTCGAGCAGTGGGCGGACGAGATCGGGAGCGTCGCCGCGGAGCGACACGGCTGTGATGCCGTCGCCGTCAGCGCCGCGTTCCAGTCGCTCAGATGGCGCGTCGACTGGGAGGTCGTCGAGCTTCTCCGCGAGGTGCGCGCGACCGAACGGGTGAAGCTGGCGCTGTTCAGCAACGCCAGCACGAAGCTCGAAGCGGACTTGGAGTCCGTCGATCTGCACGTCGAGTTCGACGTCGTGTTCAACTCGGCACGACTGCGAGTGGCGAAGCCCGATCCGCAGGCATTTCGCACGGTTGCCGCGCTGCTCGAGGTCGAGCCGAAGCGCTGCCTGTTCGTCGACGACACAGTCCCGAACGTCGAGGGCGCCCGCATGGCGGACATGCACGCCGAGGTGTTCCGCGGCGTCGCGCCGTTGCGTTCGCTCCTCGAGCGGGCAGGCTTGGTGCGTGCTCCCTCTGCCTGATCCGCCGCTGTCGGACGGGTTCGTGCGGCTGCGGACGTGGAGCGTGCACGACGTGGACGCACTCGTCGACGCATGGAGCGACGAGGAGATCCAGAAGTGGACGCTGGTGCCCGAGACGCGGGACGCCGCGGCCGCGCTGCGGTGGATCTCCGCCGAGCAGCTGCGCCGGGACCGGTCGCTCGCGCTCGATCTGGTGATCTCACCGGCCGACGTCGACGACACGACCGTGCTCGGTGAGGTCGGCATGGTGCCCCTGGCCGGCGGACCGTCGCGGGCCGAGCTCGGCTGGTGGGTCGGGCGCGTCCATCGACGACAAGGCATCGCCACCCGCGCCGTCGGCCTCTTCGCCGACTGGCTCCGCGACGCCCTCGAGTTCACCGACCTGTTCGCCGAGGTCGACCCCGAGAACCCCGCGTCCGTCTGGGTCGCCGAGTCCAACGACCTGAGGCTCAGAATCCGCCGCTGACCCCAACCATCGTGCATCGCCACCCCCCACCCGCCGTGGCAATGCACCATCGTCGAACGCGGCAGCCTGCTACCCTCGGCGTCTGACCGTGAAGCGGGTCCTGCGAGGCCCGCACGGACAGGAGAGTTGCAGTTGGCCGAACGAGAGCGTCGCTCCACGCCCCCTTACGGGGGCGTTTTTGTTGCCCGGAGCCGGGTCATGGACGCCGACGACGTCCAGCGAGCGATCTGGCGCATGGCGCACGAGGTCATCGAGCACAACCACGGGCTCGACGAGGTGGTGCTCATCGGGCTGCAGACCGGCGGCGTGCCGATCGCCCGGCGACTTGCCGACGCCCTCGAGCAGATCGAGAACGTCACGGTCGAGGTGGGCACGCTCGACGTCGCCTTCCACCGCGACGACTTCGGGCTGCGCCCGGTGCTGC
Source organism: Acidimicrobiales bacterium (assembly GCA_036275935.1). Classification (GTDB taxonomy): domain Bacteria; phylum Actinomycetota; class Acidimicrobiia; order Acidimicrobiales; family JACDCH01; genus DASUCS01. The sequence goes on from DASUCS010000256.1 coordinate 5,053, forward strand.
CCGAGGCGGTCACCAACATCCCGGTCGACCTCACCGGGGCGATCGTGGTGCTGGTGGACGACGTGCTGTTCACCGGACGCACGATCCGCGCCGCACTCGACGCCCTGACGAGCTTCGGCCGGCCCCGAGCGGTGCAGCTCGCCGTGATGGTCGATCGGGGCCACCGCGAGCTGCCGATCCGGCCTGACTACGTCGGCAAGAACCTCCCGACGCGGCGAGACGAAGTGGTTGACGTCAACGAGGACGGTGTCGACCTCGGGGAGATGCTCAAGTGAGCCGCAGCCCGCAGCATCTCCTGTCGATCGCCGATCTCGGCGGCGCCGACGGCATCAACGAGGTGCTGAACCTCACCGACAAGTTCGTCGAGGTGAGCGAGCGCCAGATCCCGAAGGTGCCCGCGCTGCGAGGCAAGACCGTGGTGTGGCTCTTCTACGAGGACTCGACCCGCACCCGTCTCAGCTTCGAGCAGGCGGCCAAGCGCCTGTCCGCCGACACGATGAACTTCAGCGTCAGCACGTCGTCGGTGAAGAAGGGTGAGTCCCTGCGCGACACCGTGCTCACCATCGAGGCGATGGGCGTCGACGCCATCGTCGTGCGCCACTCGTCGGCCGGCGCACCGTGGCGCATCGCGGAATGGGTGGAAGCGTCGGTCATCAACGCCGGCGACGGCTGGCACGAACACCCGACCCAGGCCCTGCTCGACTCGTACACGATCCGCCAGCATCTCGGCGACGTCGACGGGGCCCGGGTGGCGATCGTCGGCGACATCAAGCACTCACGCGTGGCCCGCAGCGACGTGCTCGCCTTCACCGCACTCGGTGCCGACGTCACGCTCGTCGCGCCGCCCACGTTGATGCCGCCGAGCCTCGACGGCTGGCCGGTCAGCGTGAGCTACGACCTGGACACCGTGCTGCCGAAGTGCGACGTGGTCTACCTGCTGCGCATGCAACGAGAACGCATGACCGAAGCACTCATCCCGTCGCTACGCGAGTACACCGCGTCGTACGGACTCACCCGTCGCCGCGTCGACCTCCTCGACGAGCGCACGCTCGTGATGCACCCCGGTCCGATGAACCGAGGTGTCGAGATCGCCGCCGAGGTCGCCGACCTACCGAGGTCGGTCGTGGTCGACCAGGTCCGCAACGGCGTCGCGGTGCGCATGGCCGTGCTCTTCCTTCTCGTCGGCAGCGGCGTCGACCTCCGGGAGCTCGCATGATCGTGCTGAAGGGTGGACGGGTCGTCGACTCGAGCGGCGAGCGCACTGCCGATGTGCTGATCGACGACGACGGCCGCATCGCCGCGGTCGGACCGGACCTCAGTGCGGCGCAGACGTTCGACGCGGGTGGTTGTGTCGTCGCCCCCGGGCTCGTCGACCTGCACACGCATCTGCGTGAGCCGGGGCGGGAAGAGTCCGAGACCGTCGAGACGGGGTCACGCGCTGCGGCGCTCGGTGGCTTCACCGCCGTCGTTGCGATGCCGAACACCGAGCCCGCGATCGACTCCGCCGCCGTGGTTCGCGATGTGCTCGAGCTCGGCCGCAAGGCCGTGTGCGACGTGCACAGCTCCGGCGCCATCACGGTCGACCGCGCCGGCGAGCAACTGGCTCCGATGGCCGAGATGGCCGCACTCGGCGTGCGCATCTTCACCGACGACGGCAACGGCGTGCAGGACAACCGGCTCATGCGTCGTGCCCTCGAGTACGCCTCCGGTCTCGGCGTGACACTCGCGCAGCACTGCGAAGACGAGTCGCTGTCGCATGGGGGCCACATGCACGAGGGGGAGTGGTCGAGCCGGCTCGGCATCCCCGGTGTCCCGTCGGAAGCGGAAGAGCTGATGGTGATGCGTGACATCTCGCTCGCCCGTCTCACGGGTGGCCGCGTGCACTTCCAGCACCTGTCGACCGACGGCTCGATCGCGATGGTGCGTGCGGCCAAGGCGGGTGGGCTCGCCATCACCGCGGAGGCCACCACGCACCATTTCACGCTCACCGACGAGCGGTGCTCGACCTACGACCCGGTGTTCAAGGTGAACCCTCCGTTGCGAACGGCGAACGACGTCGCCGCCGTCAAGGCCGGATTGGCCGACGGGGCGATCGACGCCATCGCCACCGATCACGCGCCGCACGCGCAAGAGTTCAAGGAGACGACGTTCGACGATGCGCCGCCAGGGATGCTCGGCCTCGAAACCGCTCTCGCGTTGGCGATCACCGAGCTCGACCTCGATCTCGCCACCATCCTCGCGCTGCTGTCCTGGCGGCCGGCCGTGATCGCCGGGCTGAGCGACGTGCACGGCGGACCGATCGAACAGGGCCGACCCGCCAACCTCTGTGTCATCGACCCGACAGCGACGTGGACCGTCGACCCGGCGCAACTCGCCAGCCGCAGCCGCAACACGCCGTATGCGGGACGAACGCTGACCGGCAAGGTGCGGCACACGTTCCTCTACGGCGAGCCCGTCGTCGTGGACGGTGAGGCGACGAGATGACGATCAGAGAAGCGCTCCTGGTGCTCGCCGACGGCACCATGTTCGAGGGCGAGGCCATCGGCGCCGAACCCGACAACGGCGTCAGCGCGGGCGAGGTCGTCTTCAACACGGTGCTCACCGGCTACCAAGAGGTGCTGACCGACCCGTCGTACGCGGGCCAGATCATCACCTTCACGTATCCGCACATCGGCAACTACGGCGTGAACGACGAGGACCGCGAGAGCCGCAAGCCGTTCTGCCGCGGTGTCATCGTTCGGGATCTCGCCCGCCGCCGCAGCAACTGGCGCAGCGACAACGATCTCGACGCGTTCCTGCGAGCGAACGACATCGCCGGTCTCGCCGGCATCGACACTCGCCGGCTGACGCGCCACATCCGCGACGCAGGTGCGATGTGCGGCGCGTTCGGCACCAACGAGGGTGCGCTCGCGGCCGCGGCCACGGCCGAGCCAGGAACGTCCGGCGTCGACCTCGTCGCGACCGTCACGACGGAGGAGCCCTACACGGTGGGCGACGGGCCTCTGCGCGTCGTGGCCTACGACTTCGGCATCAAGCGCACGATCCTGCGGCACCTCTCCACCATCGCCACGGTCGAGGTCGTACCCGCGTCGACCACGGCCGACGAGGTGCTCGCCCGAAAACCGGACGGCGTGTTCCTCTCGAACGGTCCTGGCGACCCGGAACAGGTCCCGTACGCCATCGAGGCGATCAAAGGTCTGCTCGACCGCGTACCGGTGTTCGGCATCTGCCTGGGACACCAGCTGCTCTCCCTCGCCATCGGAGCGCAGACCGAGAAGTTGCCGTTCGGCCATCACGGCGGGAACCACCCCGTGCGTCGCATCGAGAACGGCAGCGTCGAGATCACGAGCCAGAACCACAACTTCGCGGTGATGGCCGACTCGCTCGGCACCAAGGCGGAGATGACCCACGTCAACCTCAACGACGGCGTGTGCGAGGGATTGCGGGTGCGCGACGCCCGCGCCTTCAGCGTGCAGCACCACCCGGAAGCCGGGCCGGGCCCGCATGACTCGGCCTACCTGTTCGACCTCTTCGCGGAGCAGATGCGTGCCTCGTAGGACCGACATCGAATCGATCCTGTTGATCGGATCCGGACCGATCGTGATCGGCCAAGCGTGCGAGTTCGACTACTCCGGCACGCAAGCGTGCCGGGTGCTGCGACAAGAGGGTTACCGGGTCATCCTCGCCAACTCGAACCCGGCGACGATCATGACGGATCCGGAGTTCGCCGACGCGACCTACGTCGAGCCGCTCGACGTCGACATCCTCACGCAGATCATCGAGCGCGAGAAGCCCGATGCCGTGCTGCCGACCCTCGGCGGGCAGACCGCGCTCAACCTGGCGATGGCGCTGCACGAACGGGAGATCATCGGCGTGCCCGGCACACCCGAGATGATCGGCGCGAATGCCGAGGCGATCGCCACGGCCGAGGACCGCGAGCGGTTCAAGGTGGCGATGCAGGGGATCGGCCTGTCGGTCCCGGCGTCGGGGATCGCGCACACCATGGAAGAGGCCCGCGAGGTCGTCGAACGCATCGGCCTTCCGGTCGTGATCCGTCCCGCCTACATCCTCGGTGGCAAGGGCACGGGCATCGCGTCGACGCCCGAAGAGCTCGAGCGGGTCGCCAAGAACGGCCTGGATGCGAGCCCGATCAGCGAGATCCTCCTCGAGAGCTCGATCGCCGGGTGGAAGGAGTTCGAGCTCGAGGTCATGCGTGACCGCGCGGACAACTGCGTCATCATCTGCTCGATCGAGAACCTCGACCCGATGGGTGTGCACACGGGTGACTCGATCACGGTGGCGCCCGCACAGACGCTCAGCGACGTCGAGTACCAGCTCATGCGCGACGCCGCGTTCGCGTGCATCCGGCGCGTCGGCGTCGAGACAGGCGGATCGAACGTCCAGTTCGCGCTCGATCCAACGAACGGCGACATGGTCATCATCGAGATGAACCCGCGCGTGTCCCGCAGCAGTGCGCTTGCATCGAAGGCCACCGGGTTCCCGATC
>DASUCS010000257.1:0-15971 GCA_036275935.1 Acidimicrobiales bacterium
GGTCGAGGTTGCACTTCCGGACGGTCTCACCGTTCGGGTAGGTGCGACTCTCGAATTGCTTGCAGTCCTGCCGCATCGGCATCCGAGCATTGTGCCTGACAACCCTGCCGAACGGGCGGTCATGTCACCGGATCTTTGGACGAGACGCCGGCGTCCGCGACGTCCTCGGTCCACGCACTGCCGTTCCAGTAGCGCAGCTCGTGCCGTCCGCTCGGGTCAGCGTTCCAACCCGCGGCCGACGCGGGACCGGATGCCACCGCGGCGCCGCCAGGCGCCGCCTGTTGCAGCATCGGCCGCACCCCGATCCACGTGAGGATGCCACTCATGAAGATCAGCCAGCGCGGCTTGTACTCCAGCAGCGCGACCTGCCCCTCCGGAACGTCGACCACGACTTCGCCGCGGTTCGACGGGAGGAACCAATAGGCGTTCCACCAGAAGCTGACGCGATGCTGCCCCGGCGTCACAGGGATGAGCGTGTCGCCCCACGTCGCTGCGATCGGTGCGGAACCGTCGATGGAGACCTTCGCCGGAAACACGCGCACGGTGAAGAACCACCAACTGACGATCGTCTTTATCTGAAGCCCGGCTTGAGGTTGTTGCATCACGCGACGGCTGTGCCGAAGTCAGCCAACCGAGCCTTCCATCTGCAGTTCGATGAGACGGCTCCACTCGACCGCGTACTCCATCGGCAACGTGCGCGTCACCGGCTCGATGAAGCCGTTGACGATCATGCCCATCGCCTGCTCAGCCGAGAGGCCACGGCTCATCAAGTAGAAGAGCTGTTCGTCGGCGACCTTCGAAACCGTCGCCTCGTGGCCGATCACCGCGTCGCGGGCGCCGACTTCCATGTACGGGAACGTGTCGCTGATCGAGTCCTCGTCGAGGATCAGCGCGTCACACTGCACGTGGCTCTTGCACCCGTAGGCATCGTCTTCGACACGAACGAGTCCGCGGTAGCTCGTACGGCCACCGTCCTTCGAGATCGACTTCGACACGATCTTCGACGTCGTCTCCGGCGCCGCGTGCGTCATCTTGGCCCCGGCGTCCTGATGCTGACCGGGACCGGCGTACGCCACGCTCAGCACCTCACCCGACGCCTTCGGGCCGACCATCACGACCGCGGGGTACTTCATCGTGAGGCGGCTGCCGATGTTGCCGTCGATCCACTCCATGTGGCCTTCGGTCTCGACGCGGGCGCGCTTCGTGACGAGGTTGAACACGTTGTTCGACCAGTTCTGGATGGTCGTGTACGTGACCCGCGCACTCGGCTTCACCACGATCTCGACCACCGCGGAGTGCAACGAGTCGGTGGTGTACACCGGAGCCGAGCAGCCCTCGATGTAGTGCACCTGGCTGCCCTCGTCGGCGATGATCAGCGTCCGCTCGAACTGACCCATGTTCTCCGCGTTGATGCGGAAGTAGGCCTGCAGCGGCATCTCGACGTTCACGCCCGGCGGCACGTAGATGAAGCTGTTGTGCGCCACGATGCCATTCACGACGAAGTTCTCGAGGCCGATGACCTGGATGTCATAGGTCGCAAGGTCTCCCACCGGCGTCTTCTCGCGAAGAACCGCGAAGCCAACTGTGTCGGTGCAGAGACCGCTGAAGTTCAACCCGGTCGCGGCGCTGTAGCGCGTACGGCGACCCTTCGACAACGGCTTGCCTGCCTTGTTCGGATCGCGAGTCGGTACCGCAGCTACGTCACCTTGGATGCGAAGACGCCAATGCGTCGATGTGACCGTCCGGTCATCCGGGAAATGTGCAGTTCGAGTTCGCTGAGTGAGGACACCGTCGCAGAACAGGCCGCAGCCGATCGCGAGCTGCCGGACGTCCTCGAGCAGGTCACGATTCGCCAGCTCGATGCACATCGAGGCGCCCTCGCGCTCGGTCCACCCATCGGCATCGATCAGACCAGCGAGGAGGGCCAGTTGCTGATAGTGCGGCAGCGAATACACCCACGACGGGAGCCGTTTCGTCTTGGCGTGCCCTGTGAACCCGATGTCCTCCAGCCAGCAGCCGAGCTCCTTCGAGCTGACGACGAAGCCGCAAGCGACAGGTGTCACGTGTTGAACTCCGAACACGCGCCACAGCGCTTCGATCGCCACCTCCTGCACCGGATCGCTGGTCGGAAGCGAAAATGAAACCTGACGCATGTGCGCAGCGGGGCTCGCGGTGTGGCCATCGCCGAGCCACAGACCAAGGATCCACATCAGTTCTGCTGACGTGTCGGTCGGGAAGTTCAGGCCTTGGAGGTGCCGGTTCTTGAGATATGCCTCCGGACGTGGCAGCTCGATCGGCTCGCCGTCATCCGGAAGTTCGCGCGCGATTGCGATCGGTTCCCCGATCTCGATGTCGTCGAGCGGCACCCACACGGCGCGCCAACGCCCACCCTCATCGCGTCGCCCAACGAGGAACTGATGATTTCCGGTCGCCTCGAGCTCGCGACCCGCTACTCGGATCCGATAGGCGCGTTTGATCCCGCTCTCGACCTTTGCCAGCACCTTCCCACGGACGAGGTGGCGCTCGAGGTCCGTACCGAAGACCTCATCCCCCTCTTCGATGTCCTTGATGCTGACGAGCCCCTTGCCTCGGACGTTGATTCGCGCTGTTTCCGTCAGGCACCCCCCGCTCCACACAGCGGAGTTGAGCGCGGCGAACTTGTTGTCGTTCTTCGGGATGATCTTGCCGAAGTACTGCTTCACGATCTCCGGGTGCTCGCGCAGCGCGGTGTCCATGTCGCAGAAGATGACGCCCTGACGCTCGAGGTCTTCGCGGTTCTTGTGGTACACCACCTCGCTTTCATATTGCGCGGTGACGCCGGCGAGGTACTTGCGCTCCGCTTCCGGGATGCCGAGCTTCTCGTACGTGTTCTTCACGGACTCGGGCAGCTCGTCCCACGCGTCGACCTGCTTGTCGGTCGGCTTGATGTAGTAGTAGATGTCGTCGAGGTAGATCTCCGACATGTCGCCGCCCCAGTTCGGCATCGGGCGGCGCTCGAAGTGCTGGAGCGACTTGAGGCGGTAGTCCCGCATCCAGTCGGGCTCGCCCTTCATCCAGGACATCTCCTCGACGATGTCGGTGGAGAGGCCCTTCTTGGGCTTGAAGACGTAGTCCTCTTCGTCAGCCCACCCCAGCTTGTAGCGGCTCAGATCGAGACCCAGGTCGGCGGACGTCATGGCATTCAGGCTATTTCCACTACGCGCGTAGGAACAACCTCTCATCGCTCCAATCTCGAGGCAATGAGGTGCGGAATCCGCCCCCTGTCGCCTCGGGAATTCAGTCGCCGATGAGGAGGATCCGCAGCCGCTCGACTTCGGCGGCGACCCGGGCGAGCTCGTCGCCGGGAATCGCCTCCCGCAGCGCCTCGAGCTGCTTGTCGAGCGCATGGGTCGACGCGACCGCGGCGCGCAGCTCGTCCAGGTCCCCGCGCACCGAGGTGAGCTGGCCACGCACGTCGGCCAGCTCGGCGTCGACCTTCGAGAAGCTCGCGCTGATCGCTTTGGCCAGCGCCACTCGGTCGGCGGCGGCACCTTCGCGGATCGAGGTCACCTCATCCAGGATCGTCTGCAGCAATCCGCCTCCGCCGGCGGCGGGCGGAGCCGCCGATGACCACTCGTTGAACTCCCATTCGGCTGCGTCGACCTCGTCTGGCATGAGCAGCCGACAGTAGCGAACCTCAGCCGGCGGATCGGATGTCCGCGAGCACTTCGTCCGGATGTGCCGCGACGTCGGTGACCTCGTACACCTTGGCCACCTTTCCCTCCGGATCGATCAGGAACGTGACGCGCTTCGGAAAGTCCGGCCACTGCTCGTCGGGCGCCTTCGCGGCGCCGTACTGGCCGCCGACCACGCGGTCCACGTCGCTCAGCAGCGGGAAGTTGAAGCTCTGCTTCTGGCTGAACTCGAGGTTCTCTGCCGGCGTGTCGAAGCTGGCGCCGAAGATCTTCGCTCCGGCTTCGGTGAACTCTGGGCTTCGATCACGGAAGCCCTGGCCTTCACGCGTTCAGCCAGGCGTCGAGGCCTTCGGATACCACCACAGCACGATCCACGAGCCCTTCTCGTCCGCGAGATGCACGGTGTTGCCGGCCTCGTCGGGGAGTGTGAAGTCCGGAGCGACATCTCCCACTGCAAGCATCAGCTCGCCACCTCCATTCGTCCGGCCCACGTGGCGTACAACGCAGCGTAGCGACCGTCGCGGTCGAGCAGCTCTTGATGCGTGCCGAGCTCGATGAGTCCGCCGGCGTCGACGACACCGATGCGGTCGGCACGTTCCGCGGTGGAGAGGCGGTGTGCGATCACGACGACCGTGCGACCGCGCATCAACCGCTCGAGCGCCTCTTCGACGAGCAACTCCGTGCCCGGGTCGAGAGACGAGGTCGCCTCGTCGAGCACCAACACCGCGGGATCGGCGAGTGCGGCCCGCGCCAACGACACGAGCTGCTTCTCCCCCGCGCTGAGTCGCGAGCCCCGTTCGCGCACCGCGGTGTCAAGTCCCTGCGGCAGCAACGAGAACCGCTCGTACACACCGACGGCGCGCAGGGCATCGTCCACCTCGGCGTCGGTCGCACCAGCCTTGGCGATGCGGACGTTGTCGCGGATGGTTCCGTTGAACAAGAACCCTTCCTGCGGCACGACGCAGATGCGCCGGCGCAACGACTTCAACGTCGCGTCGCGCACATCGACATCACCGAAGCGGACCATGCCTTCGTTCGGGTCGTACATGCGAGCGATCAGCTTGGCCAGCGTGGACTTGCCGGCACCGGTCGGGCCAACGAGCGCGAGGCGTTCACCGACAGCGATCCCGAGCGACACGTCGCGCAGCACCCACGGGCCGCTGTCCGCGTACCGGAACGACACTCGATCAACCGAGATCGCGCCTTCGGCGGGCAGCTCGACGGCGCCCTTCTTCTCGGGCACGTCGGGATCCGTGTCGAGGAGCTCGTAGAGCTTGTTGAGTCCGGCGCCGGCGGACTGCACCGTGTTGAAGAGCTGCGACAGCTGCTGCACCGGTTCGAACAGGTTCGACAGCGTCAGCAGGAAGAACGTCACGGTGCCGATCGTGACGCTGCCCCGGTGCACGAGCCAGCCACCGACGCCGACCGCGGCGGCCGTGGTGAGCGCGCTCGACAGCTCGATGATCGGCAGGTACCAGGCCGAGATGCGCACGGAGTCCATGTGCGCGTCGTAGAGATCGCCGCTCGTACGCAGGAACCGCCGCACCTGCACGTCTTCACGGGCGTAGGCCTGGATGACGCGCACGCCCGACAGACCCTCCTGCAGCGACGACAGCGTGTGACCGATGCGGTCGCGCACGAGCAGGTAGGCGCGGTTGGAGTCGCGCTGGAACTTGATGCTGCTGACGATCACCAGCGGCAGCATCAGCATGCACGTGAGCAGGAGCTCCCAGGACACCAGACCCAGAACGACGACCGAAAACACCAGGAGCAACGTGTTGCTGACGAACATCAGCAGGCCCTGTTGCACGAGCTCGGCCAACGCGTCGACGTCCGACGTCATGCGGCTGACGATGACGCCCGCCTTCTCACGGTCGTAGAACGGCATCGACAGACGCTGCAGGTGATCGAAGACGCGCAAGCGGAGGTCGCGCAGGAACCCTTCGCCGATCAGACCGATCAACACGATCTGGGCGCGGTACACGAAGTACGCCACGATCGCGACGACGACGTAGGCCGCCACGGCGCGGTCGAGCGTGCCGCCGTCCTTGTGCACGATGCCGTTGTCGATCGCGTAGGACACGAGGAACGGCCCGGCCAGCACCGTGAAGGTCCACAACGTGACGAGTGCCGTCGCCGCGAGCACCTGGCGCCGGTACGGCCGCAACATCGCGAGCGAGCGACGAAGGACGTGCGCTGCCTTCTTGCGGTCGAGCTTGCTGTCCTCGTCGACGGCCGACATGAAGAACATCAGACGCTGACTTCCTCGGACTCGAGTTCGTCCTCGGGGTGCTCGGCCATCGCCGCGGCGAGCACGTCGCGGTAGCGCTCGCTCTGCACCAGCAGCTGAGAGTGCGTGCCTTGGTCCACGATGCGGCCTTCGTCGAGCAGCACCACACGGTCGGCCAACGCGATCGTCGCCGGCCGGTGGGCGATGACGATCGTCGTTCGACCCTTCATCACCTCGGTCAGTGCATCGCGAATCTCGTGCTCCTTCGTCGGATCGACCGACGAGGTCGCATCGTCGAGGATCAGCACCCTCGGATCGGAGAGGATCGCCCGAGCGATCGCGATGCGCTGCCGCTGGCCGCCGGACAACGAGAAGCCACGCTCACCGATCTCGGTGCCGTAGCCGTCCGGCAGGTTCAGGATGAAGTCGTGGGCGCCCGCGAGACGAGCGGCGCGTTCGATCTGCTCCGGAGCGGCATCCGGTTCCGCGAACGCGATGTTCGCGGCGACCGAATCGTTGAAGAGGAACGTGTCCTCGAACACGATGCCGACCGCGCGACGAAGCTCCCGTAGCGGCACGTCGCGGACATCGACACCGTCGAGCGTGATGCAACCGCCGTCGACGTCGTAGAAGCGCGGGATGAGGCGCGCCACCGTCGTCTTGCCGCAACCGGTGGGTCCCACCAGCGCAACGGACTCGCCGGCTTGCACCGTGAGCTCGAGACCGTCGAGCACCGGACGATCGGGGCCGGCGGGATAACCGAACGTGACGGCATCGAACTGCAGCGCGCCCGCGGGACGTTCGCTGGTGGGCTCGGGAAGGGAGGTGGCGTTCGGTGGATCGATGACCTGCGGTTCCGCCGCCAGCACTTCGTCGACGCGCTGACTCGACGCAACGGCTCGTTGAGCCTGGGCGAGGATCATCCCGAGCATGCGCAGCGGCCAGATCAACATCACGACGTACACGTTGAACGCGACGAGGGACCCGAGGGTGAGGCTGCCGTTGATCACCTGGTGACCGCCGTAGGCGAGCACGAGGATCAAGCCGATGTTCGGCAACATGTCGAGCAACGGGAGGAACACTGCGCGCACGCGGGTGGCGCGCATCGACTCGTCGTACACGTCGTCGGCTTCGGATTGGAACCGGTGCTGCTGCACGCCCTCGGCGCCGAAACCCTTCACGACGCGCACACCGGACACCGATTCCTCGACGACCGCGGCGAGCTCGGCTGATTCCTGCTGGATCCCCATCACCGCAGGATGCAGTCGGACGCCGAAGCGCTTGGCGAACACGTTGAGCAGCGGCAGGCTTCCGAGCGCCAGCAACGTGAGAACAGGGTCGATCGTGAGCAGGATCGCGGTGACCAGCAGCACGGTCACGGCGTTCGACATCGTGAGCGGGATCATCACGAGGAACGCCTGGATCTGATTGAGGTCCGTGTTCGCGCGGCTCATCAGGTTCCCGGTCGACGCCTGGTCGTGATAGGCGAAGTGCAGCCGCTGCAAGTGTGCGAACAACTGGTCGCGCAGCGTCTGTTCGGAACGGCGCGCCACCTTGAAGGCCCACCACCGCCGCAAACCGGTGAAGGTTCCCTGGAACAACCCGATGATGGCGATCGCGATCGCCCACGTGTAGAGCGCCTTCGAGTCGTTCGGCTCGATGCCGTGGTCGATCGCGCCACGGACCAGCAGCGGGATGGCGACCTTGGCGACTGTCCAGCCGAGGCCGACGAGAACGCCGACGAGCACCGTGACCCACTGCGGCCGGATCACCCGGCCCATCAGACGCCAGCCCGCGCGCGCGTCAGACGCGCCGGCTACCGAATCCACGCCTTGACCCACGGGTCAGGAGGCTACCGGCGTCGACCCCTTGTCTCCCAAGCGATTGCGGCGCCGATTGCCGCATATCGCTACAGGTTCCCGTAGGGGGCGCCGATGTTGGCGTGGGGGTCGGAACCGCCTGGTCAGCCCACCACGCACACTCGAGGAGAGCGCCGCCGATGCGCCTGGAAGAACTGATCCTTCGCATCCCTGGCGACGAGTTCCAGGTGCGCTTCCACGAGCACCTCACCGTGCTGTCCGGCGTCGGCATGCTGGAGCGTCAGGCGCTGGCGGATTCGATCATCGGCGCGCTGACCGGGGGGGCGGACAACGCGGTCGCGCGCCTCGTCGACCACACGGGCCGCCCCTTCGAGATCGTCGCCAACGGCGGCAGCACCGAAGCCCGCTACCTCGACGACGAGAGCCCCGCGCTCGGTCTCGTCGGCACGGTCGCACCATCGGCGGACGCGCTGCGGGCGCTGATGCTGTTGCAGGCGGGTGATCTCGGGCTGACGCCGACGCATCCCCGCGCCGACGAGCATCCCGAGCTCGTCGAGGCGCGAGCGACGCTGCAGCAGCTCACCACCGCGCTCGACGCGGCAAAGTCCGGGCGCACGAAGAAGGAGCAACTGGCGGAGGAGCTCGAGGCCGTCGAGAACCAGATCCGCCAGGCCTCCGACAACGCCGCTCGCCGCCAGTACGCGTCGGTGCTGGCGAATCTCGAGCGGGTCCGCGCCGAGGCCGCCGCCCTGCAGAGCGGTCAGACCGGAGCGGAGACCGACCAGCACCTGCTCGACTCGGCGGAGTCGGCGCGCCGGCTGGTCCAGCAGTGGAAGGACGCGGCCGGCCGCGTAGCCCGCCTCGACGGCCACGCGCCGGGCCATCGTCTCGACGACACCCAGGTCGCGGACCGTCGCTGGTATCCCGATGTCATCCCCACCAACCTCTACGAGCTCGTCGACGACGTCGCCTCGGCGCGGGCCGAGCAGGAGCGCCTCGAGGGTCGTCTGCGCAACCTGGCGACCTCGAAACTTCCCGAGCCGTCCGACCCGCGCATCGTCGACCTCGCAACACTCGACCAGACCGAGCTGTGGCAGGCGGCTGCGGCGGTCGTGGAAGCGGGCCGCGCACTGTCGCGAGAGCAGGTGGCGGTCGGCGGTCTGACCGGGGTGACGGACGCACCCAAGCCGGTCGACAAGCAAACGCTCGACCTGATCGCGCGACTCGAAGACGCGCACCAAGTCGTCGAAGACCTCGAAGCCGTCGTCGACCGCCGCCGCGTGCCGACGTTCGCGGGCGCCAGCCTCGTAGCGGTCGCCGGCATCGTCGCCGTGCCGATCCTGCCCGTCGCTGCGGTCGGACTGCTCGCCGCCGCGATCGGTGGCGCGGTCGTCGGCATCGGACGTCCCATGCGCAGGCTGCGGGCCGCGGAGCAGAACGAAGCCGTAGCGTTGGACGCAACGGGCGCGGAGTCGTACCTCGGCTTTCACATCCGACGGGTCGAAGCGTCGATCACGCCGGGCGCGCACGATCGACTCGAGGCCGCCAACAACTGCTACGTGAGCGCGACCACTCGGTGGCGGCAGCTCGCCGGCGACATGACGATCGATGAGGCGAAGCAGATCGAGAACGACGTGCGCGCGTACGCCGCCGCGCTCGTACATCTCGGAGCGAGCGCCACGGAACTCGACGCGATTCGTCGAGAGCTCTCCGAACAATCGGAGCCTGCCGTCGCACGAGCCCGCGACGCAGTCGCGGCCGCGTGTGCGCCGTATGGCCTCCAGCCTGCAGACGTCGCAGACCTCGACGCGCCGAGCATCGAGCACTTGATCCACGATCAGATCGCGCTCGGTCACATCGCACGCGCGCAAGAGGAGCTCGGCGAGGCGGAGGCCGACGAAGAGAAGGTGGCCAACCGGCTGGACGACCTCCTCCATCACCTCGGCTTCCGTGACGGCACGCTCGACGCGCGTGCGGGCGCGCTGGACTGGGCCGTGGAGCGTGCGGCCGAGCGCCAACAGGCACGGAGTCGGGCCCGGTCGCGCAGCGAGATCGAAGACGACCTCCAACGGTTGCAGGCAGAATCCCGCCGCCTGCGCCGCCCGGAGTGGGCGACCGTGCAGCCGTCCGAGGCCGACGGTCCCGACGTCGAGGAGCTCGAGGCGCGCAAGGCCACGTTGCAGGCCGAGTTGCGGTCGGTGAAAGAAGAGCCGGTCGACTACGAGCGGCTCCTCGACCGTCGCGACGCAATGGAGCGACGGATCGCCGCGCTCGAGAGCCAGCTCGACGCCGAATCACCCGAGTCGACGATCGCTCAGGTCGCGGATGTGCAGCAGTACCTCGTGTCGCACCTGACCAAGGCTGGTCACTGCGGACCCGACGACGAGTCCGTCCCGGTGCTGATCGACGAGGCGTTCCTGCGCATCGCACCGGAGCGGAAGTGGGAGCTGCTCGACATGCTCCGCCGCCTCGGCGAACGCACGCAGCTCATCTACCTGACCGACGACGCGTTCGTCAGCGCATGGGCCCGCCGCCGCGCCTCGGCCGGACTCATCACGTTGTTGGAGCCCATCGACGCGTAGCCGCGACGCCCTGCAGGTGACGCGACTCACTCGAGCATCCGCGTAGGGTGCGACGAATGGCCGACGCACCACTCGCGCCGCGAAAGCCGCACATGCGCACCGTGCATGGCGACTCGACCGAGGACCCGTACTACTGGCTCCTCGACCGCGACGACCCGGACACGATCGCCTACCTCGAAGCGGAGAATGAGTACACCGCCGCGCAGACCGAGCATCTCGCGCCGCTGCGTGAACGTCTCTTCGAAGAGATCAAGGCACGCGTACAGGAGACGGACCTGTCGGTTCCGACCCGGCGCGGGCCCTGGTGGTACGTCACGCGAACCGAGGAGGGCAAGCAGTACTCGATCTTCTGCCGTCGTCCCGCGCCCGATGACGAGGCACACGAAGAGGTGTTGCTCGACGGCAACGAGCTCGCCGGCGAGTCACCGTTCTTCGCGCTCGGCATCATCGACGTCAGCCCGGATCACTCGGTGCTGGCGTACTCGACGGACTTCGACGGGGACGAGTCGTACACCTTGCGATTCAAGAACCTCGTCACCGGCGAGACGCTGGCCGACGAGATCGAAGCGACGTACTACAGCTCTGCGTGGGGACTCGACAACGCCACCTTCTTCTACACGACGATCGACGACGCTCATCGTCCGTATCGGTTGTGGCGCCACCGCCTCGGCACGGCGGCCAGCGCCGACGAGATCGTGTACGAGGAGAACGACGAGCGCTTCTTCCTCGGCGTCGAACTGACGCGCAGCGAGCGCTTCATCGTCGTCGACCTCGCCAGCAAGGTGACCAGCGAGGTGCGGATCCTCGACGCGGCGCATCCCGATGGCGAGTTGCAGGTCTTCGAACCACGTCGCCAAGGAGTCGAGTACTCGATCGATCATCAGGGCGATCGGTTCCTCGTGCTCCACAACGACGGCGCGTTGAACTTCGAGCTCGCGCACGCGCCCGTGACCGCCACCGGTCGTGCTCAGTGGCAGCCGCTGCTCCCCCACCGTGAGGACACCCGTCTCATGGGCATGGACGCGTTCGCCGGCCACGTCGTCGTCCATCTCCGCCGCGACGCCCTGACCCGTCTGCGTGTCGTGCGCAACGACGGCGACACCCACGACATCGAGTTCGACGAGCCGGTGTTCGACGTCGCGCCGGGCGCGAACGCCGAGTACGAGACCACGTCGTTCCGCCTCGGCTACGAGTCGTTCGTCACGCCCCACACCGTCTACGACTACGACCTCGACGGCCGCGCGCTCGAGCTGAAGAAGCAACAGCCAGTCCTCGGCGGGTACGACCGCGCTGACTACATCCAGACACGCGAATGGGCGACGGCGCCGGACGGAGCACGCGTGCCGATCTCAGTTGTCCGGCGCAAGGAGGTCGAGCTCGACGGACGAGCAGCCTGCCTGCTCTACGGCTACGGCAGTTACGAAACCAGTCTCGATCCGTGGTTCTCCGCGATCCGCCTACCGATGCTCGACCGCGGGATCGTGTTCGCCGTCGCGCATGTCCGCGGCGGCGGGGAGCTGGGACGGCAGTGGTACGAGGACGGCAAGCTGTTGCGCAAGCGCAACACGTTCACCGACTTCATCGCCTCCGCCGAGCACCTGTGCGCGCAGCAGTACACGTCGCCCGCACGCATGGCGGCACGCGGCGGCTCGGCTGGCGGGCTGCTCATGGGCGCCGTGGCCAATCTCGCGCCGCAACAGTTCGCAGCGATCCTCGCGGAAGTGCCGTTCGTGGACGCGCTCAACACCATCCTCGACCCGACGCTTCCACTCACCGTCATCGAGTGGGAGGAGTGGGGCAACCCGATCGAGTCCGCAGACGTGTACTCGTACATGAAGTCGTACTCGCCCTACGAGAACATCGATGCCAAGGCGTATCCCGCGATCCTCGCGACAGCCGGGCTGAACGACCCGCGCGTCGGTTACCACGAGCCGGCGAAGTGGGTGGCGAAGCTGCGCGCGACCAAGACCGACGATCGCCCGCTGCTGTTGAAGACCGAGATGGGCGCAGGCCACGCCGGCCCCTCAGGCCGCTACGACGTCTGGCGCGACCAAGCGTTCGCGATGGCCTTTGTCATACAGGAGCTTGGGGCGCCGGACCTTCTTCCTGCGTAGCGACCTCGACGACCGGCTCACGCAGGTCGATCTCGGCCAACTTGTCGCGCAGGATCGCATCGCGGATGACCTCGAGGATCTCCTCGCCGACGAGCTCCTCGCGCTCGAGCAGCGCATCGCGCAACGCGCGGTGGATCACGCGGTGCTGCAGCAGCAACTGCGTGACGTCGGCCTTCGCTTCGTCGAGGATCTGCTCGGTCGCGGCGCGGCTCGGCTTGTCCTCGAGCACCCGCTTGATCAGGTCGTCCCCGGGGATGCCGTTCGCGAAGGAGATCAGCGAGCCGCCCATGCCGAGCGCACCCACCATCATCGCGGCGAGCTTCGTGGCCTCGGTGAGGTCGGCAAGCGGGCCGGTGGTGCTCTCGCCCAGATCGAGCTCCTCAGCGGCCATGCCGCCGAACGCGATGCGGATCAACGACAGCAGCTCCGACCTCGACTTGGTGAAGCGCTCCTCGAAGTCGTTGTGGCCGAGCACTCCGAGCGAACCACTGCGCTTGACGATCGACAGCACCTCGAGCCGCCGCAGCGGTGAGGGATGGTCCTCGTCCCGACCGCACAGGAACGCGATCGTGGCGTGACCGGCTTCGTGCGACGCGACCGCGAACCGCTCTTCGGGCGTGTACGTGATCGGGTGCTGCAAGCCGAGCTCTTCGGTCATCTTCGCCTGCTGCAGATCACGCTGGTCGAGCGCGTTCGCGCCACGGCGCAGTGCCCACACGAGGGCCTCGTCGAAGAGGTGCTCGATCATCACCGGCGAGTAGCCCGCAGTCACGGCGGCGAGATCCTCGCGAGCGCGATCGGCGTCGAGCTCGGGCACGTGGGCCTTGCGCTCGAGGAAGTAGTCGATCAGAACGCGCCGCTCCGCGCGCCCCGGCAGATCGAACTGGATCGTGCGGTCGAAGCGACCCGGCCGCAGCAGCGCGGGATCGAGGTCGGCGGCGCGGTTGGTGGCCGCCACGACCAACACGTTGGCCGGCAAGGCGCGCGGCTTGTCGATGCGCAGGTAGTCGGGCAGCAGGACGTTGAGCCGCTCGATGAACCAGCCCCGGATCTTCACGGAGGTCGTCGGCTCGTCGAACGACTGCAGCTGGATCAGCAGTTCGTTGACGACGCCCGAGATGCCCTCGCGACCTGTCGACGCACCCATACCCGAGCGCGACGCACCGATCGCGTCGATCTCCTCGATGAAGCCGATGGCACCGCCATCGCGCCGGGCCGCCGCGCGCAGCTCCTTGAAGTACGACCGGATCTTGCGGTTGGTCTGCCCGTAGTACATCGACTGGAACGCCGACGAGGACACGAACAGGAACGGCACGCCGGCTTCGCGCGCCATCGCCTTCGCGATGTGCGTCTTGCCGGTGCCCGGCGGACCTTCGACCAGCACACCGCGCCGAGGTGTCGCACCGAGTTGATCGCGCAACGTCTGATGAGCGAGGAACAGGTTGAGCGTGCGCACGACCTCTTCACGCACGACGTCGCATCCAACGACGTCGTTCAGTCCGATCTCGATCTCGTTCGGGCGATACAACACGTGCGGAGAACGGCCGGCGCCCCACATCGGGATCAGCAGCACGACACCGAACAGCACGACGATCACGAGCGTCGGCACCATCGTCGGCGGGATGTTGACCGCCGGGAACATCGGTTGGCTCCACATGAGGCGCAGCGCCAGCCACGCGGCGATGCCCCACATGAGGATCATCAGCCGACGAATGCGGCGGAGCCGCGAGCGCTCCCGCGCCACCCCGACGTCGGCTTGGCCTCCGCGCAGGATCTCCGTCCCGTGGAGTCGTTCGAGTTCGCTCATCCTGACCTCCCGCAGTTGACCGACTGCGCTCCACCCGTTGCGCCGGTCACTCTGAGTGGCGAGAGTACTGGATGCGTAGGTCGTTCGCCCTACTGTTGGCCAGAAATTGGGCCCGATCCTGCCCGAATCGTCACACTTCGTAGCGGCCGTAGCCGCCGCGGAAGAACAAGAGGGGCCCGCCGGAGTGCCCGACCTCGAGATCGACGACCCGCCCGAGGACGATCAGATGGTCGCCGCCCTCGTCCACCCGCTCGATCGTGCACTCGATCCAGGCGATCACGTCGTTGAGGACGGGCGCGCCGGTGCGGCCCGGCCGCCAGCCGATCGACGCGAACTTGTCGGCCCCTTTGCTGGCGAACACTCGGCACACGTCTTCCTGGTCCTCGCCGAGGATGTTCACGCAGAAGGCGCCGGCGGCTTCGATGCGCGGCCAGCTCGATGACGTCTTGCCGGGGAAGAACGCGACGAGCGGCGGATCGAGTGACACCGACGTGAACGAGCCGATCGCCATTCCGGCAGGCACGCCGTCGTCGCCAACCGCGGTGACCACGACCACGCCAGTCGGGAAGTGCCCGAGCACCTGACGGAACTTGGCCTCGTCGAACGTGGACGCGTGCTTCTCGGCCGACACGCTGGGCGACGCTACCGAGGGCTTCA
The DNA here is from genome assembly GCA_036275935.1 of Acidimicrobiales bacterium. Lineage (GTDB taxonomy): Bacteria > Actinomycetota > Acidimicrobiia > Acidimicrobiales > JACDCH01 > DASUCS01. The sequence goes on from DASUCS010000257.1 coordinate 14,885, forward strand.
GCCGCCGAGCGAAACTGCGAGACCTTCGGCCGCCGCGAGGATCTCGTTCGGCGCGCTGGTTCCGTTGCGAGCGTCGAGGGCTCGGGTGAGCATGCGATCCACGGCGTCGTCGCCGTGCGATGGGTCGTGATGGAAGAGGCACAACGTCTTCACCGACGCTTGGCTGGCGACCTCGACGGCGTACTCGACCGTGCAGTGACCCCAGTGCCGCTTCTCCGCGAACTCCTCAGGCGTGTACTGCGCGTCGTGGATCAACAGATCCGCCCCGTCGCAGAGCTCGAGCACATGGTCGGGCACGTCCATCGTGCCGTCCATCGGCTGCTGATGGTCGCTGATGTAGGCGACGACGGCGCCGCCCATCTCGACGCGATAGCCGTTGGTGATGCCGACGTGCGGGACGGAGCGCACGCGCACCTTGGCATCGCCGATCACGAGGTCGGCGTCGGCCACGTCGTGGAAGCGAATGTCACCGCGCAATTCGGTGAACCGAACCGGGAAGTACGGCGGGCGCATGAAGTCCTCGAACGCCTGCTCGAGGGTGAGCCCGTCCGGTTGGACCGGGCCGTAGATGTCGAAGCGGGCACCGACGCGGTCGGCGGGCACGAAGAACGGCAGCCCCTGCACGTGATCCCAGTGCAGATGGGTGATCAATGCCGCGCCGCGGAAGCTGCCGTCTTTGGGCAGAGTGTCGCCCCAGTACCGCAGCCCGGTACCGAGGTCGAGCACGATCGGCTCCGAACCTGGCGTCTCGAGGGCCACGCACGCGGTGTTGCCGCCATAGCGAAGGTTCGCTTCGCATGGACATGGCGTGGATCCGCGGACCCCGTAGAACGTGACGTTGAGCAGTGGGCCCCCCGATCCGGCTGCGTTCCCCTGCGTGCTGCTGCGTTCAGCGCAGGTTACTTCTGCGTTGCCTGCAGGTTCCCCCCAGGTGACTGATGTCACTCACGCTTAGGATTCTGCGGCAATGGAGCCCACGGAGCATCGCGTCAACCTCAACGGCATCGAGTTCGCGTACCTCGCGTGCGGCGAATCAGGTCCGCTGGCGATCTGCCTGCACGGCTTTCCCGACAGCGCATGGACGTGG
>DASUCS010000258.1:0-10091 GCA_036275935.1 Acidimicrobiales bacterium
CGAGTTCCCCACCATGCCGTCAGCGTACGCTCTCGACCCTCAGGGCTTGACGGCGTCGACGAGCATGCGGCTCGACGTCGTTTCGAACGCGCCATGACGTTCGATCAGCGTGTGCAGTGCGCGTAGCCGCTCTTCGTACGCACTGACCACGAAGCCGGGCACGATCCACGGCACGAGCCGCAGGAAGTACACGACCGCGCCGATGTCCGCGAATGCAACGCGAGTTCGTTCGACACGGATCTCTCGCACCTCGAGACCGGCTCGTTGCGCGGCGCGTCGCTCGATCGACGGATCCCGTCGTGACTCGTTCAGCTGCGGGCCCATCAGGAACTCGCTGAGGTCGCGAAGGCTGTCCGGTCCGACGTGTTGCGCGAAGTAGCGCCCACCCGGCCGGAGCACGCGCGCGATCTCGCGCCACCACACCTCGACGGGATGACGGCTGATCGCGAGCTCGAAGGTGTCCGACTTGAGCGGAAGCGCCTGTTGCGTCTGCGAGGTGACGACGAGGTGCACGCCGCGCCGGCGCAGCCGCGGTGCGGCCGCGGCGACGCTCGGTGGATAGCCCTCCGTGGCGACCGCGAGCGGCGGTCGTTCCGGCAGCCGGCCGATCATCGACCCGGTACCGGCTTGCAGTTCGAGCAGGCTCGACGCGGCTCCGGCACGTTCGGCAACGCGGTCGAAGTAGCGCCAGCTCGGTCGCTCCTCCGTGGCGCGGCCGTCGAGCCACCCGAAGTCCCAGGTGTCGACCGGAGCGTCGTTGCCCTCGTCGACGAGTTCGTCGAACGTCTCACTTCCCGTCGTCGGCGCTCCCCTGGGATGACAACACGAACCCGAGCCGGACCGGACCCTACCGAGGTGGTGCTTGACGAGATTTAGCACTTCTGTTAAATAACAGATCTGTGAAGTACTCGTCCGAGGCGCCGCCACGATGCCCGTGAGCGCGCCGGACAGGTTCGACGTCGTGTTCGCCGCGTTGTCGGACCCCACGCGGCGCTCGATCGTGCGCCGTCTGGCCCACGGTGAGGCAACCGTCCTCGAGCTCGCCGAACCCTTCCCGATCAGCCTCCCCGCCATCTCGCGTCATCTCAAGGTCCTCGAGCAGGCGGGGCTGATCACGCGTGGCCGCGATGGACAACGGCGACCCTGCCGGCTGCGTCCGGAGCCGCTGGCCGAGATCGCCGCATGGGCCGATCACACACGAGCGGCGTGGGAGCAGCGCATCGATCGCCTCGATGCCCATCTCCGCCGCACCTCCGGCCGAAAACGATCCGCACCAACACAGGAGAAGCCATGAGCAGTACACCGACCGTCGCCGACCCGACGACGTGGGCGCTCGACCGTGAGATCGTCCTCGTTCGCGTCCTCGATGCACCGCGCGACGAGGTGTTCGCGGCGTGGGCCGACGCTGATGCCTTCTGCCAGTGGTTCGGCCCCGAAGGCTTCAGCTGCACCGTCCGGGAGATGGACGTGTGCGCGGGCGGCCGAGCTCGGTTCGACATGACGGCCCCCGACGGCACGGTGTTCACGAATCGATTCGAGTACCTCGAGGTCGTTCCCGGCGAGCGGCTGGTGCTGGATCACAGCTCCGACGTCGACGACGACCCCGCGCGCTTCCGAGTGACGGTCACCCTCGATGAACAAGCCGACGGGAAGACGGTGCTGACAGTGCGACAACTGCACCCGACGGTGGCGCTGCGCGAGGAGAAGGTCGGCTTCGGTGCCGTCGAGCTCGGCCTGCAGACCTTGCAGAAGCTCGCTCGCCATCTCGGAGTCGCATGATGTCTCGAGTCCGCGTCCACAACTTCTCGATCTCGCTCGACGGCTTCGCCACCGGTGAGGGGCAGTCCCTCGACACGCCGTTCGGCCACGCCGGACAGCGGCTCCACCAGTGGATGTTCACCACTCGCTACGCACGCCAAGAGCTCTTCGGCGAGACCGGCGGCACCGAAGGGATCGACGACGCGATCGCCACGCGACACGGGCCCGGGATCGGTGCCGAGATCATGGGCGCGAACAAGTTCGGCCCGCCGGGCTGGCAGGACGACCCGGAGTGGCGTGGATGGTGGGGGGAGAACCCTCCGTTCCACACGCCGACGTACGTGCTGACCCATCGCCGGTTGCCCCCGATGGAGATGGAGGGTGGTACGACGTTCCACTTCCTCGACGCTCCGCCCGCGGAGGCGCTCGAGGTGGCGCGGGATGCAGCCTCGGGGCTGGACGTGCGCATCGGCGGAGGCCCGACGATGCTGCGCGAGTTCCTCGCCGCCGGCCTCGTCGACCATCTGCACGTCGTGCAGGTGCCGATCCTGCTCGGCCGCGGGGTTCGGTTGTGGGACGGGCTGGAGGGGTTGGAGCAGCAGTACGCCGTGGAGGTGGTCTCGACGCCGAGCGGCGTGACCCATCTGACGTTCGTCCGATGAGTTGAGCGGCGCCCCCACGTCCAACTGATCATGAACGCGACGGCGCGCCGGATGTTCGAGCTGGTCGAGCCGATCGGCGTCATCCCCTACTCCGCAGACGAACCCAACGAGGCGATGTTCGGCCTCGGATTCACCAACTACTGGGACACCTACTTCGCAGGAAGGGCGGCGCCCCTGGGTCTTGTCCCGGCTGAGGTGGTGGACGCGCTCTTCTACAACTTCGCTCCCGGCGAGGTCGCTCGACACATACCGAAGGTGTGGCGCACGACCACACCTGAAGCAGCGATCGCAGCGCGTCAGGCGGGTTGCGTGAAGGCGTTGCGACGGATCCTCGGCAATCACGTCGACTCTGTCCCGTTCGCACGCGCGGCCGAACTGTTGACGAAGGCTGCGACCAGCGCGCCGTTGGAGGGCCGGCCGATGTACGCCGCGTTGCGCGCGCTCCCGATCCCCGACGAACTGGTGGCGCGTCTCTTCCACGCCGCGTCGTTGCTGCGCGAGCACCGTGGCGACGGACACATCGCAGCCTTGATGATCGAGGGCGTCGGCCGCCTCGAAGCGCACGTCCTCTTGGCGCTCGACATGGGCATGCCGGCAGAGAAGTTCGGACGCATCCATCACCTGCCCGCCGCGCAGATCGCCGCCGTCATCGACGGGATGCGTGCCCGCGGCCTGATCGCGGATGACGGTTGGCTCAGCGAACAAGGACGTGCCGTCAAGCAGCGCGTCGAGGCGCTCACCGACGACCTCGCGGCGAAGCCCTACGAGATCCTCGAACCCGATGAGCTCGACGAGCTCATGACTGCTCTCGAGCCACTCGCCGCGCTCCTCGTCGCCGCCCAGCCCTGGTAGCCGCGCACCACATTGGCCCGATGACGACGTCTCACGTCGCCGGATGACCACAGAGTTGACCGGGTGAAGAATGTGGCCCGCGAGCTACGCAATACGTCGGTCCTCGGCCACATTGTGATCGCGAGTTGGATCGATGGATGGATGGATAGAGGCGGCGACCGGAATCGAACCGGTGTACAGGGCTTTGCAGGCCCTTGCCTAAACCACTCGGCCACGCCGCCAGAACGGGCCACGTTAGCGTTGACCCGGTGACTGGGGATCTGACGTACGCGCTGCCTGCTCCCATCGATCCGGGGGATGTTGCGCAGGCCAAGGCTGACCTCGCGGAACACGGTCTCTGCCTGCTCGACGGTGCGCTGTCACCGGACCAGGTCAGTGCACTGCGATCCCGAGTGATGGAGCTCGCCGCGCAGGAAGTCGCCGACGGGACGGACTACGTGTACGAGGGCGGCGCCAACCAGCGGGTGTGGAGCCTGCTGCGCAAGGACGAGCTGTTCGTCGAGCTCGCGACGAACTCCACGGTGTGGCCGCTGATGGAGCACCTCTTGGGGTTCGGCTTCCTGCTGTCGAACATCGACGTGAACATCGCGGGCCCGGGCGGACAACCGATGTTCCTGCACGGCGATCAGAGCTTCATGCCGCCGCCGTGGCCGCCGTATCCCGTCGTCGCCAACGTCATGTGGATGCTCGACGACTTCACGCCGGAGAACGGCGCGACGCGCGTCGTTCCCGGCTCGCATCTGCTCGGACGTGGACCGGACTACGGACCCGAAGACATGGCGCGACCGACGGTGTCGGTGTGTGCGCCGGCCGGAACCGCCATGGTTTTCGAAGGCCGGTTGTGGCATCAGACCGGCGCGAACACGACTGCGGATCAACAACGCGTCGGGATCCTCGCGTACTACTGCCGTCCGTTCGTGCGTCAGCAGGAGAACTTCTTCGCGTCACTCCCGCACGAAGTTCTCGAGCGCACGAAGCAGGACACGAGACTGCGCCAACTCATCGGCTGGGACCACTACCTGTCCCTCGGCATGATCGACGGCATGCCCCGCGAAGGGATGCGGTACTAGCCGAGCGCGGCGCGCAGGCGCTCGGTCCGCAATCGTTCGATGATCGGTTCGTCGAGCGGTTCGAGCTCACCGACGACCCACGACAGCAACAGGTCGGCGAGCGCCGGATTGCGGGCGAGCGCGGGCCCGTGCAGGTAGGTGCCGACCACATGGCCGACGACGACGCCTTCCACCTCGCCGGTCCCGTTGCCGAACCCGGCCTTCACCCGACCGAGCGCGACCGCTCCCGCGCCGAGCTCGGTGATGCCGCCGTGGTTCTCGAACCCGGTGAGCAGCGGCAGGTCGAGACCGGTCGGTTCCACCACGAGCTCGCCGATCTGGCGCTCGCCTTTGGGCCGCGTGGTGCACTCGATGAGTCCGAGGCCCGGCTGTTGCGCGCCGTCGCTGCCCGTGAAGCTCGTGCCGAGGATCTGGAATCCTGCGCACACCGCGAACACGACCGCACCTCGTTCGACGAACCGAACGAATCCCGCTTCACCGAGCCGATCGGTTGCGAACGTCTGCGGCGCGTCCTCACCCCCGCCGAGGACGTAGATGTCACAGTCGTCGGGCAACGGATCGTCGACACCGATGCGCACGACCTCCGCGTCGATTCCACGCCATCGCAACCGTTGCGCCAGCACGATCGCGTTCCCGCCGTCGCCGTACGTCCCGAGGAGCTCTGGGAACACGAGACCGATGCGGACCGTCATTGCTCTCGGTCCAAGCCGCGCACGATCTCTGCGAACACCGTGTAGTTGACGAGCACGTCGACCTCCGGAGCGCCGAAGCGGTCCGCCGCGTCGAGCACCGGCCCGTCCCACACCTCACACTCCACCTCCGCGTACCGCAACCGCACCGCGAGGTCGGCCGCGCGCTCCCCCGCCGCGATCACCCGCCGTCCGCGCACGCGCTCGAACTCGACGTCCCACAACCAGGACGGATCCTTGCCGTCGGCGATGCGCGCGTTGATCGCGAGCACGAGCGGACGAGCGTTGCCTTCGATCATCGCCAGCAACTCGCCCCAACCAGCCGGGTTCTTCGCCAACAACAGGCGTGCACTCGTCGATCCGACGGTGACGGTGCGATACCGGCCGGCGACGGACGTCACGCCCTTGATCGCGTCGACCGCGACGTCGAGCGGCACGCCCAGCTTCGTGGCCGCGACAACAGCGAGCGCAGCGTTGCCGACGTTGTACTGACCGGGCACGCCGGGGTGCAGCGCGACAGACACCTCACCGACGGCCAAGGTGTCGCCGTCGACCTCGAGCGCCGGCGGTCGCCGGAAGCCGCACTCGCACCACCAGTCGCGATCGGTACGACGGATCTGCTGTCCACAGTTCGGACACGACGCGGAGTCCTGCTGCCACCGCAGTCCCACGCCGATGTACGTCACGTCGTCCGCGCCCGCCGCGCCGTAGACGACAAGAGGATCGTCGGCGTTCGCGACGACCGTCACCGGCTGCGCGCCGAGCGCTCTCCGCCACTCTGCCGCGACGGTACGGACCTCTCCGAATCGATCGAGCTGATCGCGCGACAAGTTCAACAACACGACCAACGGTCGCTCGAAGCTGGGCAACAACGACGGAAGCGCGAGTTCGTCGATCTCGAGAACCGCGAGGTCGGTGTCCCGAGCTCGACGGCTTCCCAGCAGCGACACGACTCCCGACCGCAGGTTCGCGCCCTCGATGTTCGAAGCGACGCGGCTGCCGCCTGCGGTGCACGCCGCCGCCAACATCGCGGTCGTCGTCGACTTGCCGTTCGTCCCCGACACGACGGCGATCCGCCGACCGGCCGCGAGCTCGTCGAGCGCGTGCGGCGCGAGAGCCAGTGTGACCTTGGCGCCGATGACCGCGCCCTCACCGCGCCGCAGCAGGCGCGACGTCGCACTCGTCATGCCGCCGAGCGCGGTCGCGATCCGAGTGCGGGTCGAGGTCGCCACGACCTCGGAGGCTATTGGGACCAGTGGCGGGCGCTCACCAGTTGGAGGCGCGGCCTTCCGGGCGAACATCCGTCGCCGGGAAGTCGACCGGCAGCTCCACGCCGTCCGAACGACGCCGGAGTCGATAGCCGGCGGCGGACGCGGTGCTCACCTCGAACCCTGATCGGAACGCGAACTCGAAGCGATCGCGCACCTGGACCGGCGTGCCTTGCGGCAGCCAGTGTGCGTTGAAGTCGTCCAGTGCCGTCACGCCAACACCTCCCCCGAGATGAACAGCCCCGCACCGATGGAGGCTCAAGGTTCGCAAAGCATCGGCTCGCCAGCAAGGCCAATTGAGGCAAATTCCTCGTTAAGGAACGACGGCGGTCAGGTGAGCAGCGACAGCGTGAGCCCCGCCTGCGCGAGGTGGTACGTGACGATGATCGCCAGGCGGTGCCAGGCCTGTGGGCGCACGAAGCGCTCCCACGCGATCAACGCGTCCGACGCATAGAAGAGCCCCGCGCCAACAATCGCGAGCGGCTCTCCTGTCCCGATCGCACTCGCAAGCATCAGCGAGATCACGCCCATGTACGCGGCAACCGGCAGCGCCATCTCGCTTTGGTCGCCACGACGTACGGCAAGAAGGATCCGTCGCCCGATGATCGCGATCGCGAGCACGGCAACCGCGACGCCGATCGCGAACGCACGCGCGCTCTGCCCGTCCAACCACAGGCCGACGACGAACGCGAAGTGCGCAGCGAGGAACGAGGCGAGTCCCGCGATGAAGAGGTCCTGCGGGAGCATCAGGAACACGTCGCCGAGCAGCGACAGGACGAGTGCGACGACGAAGCAGGTACGAACGACGTTGTCCTCGGCCTCGAACGTCGCCGCGACCCCGACGAGCAACGCCAGCGTCGCGGGCTTGCAGACGTACTCGAGCCGCTTCCGCTCGCGTGCCACCGCCCACCAGTCGCCCACCGCGGCGAGCGCAGCCAGGCCGAGGAACACCCAGGCGGCCGCGGTCACAGCCGGACGCTAGGCCACGTACCCTTGCCCTCCATCATGCGCCGAATCGCACTCTTCATCACCCTTGCCGCGGTCGCGACGCTCATTGCGGTCGACACACCAGCGGCGTACGCCTACAACGGGGCGCCGTGGTTCAAGCCCGGATCTGCGTACTCGAGGAACGGGTGCGCCACCACTGCGGACTGCAGCGACTTCGCTGATCCGTCCGTCGTGCGCGACGGCAGCACGTACTACGCGTTCGCAACCAGCACCGGCGGCTCCTACCTGCCGGTCATGTCGTCGACCGACCTCATCACGTGGACGGCACGTGACAAGTATCCGCAACCCGCGTGTGTCGGTGGAACCGTCGATCCGTTCTTCAACGATGCGTTCCCGTGTCCGCCGGCGTGGGGCGAGGATCGTCCCGTCGGTGGACGGCTGAAGAAGGAACTGTGGGCACCCGGCGCCGCCAAGATCGGCAACACGTGGACCGTCTTCTACTCGATGCGCGTGTCGACGAGTCCCGACCGCTTCTGCATCGGACGCGCGACCTCGGGCGGCCCGCTCGGTCCGTACGAGGATCACGCCCCCGGTCCGTTCGTCTGCAACGACCCGTCCACCGACCCCGTCGGGTCGATCGACCCGCAGCCCTTCATCGACGACGACGGCACGCCGTACCTCATCTGGAAGAGCGAGGGGAACCCGTGCACACCGACATGCCTTCCGCAACGCATCTGGAGCCAACGCCTCACCCCTGATGGTTCGGCGATGGCGCCGGGCACCGCGCCGACGGAGTTGATGGAAGCCAACTTCCCGGACGGCGCAAGCACGTGGGAGGCCACCGTCGCCGAGACGCCCGCCATGGGCCACTTCGAGGGCCACTACCTCCTCTTCTACTCAGGCAACATCTGGCACTCGACGAACTACGGCATCGGGTACGCCGACTGCGCGGGGCCGCTGGGGCCGTGCACGAAGATGACGCCGAACGCGCCGGTGTACGGGTCGAACGCGTCAGAGAACGGTCCTGGCGCGGCGACGCCGTTCCTCGACACGAACGGCCAGCTGCAGCTCGCCTACGACTGGTGGAACCCGCCGTACTCCGATTACCCGACCGACCCCGGATGCGACGGGACCGATCCGGACACGGGTGCTCCCCTGTGCGCGTCACAGGGCCAGCGACGCACGCGAATCAAGCCCGTGTACCTCACAGGCAGCGCAGTGCAGATCGGTGGTGTCCCACCGGTGCGTGCGGTCGCACGCGCGACCGACAACTCGTGCCCGAGCGGACAGGTGCCGCCCGCGGGGTTCACCGATGTGCCGGACAACAACGTTCACAAGGCGAACATCGATTGCGTCGTCTGGTGGGGTGTGGCCAACGGCAACGGACCGAACACGTACAACCCTGGCGGCACCGTCAACCGCGGGCAGATGGCGTCGTTCATCGCTCGGATGCTCGACAAGACGACGTGCGCGACGCCACCGGCGACGCGTGACTTCTTCCCGGACGACAACGGCAACGCGCACGAGGACAACATCAATCGACTCGCGCAGGCCGGCATCGTCGGCGGCCGCGCCGACGGTACGTACGGACCGAACGACCCCGTGAGCCGTGCGCAGATGGCGACGTTCCTCGTTCGGGCCTACGAGCACTGCGGCAAGACGCTCACCAGCTCACGCGACTGGTTCCCCGACGACAACGGCAACACGCACGAGGTGAACATCAACAAGAGCGCCGAGGCGGGGTTCTCCGGCGGCCGGGCCGACGGGACCTACGGGCCCGCCAATCCCGTCGCGCGCGATCAGATGGCATCGTTCCTCGCTCGCGTGCTCGACCTGCTCGTCGAGGACGGCGCGGCGCACACCCCGTGAGGTCACCGTGGCACTGATCGAAACGATGACGTTCGCGTTGCGCGACGGCGCCGACGAAGAGGCGTTCCTGGCAGTCGACCAGCGCCTGCAGTCCGACTTCGCGTACCAACAGCCCGGGATCATCCGGCGCACGATCGCTCGCGGCACCGGTCCGCGGTCCGGTGAGTGGATCGTCGTCGACCTGTGGTGGGACGCGGAATCCGCTGACGCCTGCGCGCAACGGTGGGAGACCGATCAACTCGCCCAGGAGTTCATGGCCTTCGTCGACCGCGACAGCGTCGACGTCCGCCGCTACGAAGACCTGCCGTACTGACGTCCTCCGCTACTGCTGCACGAGGACGACGGGGTTCCCTTCGGGATCCTTGATCGACGCGATCGTCGGTCCGTTGGGGATGTCGAACGGGTCGCCGGTCTTCTCGCCGCCGAGCTCGACGGCGCGCACGAGTGATGCCTTGATGTCGCGCACCTGCACGTAGAGGCGCACACCCGGGTCCGCCCCTTCGAGGATGTGGCCCGCCGGGCCGGGTTCCGGACCACCGAGGCCGGCCGCGATCTGCATGATCGGTCCGTCGGAGATGTCCCAGTTGAAGAGGTCTCGATAGAACGCCCGCTGGCGTTCCGCATCGGTCGCCACGATCTCCCAGTGCACGACGGGGCGGGGCCAATCGGCGGTCATGCCCTCAGGATCGCGCGTGTCCGATTGCCGTGAGGCGGCCGAGGGTGTCATCGAGGTCGAGCCCGTGCTGATTGATCAGCGCGCGTGACGCCGCGAGCTGCTCCGCCGTCGGCGGCGGCGGGCCAATTCGGAGCCGCACATCCCCGTCGAGCGCGGCGACGAGGTCGGCGATCGCGCGGCGTGTGTCGGTGAGGGCGGTACGGTCGGCATTCGACGGCGATCGCGCTTGAAGACTGGTGAGCGTCGCGTCGAGGGTGCGCAAGCGCCGTGCGAGCGCGGGCTCCGCGTCGGGACCCGCG
>DASUCS010000259.1:0-6458 GCA_036275935.1 Acidimicrobiales bacterium
GACGTCGACGGCGAGCCTCCCGCGACGACCGCGCGGCGCGAGCTGGCGGAAGAGGTCGGCCTCGAGGCCGACAACGTCGAGCTGCTGGGCGAGTTCTACAACTCACCCGGGTTCTGCGACGAGCACAGCTACTCGTACCTCGCCACTGGTCTCACCAGTTGTGCCACCGCGCCTGTCGGTCCCGAGGAAGAGGTCATGCAGATCGTCCACGTCGCCTTGGACGATGTGCCCGGCCTCATTTCCTCCGGCGAGTTGACCGATGCGAAGTCGATCATCGGGCTGCTCCTCGCGCGAGCACGCTTGGCGAGATGACGGAGCTCCCGCTCGAGGCGGAGGAGTTCCTCACCTGGCTGACCGTCGAGCGCGGACGATCCACCAACACGTTGTCGGCGTACCGTCGCGACCTGCGTGCGTACGTCGAGTGGCTGACAGACCGTGGCCGCTCGTTGACCGACGTTCGGGCCTCGGACATCGCGGCGTACATCACGTTCCTTCGCGAGCACGGCAAGGCGCCGTCATCGGTTGCCCGTTCGACGGTGGCGGTGCGGTCGCTGCATCACTTCCTCGCGGACGAAGGGCTCAGTGACGTCGACGCCGCGGCCGCCGTGGAGACGCCGCGGGTTCCCGCCGGACTGCCCAAGGCGCTGGCGGAAGACGAGGTGGCAGCGCTGATCGAAGGCGTCGTGGGCGATGATCCCGTCAGCATCCGCGATCGAGCAGTGCTCGAGGTGCTGTACGGAACGGGTGTCCGGATCTCCGAGCTCGTCGGTCTGTCGCTGACGGACGTCGACCTCGACGGCGCGCTGCTTCGAGCGTTCGGCAAGGGATCGAAGGAGCGGATCGTCCCACTGGGCCGATACGCGTCGCGGGCGTTGGCCGACTGGTTCGACACGGGTCGCCCCGCGCTCGCCCCCGAGCGGTGGGCGCGGCGAGCCGACTCCGAGGCGGTGTTCCTGAACGTTCGCGGCGGACGGCTCACGCGCGCCGGAGCGTGGCTCATCGTGAAGAAGCACGGTGACCGAGCCGGCCTCGGTGACCGGCTCAGCCCGCACGTGCTGCGCCACTCCTGCGCCACGCACCTGCTCGACCACGGGGCCGACATCCGGGCGGTGCAGGAGCTGCTCGGGCACGTGTCGATCTCGACGACGCAGGTGTACACGAAGGTCAGCACCGAGCGTCTCCAGAAGGTGTACGAGTCGTCGCACCCCCGCGCCTGTGCCCCGACAGCAACTCGCTCGCCTGCGGCTCGCTCGTAGCTGCTGTCAAGCGGCCGCCTGAGGCTCCGCCTCCAGCGGCGGCTTCGCTTGACCTGCCCTCTCGCGACGCGACGGGGCGCGATGACCTGTCACCGGCCGTACGCCCGTCCGATACCCTTGACCGCCATGCCGGGGCAGACCGCACCTGACACGTTGCGCGCGCAGTTGGAAGACGAGCGCGCCTCGTTGCAGCAGCAGCTCGATGACCTCGGCGCGGGTGAGACCGCCTTGTCCTTCGACGAGAACTTCGCCGATTCGGGCCAGGTGGCTGCCGAACAGGGCGAGAACCGCATGCTCATTGCGTCCCTCAGCGATCAGCTCCGGGACGTCGAGCGGGCGCTCGCCAAGTTCGACAAGGGTGAGTACGGCAAATGCGAGACCTGTGGCAACGACATCGCCGCCGCCCGTCTCGAAGCGATGCCCGCCGCCCGTTACTGCATCGACCACGCCTGAGGAGCGCGGCGCGATGTGGAGTCACCTCGCCCGTCGCTTCTTCGCGTCGCTGCGGCCGGGTGGGCCCACATCGGCCGACGAGGAATGGGCTCGGTCCCAGCTGCTGCCTGCCGAGGCGGCGCTGTGGGCGCGGATGAGCAATCCCGACCGCCGGCACGCGGTGGGCGTCGCCCGGGACGTCGAGCGCGCCCTCGGTCACGAGGCCACTCGGCCCGTCGTCGCCGCCGCGCTGCTCCACGACGTCGGCAAGATCGAGTCGGGGCTGCGGACCTACGGGCGGGTGGTGGCGACGCTGTGCGGGATGATCGTCAGCCGGGACCAGGCCAAGCTGTGGACGCGCAGCCGGGGGTTCACCCGCAAGGTCGGTCTGTACCTCCAGCATCCGGACCTCGGCGGCGACCTCCTCGGGATGGCCGGCAGTGATCCGCTCACCGAGACGTGGGCCCGCGAGCACCACAAGCCGCCCGAGCAGTGGTCGATCGACCCCGCGGTCGCGCACGTCCTCAAGGACTGCGACGACGACTGAGCCTCGACACGAATCGCTCGCCCTGCGGGCTCGCTGCTTTCGTGCGGTCAGGCGGCCGCCTGTCCTACGTCCCAGCGGCGGCTTCGCCTGACCCTCAGCGAGTACTCACACGAGACGAGCTAACGGTCGAGGAGGCCGATGTTCGTGCGGGCCCGGGCGAGGGTGACCGACGCGACCGACTGCGCCTTCTCCGCGCCGCGCTCGAGGATCTTGGCCACCGTGGACGGATCCGCGGACAGCTCCTCGTAGCACTGCTGGATCGGCCCGAGCAGACCGGCCACCGCGTCGGCCACGTCGTTCTTCAGCGGCCCGTACTGCGAGTACCGGCCGGCAATTTCGTCCGTCGATTCGCCAGTCACCGCACCAAGGATCGAGAACAGGTTGGCGGCACCGGGCGACGCCGGGTCGTACTCCGTGCTCGTCACGGCGCGCTTGATCTTCTTCGTGACCGAGCTCAGGTCTTCGAGCACTTGGATCGTGCCCTGCGGCGAGTCCTCCGACTTGGACATCTTGCGCGTCGGATCCTGCAGATCCATCACGCGCGCGCCGGCCGTGGGGATCACCGCCTTCGGCACGGTGAAGGTCGGGCCGTAGCGGCTGTTGAACCGCTCGGCCACGTCGCGGGTCAACTCGACGTGCTGGCGCTGGTCGTCGCCGACCGGGACCTCCTCAGTGTCGTACAGCAGGATGTCCGCGGCCATCAGCGCCGGGTAGGTGAACAGGCCAGCCGACACGAACTCGCGCTGTTCGGACTTGTCCTTGAACTGCGTCATGCGGCTGAGCTCGCCGAACGACGCCGTGCACTCCATCAACCACGCCAGCTGCGTGTGCTCGTGCACGTGGCTCTGCACGAAGATCGTGCAGACGTCCGGTTCGAGGCCGACGGACAGGAAGATGGTTGCCAGCTCGAGCGATCGGCGGCGCAACACGGCAGGATCCTGCGGGAAGGTCAGCGCGTGGAGATCGACGACGCAGTAGTAGGCGTCCGCATTCTGGGAGGTGACCCAGTTGCGAAGCGCCCCGAGAAGGCTGCCGAGAGTGGCATCACCGCTGGGCTGCATCCCTGAGAACACCCGTGCCATGTCAACGATGGTAGGGGTGCGCGGTGGGGCGACCGAGCACCGTTACCCTGGGGAGCCGTGTCGTACGAGGTGCAGACCGAGGTCTTCGAGGGGCCCTTCGACCTGCTGCTGCATCTGATCCTGCGTGAGCAGGTCGACCTCTACGAGGTCCGGCTGTCACGCATCGTCGACGCCTACCTGGCCGAGCTCGACAAGATGGAGACGCTCGACCTCGAGGTCGCCACCGAGTTCCTCCTGATCGCGGCGACGCTCCTCGAGCTCAAGTCGAAGCGCCTGCTGCCCGGCGACGACGACATCGACCTCGACGACGAGCTCGCACTGTGGGAGGAGCGAGAGCTGCTGCTCGTGCGCCTCCTCGAGTGCAAGACGTTCAAGGACGCGGCCCAGGCCCTGCAGCGGATGGCGAACACCGCCGGGCGCTCCTACCCGCGCACGGCCGGGCTCGAGGAGCGATTCCTCGAGGTGGCGCCCGACCTCATGGCCGGCGTCACGCCCGAGAAGGTGCGCGATGCGTTCCTGCGGGCTGTTGCTCCGAAGCCGGTGCCGCGGGTCGACCTCGATCACGTCGCGCCGATCCGAGCAAGCGTCACGGATGCCGTCGAGGAGCTGCTCGACGAGCTCCCACGTGCCGGCCGCATGACCTTCCGCGAGCTCACGCACGCGTTGGTCGAGCGGCTCGAGATCGTCGTGCGCTTCCTTGCTGTCCTCGAGATGTACAAGAACGGTCTCGTCGAGCTCGACCAGTTCGACAACTTCGGGGACATCACGATCACGTGGATCGGCGGCGAGGCCGACGACGCAGAAGAGGGCGGCTGGATGCGCGCCATGGCAACGATGGACTCGTATGACGGCTGACAATGTTCGAGCCATCGAGGCGATCCTCATGGTCGCGGCGGAGCCGGTGGAGACGAATCTGCTCGCGCAACTGCTCGAGCTGCCCGCGGCCAAGGTCGACGAGCTCTGTGCCGAGTTGGCGTCGACCTACGAGGCCGAGGATCGCGGGTTCGTGCTCGTGAAGGTGGCCGGCGGTTACCGCTTCCAGAGCCATCCCGACCTCGCCGCGTATGTCGAACGATTCGTCCTCGAAGGGCAATCGGCGCGCCTGTCGGCGGCGGCGCTCGAGACGTTGGCGATCATCGCCTACAAGCAACCTGTGAGCCGCGCGCAGGTCGCGGCGATTCGCGGTGTGAACGTCGACTCCGTGATCCACACCCTGCAGCACCGCGGTCTGATCGAGGAGACGTCGCGCGATCCGGGGCCCGGGCTTGCGGTGTTGTACGGCACGTCGAAGCTGTTCCTCGAGCGGCTGGGTCTACCGTCGCTCGACGACCTGCCCAGCCTCGGGCAGTTCGTGCCGGGCGCGGACGTCGTGGAGGCGCTCGAACAAGGGCTGCTTCCCGACGCGCTCGATGCCACCGACTGAACGAGTACAGAAGGTCCTGGCGTCGGTCGGCATCGGGAGCCGGCGCGCCTGCGAAGAGCTGATCGAGGACGGACGCATCACGATCAACGGTCGTGTCGCGGAGTTGGGCGACAAGGCCGACGTCGAGGTCGACCACATCGAGGTCGACGGTGTGCCGATCGGCATCAGACCCGGGCTCGTGTACTACCTGCTCAACAAGCCGGCCGGGTTCGTGACGACCGCGGCCGACACCCACGGCCGGCCCGTGGTGACCGACCTCGTGCCGAGCGAGCCGCGGGTGTTCCCCGTCGGCCGGCTCGATCAGGACACCGAAGGGCTGCTGCTGCTCACCAACGACGGCGACCTGACGCATCGGCTCACGCATCCGAGCTTCGGCGTCGAGAAGGAGTACGTGGCGTCCGTCGAGGGGTCGCCCACCCGGGGCGAGCTGCGACGGCTTCGGGAGGGCGTCGAGTTGGAGGACGGTCCCACTGCACCGGCGCAGGCCGCACTGATCGAGCCGACCGTCCTGCGCATCACGATCCACGAAGGCCGGAACCGACAGGTGCGACGGATGTGTGAGGCGATCGGGCATCCCGTGCTCCGGTTGGTCCGCACTCGGATCGGCCCGCTCGCGGATCGTTCGCTGCCACCCGGGGAGTGGCGGGAGTTGACCGTCGACGAAGTGCGGGCGCTCGAACGGGCGGCAGTCGCGAGGACGGGCGGAACTACCCTGTGACGATGCCCGCTGTTCGAGGACTCCGCGGCGCGACCACGATCGCCGTGGACGAGCCCGAGCACATCACCGAGCGGATGCTCGCGCTGCTCACCGAGCTCTTCGAGCGCAACGGCATTGCTCACGAGGACCTCATCAGCATCGTGTTCACCGCGACCGATGACATCCACTCGATCTTCCCGGCCACTGCAGCGCGGAAGTTCGGGCTCGGGGACGTGCCGCTCATCTGCGCCCGCGAGCTCGACATCGAGGGTGCGACGCCGATGTGCGTCCGGGTGCTCATCCACTTGATGACCGAGCGCACACGGGCCGAGCTCCATCACGTCTACCTCGAGGGTGCCCGCGGCCTGCGCGACGACCTGCCCGAGTGACCGTGGCCGGTTCGCGGGCGAACCTCATCGGAACGGGCCTCGTCGGGGGGTCGATCGGCCTCGCGCTGCGTCACCTCGGGTGGCACGTCAGCGGCACGGACGCCGACGACGAGCGAGCGGAACGGGCCCTGGAACGGGGCGCGCTCGACGTCGTGGGACTCGATCCGGACGCGTCGATCACCTTCGTGGCGATCCCTGTGCAGGCCGTACCGGACGCCGTGCAGCGCGCGCTGGACGAGACGACGGGATACGTCACCGACGTCGGGAGTGTGAAGGGATCGATCGTCGACGCGGTCGACGACCCACGCTTCGTCGGTGGCCATCCCATGGCGGGCTCGGAGCAAGACGGCCTCGACGGCGCAGACCCGAACCTGTTCGAAGGTGCGGTGTGGGTGCTCACGCCGACCGCGACGACCGCGGACGACGCGTTCGCAGCAGTGCGGTCGGCTGTGACGTCGTTCGGCGCCGATGTCGTGGCGCTCTCACCTGAACGTCACGATGCGCTCGTGGCGGTGGTGTCGCACGTCCCGCATCTCACCGCGGCGACGCTCATGCATCTCGCTGACGAACGATCCGAGGAGCACCGCGCCTTGCTGCGGCTGGCGGCAGGCGGCTTCCGTGACATGACGCGC
>DASUCS010000260.1:0-4383 GCA_036275935.1 Acidimicrobiales bacterium
ATCGCCACTACCAGCACGTCGAGAAGGCGCTGGCGGTGCCGGACAACTATCGCCAACCGCGGGCGACACACACGATCGTCGTCCTCGTCGGTCGCATCAACAAGGCCAGCCTGTCGGCGCTGCAATACGCGAAGTCATTGGCACCCGACCGGCTCGTCGCGGTGACGGTGGTGAGCGACGCGCACGAAGCGGAATCGATCCAGAACCAGTGGGCCGAACACAACGTCGACATCCCACTCGAGATCAAGCTGTCGCCCTACCGCGATCTTGCCGGGCCGATCGTGCAGTTCCTCGACGAGCTCG
This sequence comes from Acidimicrobiales bacterium, assembly GCA_036275935.1. Taxonomy (GTDB): domain Bacteria; phylum Actinomycetota; class Acidimicrobiia; order Acidimicrobiales; family JACDCH01; genus DASUCS01. Next base: position 304 of record DASUCS010000260.1, read on the forward strand.
ACGAGTCCTACGACAACGACATCGTGACCGTGATCCTGCCCGAGTTCGTGCTCACGAGGTGGTGGCAGCAGCTGCTGCACAACCAGAGTGCGTTGCTGTTGAAGGGACGGTTGCTCTTCCGGCGCAACACCGTCGTGGTCTCCGTGCCGTACCACATCGAGCACGACCAAGCCGAGGTGATCGGCGAACCCGAACCAACGGGTTAGAGCGAGCTACGCCGGCAGCAGCGTGTAGGCCGGGTTCAGCAGCACGCAGCGGCCACCGACTTTGCGAGGGACGCCTTCGAGCACCACGCCGCGGCCTGGCGTCACGCCTGGGAGCGAGCGCCGTCCGAGGAACACCGCAACGGCGCGGCCGCTGCCGTCGGTGACCGTCACCTCGAGCGAGGAGCTGCCGGAGCGAGGGACCACCTTGAGGCCCTGCACCTCGCCACCCAAGCGTGCGGGGGAACGGAGCTGCACCTCACCGATGCTCGTGATGTCGAGTCCGCGGTAGCGATCGGTGAGCCGATTTCGGTCGAGCTCGGCCGTGGATGGAGCGAGGCGCTTGCGGGCGCGGTCACGCAGACTCATCGCAGGGCAATCTACTGGGGATGCTTGCCGCCTTCTCCATCACTCCTCTCGGCTCCGGCGACTCCGTGAGCGCGTCGGTCGCTGACGCCGTGCGACTCGTCAGAGAGTCCGGGCTCCCGAACGAGACCAACGCGATGTTCACCAACGTCGAGGGCGACTGGGACGAGGTGATGGACGTCCTGAAGCGTTGCGTGCTCACCGTTGCGGAGTCGGCCCCTCGCGTCAGCGTGGTGGTCAAGATCGACTACCGGCCCGGAGTCACCGACGCCCTGCACCACAAGGTGCAAGCGGTGGAGGACCGGCTCGCCCAGTGACCGTGACCGCCTCTGCGTGCAACTATCGCGACTCATGAAGATCGATTCCGACGCTGCGGGACTGGATGCCGGTCGCCTCGAGCGCATCACCGAGCACCTCAATCGGGCGTACATCGAGCCGGGGAAGATCCCGGGCTGCCAGACCGTCGTGTACCGGCATGGCGCCGTCGGCTACTTCTCGTCGCTCGGGTCGATGGATCTCGAGCGCGACAAGCCGGTGGCCGAGGACACGATCTGGCGCATCTACTCGATGACGAAGCCGATCACCGGTGTCGCGCTGATGTCGTTGTACGAACGCGGTCTGTTCCGGTTGAACGACCCTGTTCATCGCTTCATACCGGAGTGGCGCGACCTCAAGGTGTCGGTCCGTCAACCCGACGGCTCGAAGCAACTGGTCGAGCCCGAACGTCCGATGACTGTGCGCGACGCGTTGATGCACATGACGGGTCTCGGTTGGGGCGTCGAAGGTCCGCTCGTGATGGACCGCTTCCTCCAGGCCATGGCCGTCGTGCGCGGCGGTCGCGAGGGCACGCTCCAGACGATGATCGACAACCTCGCGGACAAGCCGCTGGTGTTCCATCCAGGTACGCGTTGGTTGTACGGCCTGTCGACCGACGTGTGCGGGCGTCTCGTCGAGATCATCTCCGGCCAGCGGTTCGACGACTACTTGCGCACGACCATCTTCGAGCCGCTGCAGATGCACGACACGGCGTTCCACGTGCCCGACTCGGAGATCGATCGCTTCGCGGCGTCGTACGGCCGGCGCAAGGACAAGACGCTGAAGCTGCTCGACAACCCCGAGAAGAGCACGTACCGCGAGCCGCCGAACTTCCTCTCGGGTGGCGGTGGGCTCGTGTCGACGACCGAGGACTACCTCCGCTTCTGCCGCATGCTCCTGCACGGCGGTGAGCTCGACGGCCAGCGCGTGCTCGGACGCAAGACGATCGAGCTCATGTCGATGAACCACCTCCCAGGCGGCGGTGAGCTGCGCGAGTTCGCGCTGCCCGGCGGGTACGGGGAAACGGGTTTCGACGGCGTGGGGTTCGGGCTCACGATGGCCGTTGGACTCGGGCCGGTCGCGACGCAGTCCGTGGGTTCGACCGGCGACTACTACTGGGGCGGCGCGGCATCGACGATCTTCTGGATCGATCCCGCGGAAGACCTCGTCGCGATCTTCATGACGCAGCTCATGCCGTCGGGAAGCTTCGACTTCCGCGGTCAGCTGAAGTCGATCATCTATCCGGCAATCGTCGACTGACCCACCGACGATCGTGCATGGCCACCCCCCCACCGGGCGAGGCGAATGCACGATGGTTCGGTTAAGAGGCCGACTCGAGCTCGTACTCCGGGTTGAGGATGGCGAGGCGGCGCTCGTGGGCGCCGACCATGCCCTCGACACTCATCACGGCACCAGGGCGGACGCCTCCGATGCGCCGGCGGGCGAGGAACACCACGGTGATCCCACCGGTCTCGTCGACGAGCACGACCTCGAGTGTCGGGCTGTCGGCCCACGGCCGTACGCGCAGCGAACGCACGCGACCTCGCACCTTTACGCGCTCGCGAAACCGCGCGTCGGCGATCGAGATCAGAGCTGCATCGGTCATCGCACGACCTCCATGTCGGATCCGAGCTGGTACGGCACGAACGTCACGTTGGCGTGCTCCACGCGCGACAGCGCCTTGGCGATGGCGTCCCCGGTGTGGTCGTGCAGGAGCTTGTGCCAGCTGCGCTTGTACTCCCTTCGGGTGACGAGGACCGTCACCTCGGTGCGGCCATCCGCCAAGGCCTCCGCGACCACCTCCATGACCGAGTGCACGATGCGTCGATCAGGACAATCGACGAGCTCCAACGGGAACCGCGACAGGCCGAGTCGTAGCCACTCGTCCATGAGGTGCTCGGCGTGTTGCAGATCGATGGCGACATGCACAGCGCGGAGCTCGTCGGGTGTGAGGCTGCGGGCGTAACGAATGCCCTTGGCGGCGGCGCGGTCGAGGTTGTCCACCAGCAGCAGCACCGTGTGCCGATGGAACACCGGTCCCTCGGCCGCGGCTCGGGCGTCGTGCACGAGCTCGTGGGCTTCCGCCTCGTACTGCTTGTTCAGCCGGGTGAGTCCGTACACCATGATCGGCACGAACACGACGATCACCCACGCTCCCAGCGTCTGGCCGGGAGGCTTGAACTTCGTGATGAGGATGATGACGTCGACGATCAGCGAGAGCACTGCGCCGACGCCGTTCACGAACAAGCCCTTGCGCCAGCCCGGTTCCCTCTTGCGGATGTGATGTCGGGCCATGCCGGCCTGGCTCATGGTGAAGCTCGTGAACACGCCGACCGCGTACAAGGGGATCAGGTGGTCGACCTTGGCCCCGGTGATGACGACCAACACGGCGGCGGACGCGGCCAGCGCCACGATCCCGTTGGAGAACACGAGACGGTGACCGCGTTTGGTCAGCTGCTTCGGCATGAAGTTGTCGCCCGCGTGGAAGCTGGCGAGACGGGGGAAGTCGGCGAAGCTCGTGTTCGCCGCGAGCACCAGGATCAGCATGGTTCCGGCCTGCAACGCGAAGAACAGCGTGTGGCCGAGAACGCCGCCGCCGAACACGGTCTTGCCGATCTGGGAGATGACGGTCGGTGTGCCCTCGACGTAGGGGATTGGGTGCACCTGGGTGGCGAGGGCGGACAACCCGAAGAACAGCACGCCGAGGGTGCCGCCCATGATGAAGAGCGTCGTGCGGGCGTTCTTCCACTCCGGCTTGCGGAAGGCCGTGACGCCGTTCGAGATCGCCTCCACGCCGGTGACCGCCGCGCCTCCGGAGGCGAAGGCCTTGAGGGCGATCCAGAGGCCGGCGCCGTAGAGCAAGCCCATCCCGAGTGCGTCATGGGCGAACGGGATCTGTCCCTCGGTGTCGAAGTGGGCGGTGTGCAGCGAGCCGGTGAGCGTCTTGAACGCCCCGATCGCGAGCAGCAGCAGCATGATCCCGATGAAGAAGTAGGTCGGCACGGCGAACAGGCGGCCCGATTCCTTCACGCCGCGAAGGTTCCCGAAGGCGATGATGGCGATGAAGGCGAGCGCGATGAACACGTGATATGGCGCGAGCGGTGTGATCGCCGATGTGAGGGCGTCGGTGCCGGCAGCGACGGACACCGCGACGGTCAGCACGTAGTCAGTGAGCAAGGAGACACCCGCGACCTGC
>DASUCS010000261.1:0-21321 GCA_036275935.1 Acidimicrobiales bacterium
CGCTTGCTGCTCACTGCGGCGCGCCCCGCGGTTCGTGCTGGATCACCCGAAGCTCGATCCGAACCGCACGCGTCGGGAACGACCGTCCTGGCAGTGTGTTGGCATTCGCGGCGACCGCAACATGAAACGGGACCCTCCGCAGAGTCGGAGAGCCCCGTTTCTCACGTGTTATCGATGGTGGCGGGGGCAGGATTTGAACCTGCGACCTTCGGGTTATGAGCCCGACGAGCTACCAGACTGCTCCACCCCGCGGCGGAGCAGCCACGTTACCCGCGTCCCGCACTGGTGCGCACAGAGAGGACGAATTCGTCCTGCGGGTGCGCACCAGTCACCCGGCAGCGGCACCTAGGCCGAGGCGGGGGCGGTGGTGGTTGTGGTCGACGCGGTCGTGGTCGTCGACGAGGGCGGAGGGCCCGCGCCGGACGAGCTGCTCGGCGCGGTCGTCGACGTCGTGGACGCGGGCGGGCTCGTGCCGCCGAGGAGCTGCTGGGCCTTGGTGACGTTCGCCTGAGCACTCTTGATCTTCTGCTGGTACGTCGCGAGATCGCCGTTCTTCAACGCGGTGTCGGCGTCGGCGAAGTCCTGTGCGGCCTGCGCGAGAAGGTCCGCCGCGGTCAACGACGGCTGCGGCGTCGGGTTCTGCGGCGTGGTCGGTCCGGCCACCTGACCACTGGGCAGCGGGAGATCGGAGAACTGCGGGAACGACTTCAACGCTGCGGCCAACGTGTCGGCGACTTGCACCTTGTTGGCGAACTGCACGACCACCTTGCGCAACAACGGTGGCGTGTTCTCCCCCGCCGCCTGCACGTACACCGGACGCACGTACATGAGCGACTGGTCGATCGGCACGATCAGCAGATTGCCGAACAGCAGACGCGAACCACCCGTGTTGATGCCGAGCAGCGTCTGCAACGACGACACCTGCGTGTCCGAGCTCATCGTGCTCGCCACGAGCGCGGGTGATGGGGGCAATCGATTGCCCGGCATGACGAACGTCTGCATCTCCCCGTAGTGATCGGGATCGCTTCGCGCCGTCATGAACGCAGTCATCTGTTGGTTGTTGCCCTTCGTCGGAACGAACGGGCGCAGGATGACGAAGCTCTGTTCCGCTTGCGGGCTGTCGCCGGGCACACGGAGCAGTTGGTAGTACGGCGCGATCCCGCCTGTGGCCGGAGGAGGGTTGTCGGGGTTGGGCGCGGTCGGCGTCGTGCTGCTCGCGCCGGTTTGCACGCTGGTGCCCGGGTCGGGCGCGACGGTCCAACCGCTGCCGTTCGTGTAGAAGGCGTCAGGGTTGTCGAGGTGGTACCGGCCCCACATGTCGGTCTGCGTCCGGAACAGATCCTCGGGGTACCGGAAGTGCGACCGCAGCTCCTCGCTGGGGTCCGACGTCGCGAACAGGCTCGGGAACGCCTTCTGATACGCCCGCGCGATCGGGTCGTTGTGGTCGACGATGTACAGCGTCGTCGTGCCGTCGTAGGCGTCGACCACGGCCTTCACCGAGTTGCGCACGTAGTTGAATCGACCGGTGAGGTTCCCGTGGTTCTCGGTGATCGCACGCTGTGCGTACGGATACTTGTCGGTCGTCGTGTAGCCGTCGACGATCCATTGCACGCGACCGTTGATGATCACGGGATACGGATCACCGTCCCAGGTGAGGAACGGCGCGATGGCTTGCAACCGCGCGTTGATGTCGCGGTTGATCAGGATCTTCGACGACGACGTGACGTTTCCTGACACCAACGGGTTGAAATCGCCGAACCGCAGCGCGAACGCCGCCTTCTTGATCCACGAGCTGAGCTCGATGCCATCCGAGCCGTTGTACGTCGTCGGCACGTTGTTGCCGGCGCTGTCCTCGTAGTCGATCTCCTGGCGCTTCGAGTTCACGACGACGTACCCGTCGAGACCCTGACCGAAGTAGATGCCCGGCTGGTCGAGCTTGATGTTCGTGTCGTTGGTGATCGGGATGCCGCGGATGCGCTGATCGGGCTGACCGTCCGAGGTCAGCTTGCTCGAGCTGGACAGCACGAGCCCGTAGCCGTGGGTGAAGGCGAGGTGCGTGCCCTCCCACGACTGCTGCGGCGAGCCGCTCGAGTTCAACTCGCGGGCGGACAAGACCACCTGCGTCTTCTGCCCGTCGATGGTGTACCGATCGACGTCGACGTCCTCGATCTTGTAGAAGGGCTTCAACGCCTGCAGCGCGCGGTAGGTGTTGGGGATGATGTTCGGGTCCCAGACCCGGATGTTGCCGACCGTGTCGCTGTTCGACTGCAAGTCGTTCGTCGTCAGCGAGTCGTCGTTGCCGAAGTCCGTCATCTGGACGTTGGCGAGGTTCATCGCCGATCTGGTCGCGGTGATGTTGCGTTCGATGTAGGGCCGCTCTCGCGCCGACTCCTGTGGCTCGACGCGGAACTTCTGCACCAGCGCCGGCACGATCGAGCCCGCCACGACCGCGACGAACGCCCACAGCCCGACACCGAGCACGGGCAGCACCCAGCCGCGGCGGAAGATGTTGTAGAGGAACAACGCGACCGAGAACAACGAGATGATCAGCAGCAGCCGGATCGCCGGCAGTTGCGTGTGCACGTCGGTGTACGTCGCGCCGTCGACGGTCCCGCGGGTCGACGTCGTGAGCGAGAACTGCTGCAAGTAGTACAGGCCCGCCTTGGTCAGCGCGAGGAGCGCGAGCAGCACCGAGAGATGTGCCTTCACCTGCGGCGTGACGCGCTGGAACGGCGTCTGCACTCGGATGCCGCCGTTGAGGTAGTGCGCGACTGCCGTCACGATGAAGATGATCACGAAGGCGGCGAAGATCCAACCCAGCAAGAAGTTGAGGAACGGAAGCTGGAAGACGTAGAAGCCGACGTCCTTGCCGAACTGCGCGTCCTTCACGCCGAAGTCGACCGAGTTGCGGAACAGCAGCCACTCCTGCCACTGCCCGGACGCGCCCGCCCCCGCGATGATGGCGAACAGCAGGGCGACCACGATCCGCACGAGTCCGGTTCGTCGCCCGACCAGCTCGTGGTAGCGCTCGATGAGCTCTTCTTCGGGACCGGCCGGCCGGAACTTCGGCGCGATCCGATCGGCGATGAACAGGTTCACCCACAGCAGCACGAAGAACGCGGCGATGAAGACGACGGCGAGCATCAGCTTCGTGCCGAGCACACCGCGCCAGACACCGGTCTGGCCGATCGACTGGAACCACAGGTAGTCGGTGTAGAAGGACGCGATGCTCCGCAGCGTCGTGATCAGGATGAACAGCCCGATGGCGACGACGACGAGCAGGATGCGCCCTCGGCCCGTGCGGCGCGGACGGCGCGCGCGCCGTTCACCGCGGGGCATGTCGTCACCGGCGCGCATCGGCGGTGAACCCTAGTGAGTGGCGGGAACCAGGAGACAGCGGCAGCCCGGATGGGCCGGCGGGTAGCAGTGGCCGGTCGGGTAGGCCTCGCCGTGGACCACCAGCCCGGCGAGCGAATTGTCCTCGGCATCGGGGCACGGCGAGCCGCCGTCGTCGACCAGCCAGCGCATGCTCGTGCCGGATTCGGTCGCTTCGTACAGCCCACGGTTGAACGCCGCAAAGACCATGTCGCGGGCCTGCATCTCGATGCGATGCGTCTTCCAGTCGCGGTACGCCGCTCGTATCCCATCGGCCAGCGCGTCGTCGTCGCCGGCTGATTCCCGCAGCGACGCCCCGATCCGTTCGCGCAACGGCAGCGTCAGACCCTGGCCGAGCTCGATGGCGAGGTTGTCGACGGACACCGCCGAGCCGCTGGTGCCGTAGAACCGGGCTCCGCCCGTCGCCGCGTCGGCCAGCGCCGGGGCCGCGGCCTCGGCCCACCGCAGGGCATGGTCGTCTTGGTCGGGCAGCAGGTCGTCGAGGGTGGCCGACGCGTTGCGGCGAAGGCGATCGAGCACCTCGTTCTGCTCGTCGGCGAGGACGCGCCGCAGCTTGCGGATCGCATCGCGCTCCGCGGCATCCGTGACGGCGTCGCGCCGTTCGAGCAGCGCTTGGTCATCCGGCGTCGCCGGGACCGGTTCGTACTCGTCCGACTCGTCGTCCGACTCGTCGCTCGACGCGTCCTCGACGGTCGTGGCGGCAGGCCCAGGGGTGGGTTCTGACGGCTCGGGTGTTTCCGACGGCGCCTCGCCGAGCACTTCGTGCGCCTTCGCGACCTCTTGCGCGCGCGCCGCGCGGATGCGAGCGAAGAGATCGTCGACGTCGACCGCGGTGGCCTCGGTCTCCTCCGCCGGCGCCTCCTCGACGACGACCACCACCTCTTCGGTCGCCTCGATCTCTTCGACGATCACGACCAGTTCCGGCTCTGGTTCGGGTTCCTCCGCAGCCGGCTCGGGTTCCTCGGCCACCGGTTCGGGTTCCTCGGCGGCCGGTTCGGGTTCGGGCTCGATCGCGACGGGCTCGGGCTCGGGTTCGGGTTCGATGACGGACTGTTCCGCGACGACGCGCACCTCTTCGAACTCGGCGGACGGCTCGATCGCGACCATCTCGCCCTCGGGCAGCTCCTCGTCGAACGGCGTGTCATCCACCTCGGGCTCGACCAGGGGAAGCCCCGCATCGCGCGCCGCGGTGACCTCCGCGTCGAGCTGCTCGACGGTCGCCGCCGGCTCTGCTTCAACGCGTCGCGCCGCCGCGTCCGCGGCGTGCTTCGCGGCCGTGAGCGAACCCCGCAGCTCTTCAGTGGCGTCGTCGAGGGTGCGACGGACGATGTCGTAGGACTCGAGCAATCGCTCGCGTCCCGCCTGCAACCGTTCGAGCTGCACACGCGCGGCCTTGCGCTTGCGCGACAGGTCTTCGAGCACGCGAGTACGCACGAGCAACGCCTCTTCGACCATCTCGCGACCGTGCGCCTTCGCCGCCTCGTTGATCTGCTCCGCTTCGGCACGTGCTTCACCGCGAATGCGATCACCCTCGAGGCGAGCGTCCGCGACCGCGGCCTCTCCTTCAGCTCGCAACGCGGCCGCAGCCGCTTCGGCTTGCGCCTTGATCGCCTCGGCTTGTGCCTCCGCGCCCGTTCGGATGGCCTCGGCTGCCACTTCTGCTTCTTTGGTGCGCTTGTCGAGGATCTCCTCCGCATCGGCCTTCATGCGGGTCACTTCGTCCTGCGCCTCTCGCAGCAACCGAGCGACGCTGTCCTCGCCCTTCGACCGGATCTCCGCGGCGGCTTCTCGAGCTGCCAGCAGCACGCGCACCGTCTCTTCACCCAGCAGCTCGGTCAGCTGCGTCTCGTCGGGCTGCTGGATCGACTCGGCGCGGGACTCCGCTGCCTCCAGCGCGAGCTCGAGGGCGATCTCGTGATCGTGTGCCTCTCGCAGCTCCATCGCGATCGACTCGAGAAACCCTCTGACGTGCTCCGGGTCGTAGCCACGGAAGCTCGTGGGAAAGGTCATCCGCGCGATGGCCTCGGGACCGAGGCGCGACGACTGATCGTCGAAATCGGGCGGCATCCGCTTGAGGTTACAAACGGCTCAGCTGCTTGGTGGTTGACCCACCACGGCACCGAGCAACTGATTCACCGAGTTGACGACACCGTCGACGACCGGATCGCCCGTCTGCGGCACCTGCGGGACCGTGGGCGTCGTCGGCGGCGGCAACGTCGGCAACGTCGGCGGCGGGAGGGTCGGCGATGGCACCGTCGGCGGCGGGGTCGTCGGAGACGTTGGCGGCGGTTGCGTCGTCGGACCGGCGCCGGTCGGCGTGGTCGTGGTCGGTCCGGTCGTCGAGGTCGGTCCCGTCGTCGGTGTCGCCCCGGCCGGGCGACGAGCCGCCGCGAAGGACAGCGGCGCGGTGTTCAGTGCGCTCTGGACCTCGCGGAGCAACGCCGCGCCCTCGACTTGCTGGTCGAGCGCAACGAGGCCCCACCGAGCGCCCGCGTCCTTGAACGCGAACACCCGGCGCCAGCGATCCGCGAAGTCGCCTTGATGACCCAGGCCGGCGATCGCCCCGCCGATGATGGTGTCGATCGGCGAATGCGGTGACGACGCGAGGAGGTCGGCGGTCAAGCCTGACTCGTTCGCCAAGCTCGGGACGAGCGACCGGTAGTAGGCGGGCGTGGTCGCGTTCGCGGTGCCGAGCGTCACCGAGGACTGGATGTACGAGTCGAGCGTGTGGTCGAGGTCGATCGCGTCACCGAGGAAGCGCCGGTCCCAGGCGTCGTTCTCGTCGAGCGCCAACGGTGCGAAGTCCATCGGAGGTCGACCGAGCACCGAGACGTCGAGTGCCCGCAGCGCAGGAATGATTCGCACCTGCCCCGCCGAGTCGAACGCCGCTTGGCCGCGGTAGACGGACGCGTCGACCGCCAGCGAGCGCGAGGCGCGCATCGCGTTCGGACTGCCGTGCGCAGCATCGAGGTGCAGGCGGTTCCCTGCAGCCACGAGGTCGGTGCCGTTCTTGGCCACGACGAGCAGGTCGCCGTCCATGAGCTCGGCCGGTCGCGCGACCTTCACGCGAGTGGCCGCGCTTCGCTTGAACGCAGGACGACCTTCGATCGTCGATCCGTCGGGAAGGTCGATGGTCATCGCACCGTCGATCGCCTCGACGGTGTCGCCGGAGTGCAACGCGACGACGCCGGACACTTCGCGGCGGGCGCCGTTGACGTCCGTCACGGCGGCGCGGCCGTGCGCGGTGAGCCGGCCTTCGCCGACGTTGCCGTCGTCGGACTTCGTGGCGGCGGCGACGATCCCCGCGAACAGGACTGCGGCGATCACCGCGAACGCGATGCGCTTCGTCGCGGGATGGTCGGCGAGCTCGATCATCGGTTCACCGGGAGGCTGATCGTGAAATCGGTGCCCCGGTCGGGCGCCGACTGGCACTCGAGCTCGCCGCCATGGGCCCGCACGATGCGGGTGACGAGCGCGAGCCCGAGACCGAGGCCACCGAACTCGCGCGTGGCGGATGCGTCGCCCTGCGCGAAGTCATCGAAGATCGACTCGACGCGATCCGCAGGGATGCCGACGCCCGAGTCGTGCACGGTCAACTGCAGCACATCACCCTTGCCGTTGGGCGACACCCGCGCGGACACCAACACAGTCCCTCCGTCCGGCGAGTACTTCACCGCGTTGTCGATGAGCTCATCCAAGGACTGCTCGAGGTAGAGACGATCGACGTCGACCGTCGGCAAGCCCCGCGCCACCCTGCGCCGAATGACGTGACGGCCGTCGACTCGACTGCGCCAGCGCGACACCGCCGAGTCGACGAGATCACGGGGCTTGACCGGTTCGGCCTGTAGCTCCAGCCGGCCCGCGGCCATCGTCGCGAAGTGCACGAGCTGATCGATGACGCGCTCGAGCTGTGCGACGCCGACCTCGATCTCGGCGGCGAACTTCTTCACTCGGTCCGCATCGACGGCACGGCTGCGGAGCATGCCGGCGTAGCCCTTGATCGGTGTCAACGGCGTGCGCAGTTCGTGCGAGATGTTCGACAGGAACTCGGTCTTCATCTTCTCGACCTCTTGCTCGCGCCGCATGTCGCGCGCCAAGAAGACAGAACCGACGAGCTCGTCGTTCTCGCCCAGCAGTGGACCCGCGGACAGCACGATCGGCACCTCGGTGCCGTCCGGTTGCACGACATAGCCCGTCGTCGCCCACTCGCCCGTGGACGGTAGGTGCAGTCGCGGGCCGAGGTCGTCGCCATCGTCGGAAACGGCGTGCACGACCTCCTCGACGGGGTGGCCGACCGCGTCGGCAGAGGCGACGCCCAGCAGCTCCTCCGCCGCGGCGTTGAAGTCCGTGAGCGTGCCGTGCGCGTCGATCGCGAACAGTGCTTCCGTCATGCCGCCGAACACCGCCTCGAGCCGGCCGCGCAGCGTGGCCTCGTCGGTCGCGGCCTGACGGAGGTCCGCGGTCATGCCTCGGATCGACAACGCCATCGAGTCGAACGCTTTGGACAGCACGCCGAGCTCGTCGGGGCTCGCCACCGCCGCCGTCGCTTCGAGGTTGCCGCCCTGGATCTCTCCGGCCGCGACCGTGAGACGCCTCAACCCGGAACCGATGCGCTCACCGACGATGGCCGCGAGCACGACGGCGACGAACGCGGCGATGAGCGCCACGATGAACAGCAGCCGGAACACGTCGTCGCGCGTACCGGCCACGAACGTCGACGGAACCGACACGAGCACGCTGGCAATCGGCACCTGGTCCGGAACCACCGGAGCCCCGGCCAGCAACCGACCGCTTCCGCTGGTGTCGACGTTCGAGGATCCGTCGATCGTGCCGCGGCTGACGTCGAGCGCGTCGGCGGGCGAGGGCTGGTCGCCGGTCGTCGCGAGCACGGCCTCGCGCGTCGCGAGCGTGAGTCCGTAACCGGCGATCTCGTTGTTCCCGGCCGGAACTCGTAGCTGCAGGTACGAGTTGTCGAGCTGTGAGGTGACCACCACGTAGAAGCCGTTACCGATGGGAGCAGCGGCCAGCGCGAACAGCTTCGGCTGCGCGCCGGCGGTGACGAACAGCGACTTGCGCGACGAGCCGACGCCGCGGGCCTGAGTGACGACGTCGCTCCCCGCGAGCTGCAGCGCGTCGGCCGGACTGAGTCCGTCGCCCACCGCGATCACCGCGCCTGTGTCGTTGACGACCACGAGCGGACCCAGACGAGGGTCGATGCCCTGCTCGTGGGCGACGGTCACGAACGTCGTGAGCGCCGCGGTGAGCTGCAGCACCGCCCCACCGTCCACCTCGTCACCCTCGGGCGTGTTGCGGATCGTCTCCATCGCCGCTGACGAGTCCCGTTGCGCGGCGAGCGAGGGCGCAATGATCTGCGCGTCGCTCAGCGCCGTCGCGCCTTGTTCAACCGACAGCGCCGCCTGCAGCGCCGCTTCCGAACGGAACCGTCGCACGGCATCGCGCTCGACGTTGTTCGACACCACCACGGACAACGCGAGCGCGACTGCGAGCACGACACCCAGGAGCAGCGCGCCTGACGTCGCCGCGACGCGCGTGGCGATCGAGCGTCGGCCCGCAGCGAGAAATGCGGAACCCATCCCGAGCGCAGCCGCGATGCGCAACCAGTTCCCGAGCGTCGCAGTATCGGCCCGAAGTGCGATCTCTGACGCGGCGAGCAGCACGATCCCGCCGATCAACCACAGCCGTCCGCCGTTCCCGGCCAACCAGCCAGTCGGCACGATGGCGAGCAGCACGATGCCGACGACGCGCAGCGCGACGAGCCAACCGTTGTCGACGTCCTCGACGATCAGTGCGCCGTGGAGAAACGCCGCCGCCCCGATCGAGAACAACCCCGCGGCGAACGCGAATCGGCGGACGCTGCCGTCGACGAGCAGCTCGGCGCGCAGCACGACGAACGACAGCCCCGCGAGCGCGACGAGGAAGACGGCAAAGTCAGCCGCGAATTGGAGCTGAGCGCCCGCGGTTGACACCTAGGGAGCCCAGCGACCATCGGTCCCGCCCCCGAGAGGAGCGGGCCGATCGGAAAGCGTCATCGAATGCTGCATCGGCACGAGTTCAACGAAAGTGACCGAATTCTGCCCCATCGAGGGGGATAGGTCACTGGCTGGGCGCTGGTGGGGTCCCCGGCAGGCCGCTGCCGCCGATCGATGCCAGGAAGGCCAAGGCCTCGTCGAGGGTGTGGACCGGGACGATCTGGAGGCCCTTGGGGGCCTTGGACCGGGCGGCGTCGGCGTTCTCGGCCGGGACGAGGAAGTACTTCACGCCCTCCCGGGCCACCGCCACGACCTTGGTCTCGATGCCCCCGATCGGCCCGACCGCCCCGGTTCCGTCGACGGTTCCGGTGACCGCCACCTCGTGCCCGCCGGTCAGATCGCCCGGCGTCATGAGGTCGAGGATGCCGAGCGTGAAGGCCAACCCGGCGCTGGGTCCGCCGATGTCGCCGGAGTTCACCGTCACCTTCACGGGGAGGTCCGGATAGACGAGCCGACTCGTGATCGAGACGCCGAGGAACGCGCCGCCTGGCTTCTGGGGGTTCTCGCCGAGCTGGATCGGCAGCGTGCGCTTGGTGCCGTCGGTTGCCTCGAGCCCGAGCGTCACGGTGTCACCCGGCTTGTGCGTGGCGAGCACCCCGGTGAGGTCGTCTCGGCTCGTGATCGGTTTGTCGTCGATCGACACGATCGTCTCGGCCACGCGGATCTTTCCGTCGGCAGCCCCACCCTGAACCGTCTCCTGGACGATCGCACCGGTCGAGGTCGGGTGCACGTCGTAGCCGAGCTTCTGCAACGCGGTGAGGACCGCGTCGTCCTTCGACTGGCTCATCAGCAACCGGTTGAGCTCGTCGTTCTGAGCCGGCGTCTGGTTGCCCAGCACGTCCTTCGCGGGGACCACCACGTCGTCACCGTTGTGATCGGCGAAGAACTTCTCCAGCGCGGTCACACGGTTGTCCACGCTGACCGTGACGAGCTCGATCTTGTCCTCGGTGGGATAGGGCGTCGCCCCGGAGATCGAGATGCGGTCGGTGGTCTGGTACAGCGATCCGGGTGACTCGATCACGTACGGAACGTGGATGAGCATCGCGGCGCCGGCGACGGCAGCGACGATGCTCGTCACCGTCACGAGCGCGACGGCCCACCACCACCGCCGCCACCAACTGCGCTGGGTTGCGGACGGTTCAGGCTCCGGAGACGGCGACTCGCCTTCTACTGTCTGAAGGTTGTCCGCGTTCGTCATCAGCCTCGTCGTCGTCTGCGCCGCCGTCGTGATCACTCTCAAGGTGGTCCTGAGGAACGAAGCGGGGCTCGACAAGCCTGCCACGCCACAGGCAGAACGCGACCGCGAGACGGCGATTCAGGCCGCCGTCCCCTTTCCCGCCACGTGGGGGATGAGGGCCCTCGCACCCACACCGCTGCAACGGTTCCGGTCGGCGGTGCTGTTGATCGTGATCGTCACCCTGTTGGGCGCGCTGGCCGCGCTGCTCATCGGCGTCGGGGGAGCGATCCTGGTGTCAGGGCTGCGCGACGCCGTCCAATAGCGGCAAGGCCAGTTCGTGACGGGTCAGCGGCCGAAGAGACCTCGGCGGCCGTTGCCCGCGCCGACCGAATCGTCGAACCGATCTTCGGGACGCTCGCTCGCCGCCCACGCGGACGCGAGCGGATCGCGATCGTCCTCGTCGGCTGCGGCCGGCGGCAGGGTGTCCGTCGGCTGGGGCGCAACCCATCCGGCCGGCGGAGGCGGTGGCGCGGCGCTCGCGGCACCGGCGATCTCCACGCGGAAGTACGGCCGGTACTCGAAGTTGAGCTCGTCCATCTTGAAGATCCGGGCGTGTTCGACAGCCTCGTCGTTGCGCAGGTGCTCGACGTAGGCGATGGCGTCGTTCAGCTCCGCCGTCTCGTGATAGCTCTGCTTCCCCTCGGAGTCGCGGTAGCTGACCATGTGTGCCACGAGTGCTCGCTTTCGGGTTCGGACCATGACGTGCCTAGGGCATCGGACCCACGCGGGAGCGACTTGAGCGGACTTCCTCGCGGTCGTCACGATCGTTGGCGATGACCGAGGACGATGTGACCGCACGGCGTCGAGCGGTCGCACTCGCGGGCCATCAGGCCGACGAGGTGTCGGCGCGTCGTGGGCTTGCTGACGACGCGCCGATCGTGCGAGCGACCGCGCTCGGCGCCCTCGCTCGGTTGCACGCTCTGACGCCGGCCGACCTGGCGCACGCCGCGAACGACACGGATGCCGTCGTGCGATGTCGAGTCGCTGAGGTGACGCCGCGTGCACTCCAACCGGCCGACGCGCATCGCGTGCTACGCGGGCTGCTGCACGACACGGACGACACGGTGGTCGAGGTCGCGGCGTGGGCGTGCGGCGAGGTCGAAGGCACCGCTCCCGAGATCGTCGGACTGCTGGGCAGCATCGCCACGGACCATGCCGACGCGCTCGTACGCGAGGCCGCCGTTGCCGCCCTCGGCGCCATCGGCGACGACGCTGGCTTGGCCGCCATCCTCACCGCGACCACGGACAAGCCCGCGATCCGTCGCCGAGCCGTGCTCGCACTCGCGCCGTTCGAGGGTCCCGAGGTCGACGCTGCCCTCGAGCGCGCCTTGCAGGATCGGGACTGGCAAGTTCGCCAAGCCGCCCAGGACCTGCTCGACTAGCGATCGATGGGTGACGAGCACGCCAGTTGGGTGGAGCGCGACGCGTCGGTCCTGTGGCACGGCTTCACACAGATGTCGTGCTTCGCCGACAACGCGCCGATCATCGTCGAGCGCGCCGAGGGTCGCGAGCTGATCGACGTCGACGGTCGCCGGTATCTCGACGCGATCTCGTCGTTGTGGGTGAACACCCTCGGCCACCACGTTCCGGAGCTCGACGCGGCCGCCCGCGAACAACTCGATCGCGTCGCGCACTCGACGATGCTCGGCAACGGCAACCGCGTCACCATCGAGCTCGGCGAAGCACTCGCGCGCGTCGTGCCGGTGGACGAGCCGCACTTCCTGTTCGCGTCCGACGGTGCGGCGGCGATCGAGCAAGCGTTGAAGATCGCCTTCCAGTTCTGGACCAACCAAGGTGTGACGGGGCGGACCACCTACCTGGCGTTCGGCGGCGCGTACCACGGCGACTCGATCGGCTCGCTGTCGGTGGGCGACGGCGGCTTTGGTACGGACGTCTTCGACCCGTTGCGCTTCCCCGTTCGGCGCGTTCCCAGCGGCGACGCTGCCGCCGCTGTCGCGGTCATCGAGCAACATGCATCCGAGTTGGCGGCGGTCGTGCTCGAGCCGCTGGTGCAAGGTGCATCTGGGATGCTGTTGCACGGCCCCGAGTTCGTGCGCGCGATCGCCGACGCCTGCCACCGCAACGACGTGCTGCTGATCTGTGACGAGGTGGCGACGGGATTCGGCCGCACGGGCACGCTGTTCGCCGTCGAGCAGTGCGGCGTACGCCCGGACGTCCTCTGCCTCGGCAAGGGCCTCACCGGCGGGTACCTCGCCATGGCGGCGACGGTGGCGTCACGGCGCGTGTACGACGCCTTCCTGGGTGCGGACCTGTCCGAGCGCACGCTGTACCACGGACACAGCTACAGCGGGAACGCGCTCGCCTCCGCGGTCGCCCTTCGGCATCTGCAACTCCTCGAGGAGTGGGACGTGCTCACCAACGTGTGCGCACGCGCCGCGCAGCTGGAGGCTCGTCTCGCTGCCGACGTCACGCCGCTCGCCGCGGTGCGTGAGGTCCGCCAGCAGGGGCTGATGACCGGCATCGAGCTCGCTCCTCCCGCCGACGGCCTGCGCTGGGGCCGGCGAATCTCGGCGGCCTGTGTGCGGCGAGGCGTGCTCATCCGTCCGCTCGGCGACGTCATCGTGCTCATGCCGCCACTGACCATCACGGCGGACGAGATCGATCGCATCGTCGATGCCGTGCGCGCCGCGATCGACGAGGTCGCAGCGGAGTGACCGCATCGGGCGGCTGGCGCGACAGGGTTGCGAGCCGCAACAAGGAGATCGCGAACGCCGGACGGTGGCGCAGCATCCGCACGCTCGACGGCGGCGGGCCGGCGTTCACCATGGAGGACGACCGTCGCGTCGTGTCCTTCGCGTCGAACGACTACCTCGGGCTGTCACAACATCCGGCTGTTGTCGACGCAGCCCGCGCCGCGCTCGACCAGTGGGGTGCCGGATCGGGATCGGCGCGGCTGATCGTCGGCGGCCGTCCGATCCATCACGAGCTCGAGGTCGCCCTCGCGGCGTGGAAGGACACCGAAGCGGCGTTGCTGTTCCCGACCGGGTTCACCGCGAACCTCGGTGTGCTGACGACGTTCGCAACCGACGACGTGCTCGTGGTGAGCGACGAGTTGAACCACGCGTCGATCATCGACGGCACACGTCTGGCCCGGGGCCGCGTTGCCATTGCGCGACATCGCGACGTCGGCCACGTCGACGAGCTGCTGTCGATGCACGACGGCGCGGCCATCGTCGTCACCGACACCGTGTTCTCGATGGACGGTGACGAAGCACCGCTGGTTGAACTGCTCGAGGTGTGCGCCGATCACGACGCGTTGGTCATCCTCGACGAGGCCCATTCCGTGCTCGGACCGTCGGTGCCCACGTCCGACGCGACCGTGCTGCGCGTCGGAACGCTGTCGAAGACGTTGGGCGCGCTCGGCGGATTCGTCGCCGGTCCGAGCCCGTTCATCGATCTCATGATCAACGCCGCGCGACCGTTCATCTTCACGACCGCGCCCACCCCCGCCGACAGCGCCGCCGCGCTCGCCGCGCTCGAGGTGTTGCAGTCATCCGCGGGCGACGACCTGAAGGCACGTCTGCGCCGGCACGTCGAGCGCATCGCCCCGGGGCATCCGTCGCCGATCGTGCCGATCGTTCTCGGCGACGAGCAGCGCGCCATCGACGCGTCGGCGCGCCTGCTCGATGACCATGGGCTCCTGGTGCCGGCGATTCGACCACCGACCGTCGCGCCCGGCACGTGTCGTTTGCGGGTCGCGCTGTCCGCCGCCCACCAGGCCGACGACGTCGACCGGCTGGCGAAGGCGCTCACCGACCTTTGACCGTCGTCGTCTGCACCGGAACCGGTACCGAGATCGGCAAGACATGGGTGGGCGCGGCCGTGCTCGCACATCTGCGCCGCGATGGTGTGACGGTCGCAGCCCGCAAGCCGGTGCAGTCCTACGACCCCGGCGACACCGGACCGACGGACGCCGACGTGCTCGGCAGCGCCACCGGTGAGCATGCGAACGTCGTGTGTCCTGAACACCGGTGGTACCCGATCGCGCTCGCGCCGCCCATGGCGGCGGCGGTGCTCGAGCGGTCGGAGTTCGCCATGCGCGACCTCGTGACCGAGACGAAGTGGCCCTCACCGGAACCGGACGTGAAGTGGGTCGAGACCGTCGGGGGCGTTCGCTCGCCCATCGCGTTCGACGGCGACAGTGCCGACCTGTGCGAGATGTACCGACCCGACGCCGTGGTGCTCGTCGCCGACGCAGGACTCGGGACGATCAACGCGGTGCGACTGTCCGCAACAGCGATCACCGCACCGCGTGTGGTCGTGTACCTGAACCACTGGGACGGCAGCGAGCTGCACGAGCTCAATCGCGCCTGGCTCGCCGATCGCGACGGGTTCGACGTGGCGATCGACGTCCCATCGCTCGCGGCGCGCGTCAGCCCATCGACTTCTGGCCGTCGATCGCCTCACGAATGATGTCGGCGTGGCCGGCGTGCTGCGCCGTTTCCGCCACGATGTGCGCGAAGACCCGACGGGCCGACCAGCGGGCGCCCGGCTCGAACCACGGCGCCGGCGGCAGCTCGTGGTCGTCGTCGAACGAGGGGACGCTCATCACGAGGTCGTCGACGCGACGGGCGACGGCGTCGTACGCCGCCACGATCCCGGCCAGCGTTTCGTCCGGCTGCATCTGGAAGCTCTCGAGGTGGGCCTTGTAGGCCGCCTCGTCCATCGGTGGGAACACCGAGGGGCCATCGACGATGAACCCCGCCCACCGCTCCTCGACCTGACTCACGTGCTTGATGATCCCGCCGAGGCACAGCTCGCTGACCGTGGTGCGAGCGGCGGCCTGCTCGTCGGTCACTCCCTGCACCGTGCCCAGCAGCAGCTGGCGGTGCTTGCGCAGCACGTCGAGCGTGTCGTGGCGTTCCCGGTCCGAAGTCGTGTTCGTCATGCGCCCATCCTCCACCCCGAAAGTGGACACCGAATGGGTACTTCTAGCGATGCGCCCCCATGAACATGGACTTGAGTCGGTCGTAGTTCTCGATGACGCGGCCGGCGCCCAGTACGACGCACTCGAGCGGGGCGTCGACGAGGTGGACCGGGATCTCGGTCTCCTCGGAGATCCGAAGATCGAACCCACGAAGCAACCCGCCACCGCCCACCAGGTACATGCCGCGGATGATCAAGTCTTGGGCCAGCTCGGGTGGCGCCTGACCGAGACACGCGATCACCGAATCAACGACGGCCGCCACCTGTTCGTCGATCGCCTCGCGCGTCTCTTCCGGCGACAGGATCACCGTCTTCGGCAGACCGCTCATGAGGTCGCGGCCGCGCACCTCCGCTTTGAATTCGTCGAGCGTCGGATAGGCCGAGCCGATCGCCACCTTGATCTCTTCCGCCGTGCGCTCCCCCACGGCGATGCCGTACTCGCGACGCACGTAGGTCTGGATGGCGGTGTCGATGTCGAACGAGCCGACGCGCACGGCTTGCAGCGCGACAGTCCCACCGAGCGAGATCAGCGCCGTCTCGGAGGTGCCACCGCCGACGTCGATGACCATGTTGCCGACGGGTTCGTTGATGGGGAGTCCCGCACCGATCGCTGCGGCCATCGGCTGCTCGATCAGTTGCGCGTCAGCAGCACCGGCGCGCCTCGCCGCCTCGGTCACCGCACGACGCTCGACCTCGGTGATCGCGGACGGAACGCAGATCACCACGCGGGGACGGTTGAACCGGTTCACCCCGACGCGCTGCAGCAGCAGCCGGATCATGCGCTGCGTGATGTCGAAGTCCGTGATCGCGCCACCGCGCAATGGACGCACCGCCACGATGTAGCCGGGCGTGCGACCGATCATCTGCCACGCCTCGTGGCCCATCGCCAGCACGTCGCCCGTGCGGCTGTTCAACGCGATGACGGACGGTTCGTTCAGCACGATGCCACGACCGCGTTCGTAGACGAGCGTGTTCGCCGTCCCGAGATCGATGGCGAGATCGCGGGCCGTGATCAGCCCTTGCGGTCCGCGTCGTCGTTGGGCGACAACGCCTTCATCTGTGCTTGGAAGCCTTCGATGCTCGAACGCATGCCTTGCGGCTTGCGTTGCCTCAAGGACATGACGATCGAGGCGATCACGATCACGATCAGCGGCACGATCAGGAACAACAGGACACTCACGATTCGTCACCCACAACGTTTGCGTCGACGAGCTCTTGCGCGTCGGTCCCCCACGACTCGCCACCGTCCCACTTCTCGTGCTTCCAGATGGGGACCGACGCCTTGATCGCGTCGATGCCGAACCGCGCCGCAACGAACGCCTCGTCGCGGTGCGGAGCGGAGACGGCGACGACGACGGCCGACTCGGTGACGGGCACGACACCCACTCGGTGGATCAACACGACCCGCCCGACCGAGGGCCAGCGCGCCCGCATCTCGTCGACAACCACCCGGAGTCGGGGCTCGACCTGCTCCTCGTAGGCCTCGTACTCGAGTTGCTCGACACCGGGCCGCCCAGGCGCGTGATCACGCGCAGTCCCGCTGAACAGCACGACCGCGCCACAGTCAGGACGAACGACCCACTCGGCCGCGGCGGTCACGGGCAACGGTTCGCCCGACAGCCCCAGCCACACGTCCCCCGACGTCGGCGGTTGCATAGGGGCACAAGGTTACGACGACGAACGGGATCCACTTCGAAATCCCCACGTCGCGTCGGCGTCGCAGGGCGCGGCCACCCCGGGAAGACCCGTCAGTATCGTTGCCCTTCGTGCCCTTCGACGCCGACGACGACGATGACGCGCCCGTCGGCGGCGCACCGCTTCCACCCGACGATCGCCTGTGGCGTCACCCCTCCGAGGTCGGCGCCGCGCTGAGCGTGCCGCCGCCCGCACCGTCGTCGTCCGATTCGTCCGGCACGCGCACCTGGGCGGTTGCCCTCGTCGCCGGCCTCATCGGTTCCGCCATGTCGTTGGGATTCGTCGCGGCCTCGGGTCGGCTGTCGAACGACGTCGTGGAGAAGCCCGTCGTCGAGAAGGTCGCGGTCAGGCCATCGGCGGAGATCAACGCGGTGAGCTCGGGGGGCCCGAGCATCATGACGATCGCCAAGAACGTGTCGCCCGCCATCACCCGGATCGAGGTCGGCGACGACGACAAGGGCTCCGGGATCCTCGTGCGCGACGACGGCTACGTCGTGACCAACGCCCACGTGGTCGATCACGCTCCGACTCTGCGAGTTGTGCTGGCCGACGGCACCGCCATCGCGGCTCGCGTCGTCGGCACCGACTCGCTCACCGACATCGCGGTGCTCAAGGTCGACCACGGGCATCTGCCCGTCGCCGTGCTCGGCTCCGCCGTCGACCTGCAGTCCGGTCAATCAGCGGTCGCCATCGGCTCACCGATCGGGCAGTCGGGCGGTCCGTCCGTCACCGTCGGCGTGATCAGCGCGGTCGGCCGGCACATGGTGAGCGAAGGCGGCGTCGAGCTGCGCGACATGATCGAAGTCGGCGTGCCGAGTGCCAACGGATCGTCGGGCGGTGCGTTGTGCGACGGCTCCGGATCCGTCGTGGGGATGACCACCGCCGCGCAGTCCGACGACACGGCTGCGAACGGTCTCAGCTTCGCCATCCCGATGGACATCGTGCGCGGAGTCGTCGACGACATCATCGCGACCGGCACCGCGCGTCACGCGTGGCTCGGACTCGAAGGCGCGGACCTCGACGCCGAGATGGCGAAGCAGGTCGGGCTCGTCGGTGGCGCCAAGATCACCAAGGTCGTCGACGGCAGCCCCGCGGCAGAGGCAGGGCTCGCTGCGGACGACGTGATCATCTCCATCGACGGTACGAAGATCTCGTCGATGTCGGCGTTCGTGGTGGCGCTACGCGGCCATCATCCCGGCGATGCGGTGGCACTCGAGGTCATGCGCGGCGCGCAACCGCAGACGATGACCGTCACCCTCGCCGAGAAGCACGCCTGATCAACCACACGATTCCGGCAAGCAGTCCGACGCCCAGTGCGCCGAAGCCGGCGAGCGCGAGTTCTTGGCGGCGTTGCGGGCTGACCGTGGACCACGGCGCGGGCGGGTGCCCCGCGACGTATGCCTCTTCGTTCGTGTAGGTCGTGCGCCAACCGATCGCCTTGATCCGATCGTTGGCGACCACCCAGGGATGCATCGTGTACGGCAGCAAACCGGGTGACGCGCTCTGCGGATCGAACCGCGCCCGCAACAACGCGAGGCGACGCACGACGCGCGTCGGCAAGCGAACGGGGGGCACAGCGGCGAGTGCGCGCAACGCGTCGCCCGCGATCCATCCGTCGGGGCTCACGTTGAACGGGCCGTCGAGCCGTTGCTCGAGTGCGATGGCAACCGCGCTGGCGACGTCGTCGAGATGCACGAACTGTCCGGGCGGATCATCGGGCTCGGCGGCGCGCACTGCCGACGCGTCGCGCAGCGCGTTGGCGAGCCAACCGTTCGCATCGTCGGCAACCGACACCGTCGGACGCAGCACGGCGACCGTCGACGTCGGGTGCTCGCTCTTCCATTCCGACGCGAGGCGCTCGCGCTCGGCGGCGCGCACCGCGAACTCGAGCTCGTGGTTGGGCCGCAGCGGTGCGTCCTCGGTGAGCGGCACGGGGTTGTTCGCCCACGCGCCGTAGACCGTGGCGCTGGAAAGGAGCACGACGTGGGCCACGCCGACCGCACCGGCGGCGTCCAGTAGCGATCGGGTCTCGTCGACGCCGCCGTCGAGATGCACGATGGCGTCGGCGCCCTCGATGCGGCTCTTGAGGTCGGCGCCCGCCAGATCGGCGTGGTCGAGCGTCACAACCCGATCCACCGAGGCCAGGCGCTCCAACGCCGACGCCACGCGGCGGCCCAGCGGATCCGCGGCACCGCTGAGGACGACGGTCGACATCGCCCTACCATGCCAACGTGAGCGATCAGGGTCCACTCGATCCCGGAGACGACCCGTTCCGGAACATCCCGTTGTTCGGCGATCTCGCCCGCATGCTCCAGCAACAGGGACCGGTCAGTTGGGACGCGGCTCGGCAGCTGGCCGCCTCGATTGCGACGGAGGGCGCATCGGAACCCAACGTCGACCCAGCCGATCGCATCCGCGTCGAACAGCTCGCACGCGTGGCCGAGCTCCACGTCGCGCAGGCGTCGGGCCTGTCGACGTCACCGACCGGCCGAGGCCTGACGATCACCCCTGTGACCCGCAGCCAGTGGATCCAACAGACGATGAACGCGCATCGACGCCTCTTCGAGTCGCTCGCCAGTTCGTTGGGCGGCGGCGCGGGCGCAGCCGGGATGTTCGCCACAGATCCCGAGGACGCCGACGATCCGATGGCCAAGATGCTCGGCGGCATCATGCAGGCGTTCAGTCCGGTGATGCTGGGCATGACGGCGGGGTCGATGATCGGTCATCTCGCCCGCCGTTCGCTCGGCCAGTACGACCTGCCGATCCCTCGGCCGCTGAGCGACGAGCTCATGATCGTGCTCGTCAACATCGAGGAGTTCGGTCGCGAGTGGAGCCTGCCGGACGACGATCTGCGCTTGTGGGTGTGCGTCCACGAGGTCGCGCATCACGCGGTGCTCGCCGTGCCGCATGTACGGCATCGGATGCAGACGCTGCTGGACCAGTACGTGGCCGGGTTCGAGCCCGACGCAGGCGCGCTCGAATCCAAACTCGGCGAGCTCGAGATCAGCGACATGGCGGCCATGAACGACATCCAGCAGTTCTTCGGCGACCCTGAGCTGTTGCTCGGCGCGATCCAGTCGCCGGCGCAGCGCGAGCTGCTGCCTCGCCTCGAGGCACTCGTCGCGGTGATCGTCGGCTACGTCGATCACCTCATGGATGACATCGGGCAGAACCTCATCGGCTCCTACGGCATGGTGACGGAGGCGATGCGCCGTCGGCGTGTGACCGCCGATCCGAGCGACCGCTTCGTCGACCGACTGCTCGGACTCGAGCTGTCACAGGTGCAGTACGAGCGGGGCGCGGCGTTCATCGAAGGTGTGGTGCAGCGTGCCGGCAAGGACGCACTCGAGCGTCTGTGGTCGACCGAACGTGAGCTGCCGACGCCCGCCGAGGTCGACGCCCCCGGACTCTGGCTCGCCCGCATCGACCTCCCCGAGTGAGGGCGAAGACTCACACCGAGACCGGGACGCGGCCTCCGGCGTGGGACTTCGAGGCTTGCCAGTAGGCGAACGCACCGAAGCCGGCTGCGCCGGCGACGACGACGAAACCGAGACGCGCCGGGATCGGCACGATCACCGGCAGGAAGCCACCGACGACCCACAACAGCTGGAAGCGCGTCTCGAAGCGGGCGAACGAGCGACCGAAGTTCGCGTCCGGCGCGTCGCGTTGCACGATGGCGTCGAACACCAGCCGTCCGGCGCTGGCACCGACGCCGACGATGAGGGCGGCGCTGACCGAGGCCAGCAGTCCGCCTTGTAAGGCGCACGCGAGTCCACCCGCGGCGACGAGCCCGAGCGTGCCCACGAGTATTCGCTCCTCCGACAGCATCAGTCGCAGGCGCGGCGCGATGACCGCGCCGAAGAGCGCGCCGATGACACTGGCCACGAGCACCGCCCCGAAGTGCCACGTCGGCGCGGTCGACGCGTGGCCGCTCGCCACGGCCGGGAAACCCGCTGCATGCCGCGCCGCTCGTCCCGTCGCCAGCCCGACGGGGAC